>JBJMGR010000198.1:0-15557 GCA_045807805.1 Pyrinomonadaceae bacterium | reverse complement strand
TTCGCGCCCCGTGGGGCAAGGGCTTTGGGAGAGCGTCGGGCTTGAACGCGCGGAGCTTGAGCGTTTGGAGTCGGGGCGCGGCATCGGAGACCTTCTGCGCGGCTCGACCGTGACGGGCGCGACGATGGCATTGCGTGCGCGGCTGCGCGAAGTTGTGTTGCCCTTCCCGGCAGACCTCCCGCTCATACACGACGCGTGGATCTCTCTGCTCGCCGCGTGCGTCGGGGGCGTGCGCCCCGTCTCGGAGCAACTCGTGCTCTACCGTCGGCACGACTCGCAGCAGGTCGGCCCGCTCGCGCGCGAAGAGTTGGCGCGCGGACTTCGCGCCGTCGTCGCGGGCGAGGCGCAGAGCGCACTCATACGCACGAACCCTTACGACTCGACGCTCGCGGTCGCACGCGCCGCACGCGCCCGGCTCGCGGACGCGCGCTCGCGCGGCTTGGAGATAACGAAGAGCACGCGCGCCGCACGCTCTCTCGCGGAGCTTGACGCGCGGATAGCGCACATGGACGCGCGGCGCAGGATGCCGAGCGCGCTCCTGCGCCGCGCCGCGCCCGTGCTCAGGGAGTTGTTCACGCTCCGGTATCACCGATACTCGAACGGCGTCGCGAGCGCCGCCAAAGACCTTCTCTCCTGACGCGCACGTTCTTTCGCGCGAGCCTCACTTTTCGCTTTTAACTTTCGGGAGAGACTTCAGCCGACGAGCATGAGGCGGAGGTTTGCGGCGAGCGCGTCCGTGTCAACGCGTAGGTGCGCGGTGTGCGGGTCTTCCGAGGGGTCGTCGGAGGGGCACGTCTGGTAGAAGTATTCGAGGCCGAGCGCGGAGGCCATCGTGAAGTAGCAGTTGTTGACGGCGTCCGTCTGGTGCCGAAGCTCAAGCACGCGCCCGCCCTCGCGCACGAAGAGCATGTTGGTGAGGCCCGCGCCGTGGTTCGAGACGAAGAAGCGCGCGCGCGAGGCCATCTCGACCTGCTCCTCGAACGTGTGATCCTCCGCGTGCACGACTCGGAAGCCGAAACCCTTCACGACCGAGACGACTTCGTCCTCGTTCGCGATGCGCCGCTTCAACGCGCGCCCGCGGCTTATATAAAGTCGCCCGCCCTCGTTCGTGCTGAAGGGCGCGCCGTAGGCTTCGAGCAGAAGCCTACGCACGCCGCCGAGAATCTCCTCGTCGTAATGTCCCGAAGGCGCTGTGTGCATCGGCACGACGAGCCGCTCGCACAGGAGCGTCTCGCTTGCGCCGACGAATCGCACGTCGCCGACGCCGAAGGGCGCGAGCGAAGGTCGCACGAAGCCGAGCGACGCGTGCATGTGCGGCAGCAGGAGCGTCAACTGACGCGCCTCTTCGCGAATCGTGTAGAGGCGCGTCAGAGAGTCCGCGAGCCAGTGGAAGTAGCCGCCGCCCCAGTCGTCCGTAATCCACGCCGCGCGCCCTTCGACGCGTCGCGCGCGCCTGAGCAGATAGTTCTCGGCGAAGAACTTCACGACGCTCCTCGTCTTCCAACGCCTGAAGTTCGCGGGGAAGGCGAACGACTCCGGCAGAATCTTCAGGCCCTTGAAGAGCAGCCCGTCCGGGCTCACGCGCACGCCGCGCAACTCAAGCAGCTCGGCCGGAGGAATCACGCGCTCAAGCTCGTGGCCGAAGAGCGGCATGTCGTCCTGCCGGAAGTTGGCGGGCAGGCTCCGCCTCGCGACCCTGCGCGGGCGCAAGACGCCTACCGCACTTCGATGAGAGCTACTATTCATTCTCTTCCGTCAGAACCGCGAGCGGAAGCCTCGCGGGTCGCGGTTTCATCAAGCGGGCCGCGCGGCGTAGCACACACCCGCGAGGCCACCGCTCGCGGTTCTGACCACGAGCCGTTTAATGAGCCGCGCGCGTTGATGGTAACATGGCCCGACCTCGACATGAGTGCAGAGCTGTCCGTCATCATCGTCAACTGGAATGGGGGCGAACTCCTGCGCCGCTGCGTCGAGAGCCTCGTCGCGTCGCCGCCCTCCGTCTCGTACGAAGTCATTGTCGTAGACAACAACTCCTCCGACGAGAGCCTCGCCGCCCTGCGCGAAAGCGACGCGGCCCGCACGCTCGGCGAGCGTCTCCGCGTAGTAGAGAATGAAGAGAACCGGGGCTTCGGCCGCGCGAACAATCAAGCCTTCCCGCTCACGCGCGCGCCGCTCCTCTTCCTGCTCAACCCCGACACCGAAGTGACGCCGGGAAGCGTTGACCGCCTCGTCGCGGCCGTGCGCTCCGAAGAGCGAATAGGCATGGCGGGGCCGAAGCTTCTCAACGCGGACGGCTCCGTGCAGGTGAGCGTCTGGCGCGGCGACCCTTCGGCGTGGGAGGTTCTGCTGACGGGCTTTCGCTTGCACAAGCTTCTGCCGCGGCGCGTGCGCGGCGAGCTTCTGCTCGCGGAGCATTGGGACTACTCGCGCCGACGCGAAGTCGGGATGCTCGGCGGCGCGGCGATGATGTTGAAGCGCGAAGTCATAGACCAAGTCGGCGGCTTCGACGAGCGATTCCACATGTACGGCGAGGACAACGAGTGGTGCCTGAGAATCAGGCGCGCGGGCTGGCGTCTCCTGTTCGAGCCCGCGGCGGTCGTGTCGCACCTCGGCGCGGCAAGCTCTCTCAAGCGATGGGACTCGCTCGAAAAGCTGCGCGTCCAATCCGAAGCCTTCCTGGACGTGCAGCGCTACTGCCTCCCGCGCCGCCGACGCATCACGAGCCTCGCCGCGCGCTGCCTCATGCTCTCTTTGCAGAGCGGCGCGCGTCGGCTCCGTGGCCGCGAGCGCCGCGACGTGGATCAGACGCTACGCCTCTTCGCGGCGGACCTGCGTCGGGCGCTTCGCGGTGATTAGCGGCAAGGCTTCGGAACCTTCCACACAACTTCGGCCCGACGGCGCCCTGGTTTGACGCTTCGCGCGGCAGGGCTTTAAGCTTCAAAGGTGGATTCAGGGATAGTGCGAAAGTCTGTAGGGCGCGGCGTGAGCGTCGTCATCCCTACGTACAACCTCGCGCGGTTTCTGCCGGAGGCGGTCGCGAGCGCGCGCGCGCAAAGCTGGCCCGACCTTGAGATAATCGTCGTGGACGACGGCTCGACCGACGACACGCCCGAAGTGCTCGAACGTCTCGCGCGCGAAGGCGAGTTGCGCTGCATCCGGCAGGAGAACGCGGGCGCGTCGGCCGCGCGCAACCGGGGCATACACGAGGCGCGAAAAGGTTGGGTCGCCTTTCTGGACGCGGACGACTTCTGGCTCGCGGGCAAGCTCTCGGCGCAGTTCGAGGCGCTTGAAGGCAAGCCTTCGGCGGCCTTCAGTTTCACTGACGAGAGGCTTCGTTTCGAGGACGGGACTGAGACCGACCGCGCGTCGAGGGCGACGGACGCGCCGCTGCTTCCGCAGTTGCTCGCGGGCAACATCTTCGCGACGCCGACTGCGCTCGTGCGCCGCGACTGCTTCGACGCGGTCGGACTCTTCGACGCGCGGCTTCGCACGGGCGAGGACTGGGACATGTGGATGCGTCTGGCCGCGCACTTCGAGTCGGCGCGGGTCGCGCTGCCACTGACGACGGTGCGCGTGGTGTCGCGCGCGAAGGTCTCGCTCGAAGTGATGGAGCGTTGCACGCTGCTCGCGCTCGAACGCCTGTTCGCGTGCCCGCACGTCGCGCGCGAGTGGCCCGCGATTACGGCGAAGCGCGGCGCGGTCCACGCGTGGCATTACTCCGTGCTCGCGCGCTCGTACATGAGCGGCGGGCGGGCGGCGGACTTCTGCCGCCTCGCCTTCAGGGCCGTCCGCGCGCACCCCTCCGCGCTGCGCTACCTGGCGCGCGCGAGCGGTGTGAGTCCGGGCGAGGTCACATTCGACTGACATTTGTTAAGAGAGCAGTTGAGAGTTTTTTTTGAATCGGGCTCCGAGTCTTCTTCCGTATGCAGCCTTCGCTCACGAGCGTAATCATTCCGACCTACAACCGCGCGGGCTACCTGCCTCTGACGGTTGAATCCGCGCTCGCGCAAGGGGGCGCGGAGGTCGAGGTCATAGTCGTTGACGACGGCTCGACCGACGACACGGCGGCCGTCGTCGAACGTCACAGGAACGATTGGGGCGAGCGCTTCCGCTACGTCTGGCAGGAGAACGCCGAGCGCTGCGCCGCGCGCAACCACGGGCTGCGTCTCGCGCGCGGAGAGTTCGTGGCCTTCCTCGACTCCGACGACCTCTGGCGTCCAAATCATCTGAGCACGTGCGTCGAGGCTTTAGTTAAGAGCCCGAGCGCGGCGGCGGCGTACGCCGAGCACGGGCTGATCGACGCCGAAGGTCGCGTGATACGCGCGCGCGTCGCGCGGCCGGAGTACGAGGGCGACCATCTGAAGCGCGAGCTTTGCTTAAAACGGCTGATACTCTTTCCGACGGAGGTCGTCGTGCGCCGCAGTGCGCTCGACTCGGCGTACGGCTCGGGCGACGTGTTCGACACCGAGACGATGATAGGCGAGGACTGGCTCGTGTGGGCCACGCTCCTGCGCGCGTCGGAGTTCATAGGCACGGGCGAGCAGACCGCATGGCATCGTCTCCACGGCAGTAACACCTGGGGTGACCCCGAAAGGTTCGCGCGCGAGAGCGTGCGCGCGACCGAGAAGATAATCGAGACGGGCCTGCCCGCCTCGCTCGGCATAAAGGCGGCTCGCATCAAGGCCATAAACCTTACGCACTGCGCATACGGCTACTACCTCGCGGGCGAGTGGCCGCGCGCGCGCCACTACCTCTTCGCGGCGCTTCGAGAGTACGCGTGGGTCTCGTGCGAGCCGCACTTCTGGATGGTCGCGGCGCGCCTCTGCGTCGGGAAGCGACTATCGCGCGCGGTGCGCGGCGCGCGCCATCGCGGCGGCGAAGAGTTCGCGGCGGGCGCGTCGCCGAAGCGTGCAGACCTTTGAAGACTCTATACATCTGCTACTTCGGCCTGCGCGAGCCGCTCGTGCAGACGCAGGTACTTCCCTACCTTCGCGAACTCGCGCGCGGAGGCGTCGTCGTCTCTCTGTTGACGTTCGAGCCGGACATGCATGGCGCTTGGGACGAGAGGGCGACGAGCGAGGCGCGCGCGTCGCTCGTCGCCGACGGAATTGACTGGATCGCGCTCCCTTATCACAAAAGCCCTTCGGCTCCCGCGACCCTTTACGACATACTCGCGGGCGCTTGGAAGTCCGCGCGGCTCGTGCGCGGTCAAGGCATAGACGTGCTGCACGCGCGCGCGCACGTGCCGATGGCGATGGCGTTGCTCGCGCGTCGGCTCGCGCCGTGCCGCACAATCTTCGACGTGCGCGGACTGATGGCGGACGAGTACGCGGACGCGGGCGTGTGGCGCGAAGGCTCAAAGGTCTACCGCGCGGTGAAGTGGCTTGAGCGCGCGGGCCTGCGTCGCGCGGATCAGGTCGTCGTGCTCACGGAGCGTATGCGCGCGTGGCTCTCGGAGAGCGGTCTTGCGCGCGCGGAGAAGGTGACGGTCATCCCTTGCTGCGTCGGGCTCTCGCGCTTCGAGAACGACGGCGCGAAAGATGATGAGAGCGTCGCTGAACGGAGCGTGATTGATGAAGGCGGCGCTGAACGTTTTGAAGTTGTATACGCTGGCGCGGCGACGGGGCTCTATCTGCTCGAAGAGATGGCGCGCTTCTTTCTCGCCGTGCGTGAGCTTCGGCCTTGCGCGTTCTTCCGCGTGCTGACGCGCTCGGACGCGGGCCGCGTCTCGGAGGTCTTGAAGCGCGCGGGGCTCTCGACGGAAGAGTTCCGCATCGGCGCGGTCGAGCCGTCGGAGGTTCCCGTCTACCTGAAGCGAGCGCGGCTCGGGCTCTCGTTTCGCAAGGCGAGCTTTTCGCAGATAGCCGCGTCGCCGACGAAGATACCGGAGTATCTCGCGGCCGGTCTGCCCGCCGTCAGCAACGAAGGGATAGGCGACACGGACGAGTTGTTGGAGCGCGAGCGCGTAGGCGTTGTCGTGCGCGGCTTCACGCGCGAAGATTACGCGTTGGCGGCCGCGCGCGCTGTCTCGCTCGCGGAAGACCCGCGGACGAGCGCGCGTTGCAGCGACGCCGCGCGGCGTCACTTCGATTTAGTGACGGTCGGAGGCGCGCGCTACCTCTCCGTCTACAGGCGCATCGCGTCGGAGTTGGAGACGGGCGTCGCGGAAGTTCCGGCGAGCGGCGAGAGGCGCGGCGGCGAGGCGAGGCGTTAAGGTATGGTCGAGAACGGAGACGGGCGCACCGCGCGCCGCTGCCCCGCGTGCGGGTCGGCGGAGGCAGAGCGGGTCGGGGAGAAGGACAAGTTTCCTCTGACGCGTTGCCGCGCGTGCCGGACGCTCTACGTCGCGGAGTTGCCGTGCGCGTCCGATTCGGAAGACTACGACAGCTACTACGGCGAAGAGAACCTCGCAGTCCCGGAGTTCATCAACCGCAGGCTCGACGAGATAATCGCGGGCTTCGCTCCGTACAGACGCGGCGGGCGTCTCTTAGACGTTGGTTGCGGCGCGGGCACCATCATGCAGGCGGCGCGGCGCGCGGGCTGGGAGGCAGTCGGCGTCGAAGTCTCCGCAACGGCGGCCGAGCATAATCGGGCAGAGGGTTTTGAAGTCTTCAACGGCGAGCTTGCGGAGGCGCGCTACGGGGAGGGCCACTTCGACGTGGTCGTCTTGAGCGAGGTGCTTGAGCACGTCGCGGAGCCGCGAGAGTTGCTTCGAGAGGTCTTGCGCGTGATGCGGCCCGGCGGTCTGCTCTGGGCGACGACGCCGAACGGGCAAGGGTTCTCCGCGCGCTCTCTCGGACTGAAGTGGAGCGCGGTGAGCCCGCCCGAGCACCTGCACCTCTTCTCGCGCGGCGCAATCGAATCGCTGTTAACGGAGACTGGGTTCGTGCGCGCGCGCGTCGTGACGGAAGGCTTCAACCCTTTCGAGATTGTCGGCGCGCTGCGCGGGCGGCCCGCGCCTTCAGTGCACGCGGCGAGCAACGCGCGTGTGCAGTCGGGTTACGAGTTGAACGCTTTTCTGACCGAGGGCGGCGCGCGCCGCGCCTTGAAGGGCTTCGCCAACGGCGTGCTGCGCCTTTGCGGTCTGGGCGACTCTCTGAAGATACGCGCGGAGAAGAATGAAAAGTGATAAGTGATGAGTGATGAGTGATAAGAGGGAGGACACGCGCCATCTTCTCTTATCACTCATCACTTATCACTTATCACTTATCACTTACTGACGAGACATGCGCATACTCGCGATAGTACCGAGCGTCTACGACACGAACCCGAGCCAGCGCTACCGCATAGAGCAGTGGGAGCCGCTGCTCGGCGAGCGCGGCGTCGAGATAACGTACAAGCCCTTCGAGTCGGACGCGCTCCACGAAGTCCTATACAAGCCGGGCCGTATGCCGGAGAAGTTGAAGCTCGTCTCGGAGGCGCTCGTGCGCCGCTCGCGCGACGTGCGGGGCGCACGAGGCTTCGACCTCGTGTACGTCTTAAGAGAGGCCGCGCTCCTCGGCCCGCCAGTCTTCGAGCGCTGGCTCGCGCACACGGGCGTGCCCTTCGTCTTCGACTTCGACGACGCGGTCTTCGAGCGTTACGTCAGCCCCTCGAACGGGTATCTTAGTTACCTGAAGTTCCCCAGCAAGACGCGCGCGATATGCCGCATGGCCGCGCACGTGACGACGGGCAACAGTTACCTCGCCGACTACGCGCGCGAGGTCAACGAGCACGTCACAGTCATCCCGACGACTGTCGATACGGAGAGGTACACGGTCGAGCCGCGCGCGCCGAACGAAGTGCCCGTCATAGGTTGGAGCGGGAGCCACAGCACGGCGACGCACCTCTCGACGATCAAAGGCGCGCTGCGCCGTCTCGCGGAGCGCGAGCGTTTCCGGCTGCGCGTCGTGGGCGTCCCCGATTTTCAGATGGAGGGCGTCGAGGTCGAGGCCATGCCGTGGCGTTCGGCGACGGAGGTCGAAGACCTTCGGCCGTTCGACGTGGGCTTAATGCCGCTGCCCGACGACAAGTGGAGCCAGGGCAAATGCGGTATGAAGGCGCTTCAGTACATGGGGCTCGCAATCCCCGCCGTCTGCTCGCCCGTCGGGGTCAACTCGGAGATAATCCGCGACGGCGAGAACGGGCTGCTCGCCGCGTCGGACGACGAGTGGATAGAGAGGCTCTCGATGCTCCTTCGCTCGTCCGAAGAGCGTGCGCGTCTCGGGCGCGCGGGTCGCGAGACCGTCGAGGCGCGCTACTCGGCGGCCGTGCAAGCGCCGCGCGTCCACGAAGTGTTCGAGTCGGTCGTGCGCCGCCGTCAGAAGTCAGCGAACGCAGACCGCGCGCTGCTCGGACGCTGAATTCGGTTGAGTGAGGATGAAGACAGTTCACCACTGCGGACACAGAGCGACAGCTTGAAGCATTTAGGCGTGCCTCCGTGCCTTTGTGGTGAACTACTCCTCCAAACTGCTATAAAGTCCTCCGCTTCGATGTCGCGCCAACACAGCAGCAAAATGCGTCTCGCGTCGCTCGCGCTCGTCGCGGCGATGCCGGGCTTCCTGAAGCGCCCGCTCTACCGCTGGCTCTTCGGCTACCGCATAGGTCGCCGCGTGCGCCTCGGCCTGAGCATCATCGACGCGCGCGAGTGCGAGATAGCCGACGACGTGAGCATAGGCCACCTCAACCTCATCATCGGCGTAGGCCGTTTGACCATCGGCGAGCACGCGCGCGTCGGCCACCTGAACGTCATACGCGGCGGCGACGAGGTGAGCTTGGGGCGCTACGCGGAGATTCTCCGCATGAACGAGATAAACTCGATTCCAGACCCCGTCGTCGTAAACCCCACAGACCCGCGCTTCACACTCGGAGACGGCGCAATCGTCACCGCCGGGCACAAGATTGACTTCACAGACCGCGTCCAGATCGGCCGCCGCACAATCCTCGGCGGGCGCAACTCAAGCCTTTGGACTCACAACCGTCAGCGCACGCGCCCCGTCGAGATAGGCGAGCTTACCTACATCGGCTCTGAGATTCGCGTCGCGCCGGGAGGCGTGATACCATCCCGCTGCGTTGTCGGCATCGGCTCGGTCGTGACGGGCAGACTCGAAGGCGAGTACCTGCTCATCGCGGGCGTCCCGGCCCGGCCCGTCAAGCCCCTGAGCGAGGAAGACCGCTTCCTCGTCGAGCACAAGACGCGGCCCGATCTGCCCGACGACCTCTAGGAGTGGTGAAATTAATAGGTTCCAGGTTGCAAGTTCAAAGGTCAAAGTTAGAAGGCGGCGGGCCTGTCCTTAACTTTGAACTCGCAACCTGAGACTTGAAACTTATTCCTTCATCGTTCCTCATTCATCACTTAGCATGAACGCACTTCTCGCCCTGTTCGCGCTCGCGCTCGCCGTGAGCGTCTCCCTGATATTCCCCGACGTTGGCCCTGCGTCCGTGACGCTCTTCGCCGCGCTCGCGGGCGTGACCGCGCTCGCCGTCAGCCGCCACGAGTCCGAGTCGCGCTTCCTCGTGCGCGTCTTCGTCGCCGCGGCCGTAGTCCGCGCGGCGGTCGGCGCGTTCATATACTACTTCCAGCTACAGGACTTCTTCGGCGGCGACGCATACACCTACGACTACCTCGGCTCGACGCTCACGCAGTTCTGGAAGGGCGAGCTGAGCTACGCCTACTACGAGGAGGCGCTCGGCTTCTACGTGCAGCGCAACTGGGGCATGCCCTACACGGTGGGCGCGCTCTACATGGTCGTCGGGCGAAACATGCTCGCCGTGCAGCTCTTCAACGCCGTCATCGGCGCGGCCACGGCTCCCTTCATCTTCCTCAGCGCGCGTCACATCTTCCAGAACCTTCGCGTCGCGAAGCTCGCGACCCTCTCGGTCGCCTTCTACCCGAGTCTCGTGCTCTGGTCTTCGCAGGGGTTGAAGGACGGGCCGATAGTCTTTCTGCTCGTGCTGACGATGTTCGCGACGCTGAAGCTCGGCGAGAAGGCGAGCCTTAAGTACGGCGCGCTGCTCGTCTTCTCGCTCTACGGGCTGCTCTGCTTCCGCTTCTACATCTTCTACATGGCGGCGGCGGCCGTCGGCGGCGCGTTCATGCTAGGCATGCGACGGCAGACGACGCGGAGCCTGCTCCGGCAGTTCGCGGTGATTCTCGCGCTCGGGATGGCGCTCACATACATGGGCGTGCTGCGGACGGCCGGGAGTCAGGTCGAGACCTACGCGGACTTCGACGCCATACAGCGCAGCCGCAGAGACCTCTCGCGCCGCGCGAACTCGGGCTTCGGGCAGGACGTTGACGTTTCGACCGCGAGCGGCGCGCTGACGGCCGTGCCCATCGGGCTCACCTATCTGCTCTTCGCTCCCTTCCCGTGGCAGTTGGCGAGCCTGCGCCAGTTGATAACCCTCCCGGAGATGATCGCCTGGTGGGTATCGTTCCCTCTGCTCGTGATGGGCATCTGGTTCACTTTGAAGTTCAGGCTGAGGCAGGCGCTGCCGATACTGATCTTCACGACGATGCTGACTTTGGCCTACTCGATCTTTCAGGGAAACGTCGGGACTGCATACCGCCAGCGGAGCCAGATACTCGTCTTCTACTTCATCTTCGTCGCCGTCGGGGCGATTTTGATGATGGAGCGGCGCGAGAACCGTAAGCGGCAGGAGCAGTCCGCGAGAGAGGCGGAGATCGCGGCGAGACGCGCCTCGCGCCTCGCGCCCCCGTCGCTCGCACGGCCCCTCCCGCGCGACGGCACTTCGCCCGCGACGCATGAGCCGCGCGACGTGTTGAAGGTCTAAGGTGGGGCGCTTGCGGCGCGGCGGCTTTTGCTGAATACTAGCTGGCAGATTCGCAACCCGTAAAAGATAATGAAGGCACTTCTCGCCGCAATCACGGTCGGGCTCTGCGCCACGATAGGGCTCTCGCTGCCCGGCGGCGCGACGGCGGTGCTCCTCTGCGCCGCGTGCGCCATCCTCGTGGCTGTGGTGCTGGGGCGCACGGGAGAGTCCGAGCGCGGCTTTCTCTTGAAGATATTCGTCGGCGGCCTGCTCGTGCGCGTCACAATCGGGACGCTGATAAACGCCTTCCACCTTCAGGACTTCTTCGGCGGCGACGCGCTCACCTACGACCTCTTCGGCAACGCCGTGCTCCAGTCGTGGCGCTCCGGCGTCGAGGTGCCGGAGGTGAGAGACTGGGCCACGAGCGGCGGCGGCTGGGGCATGCTCTACCTCGTGGCGGCCGTCTACGGAATAGTCGGGCAGAACATGCTCGCCGTGCAGCTCTTCAACTCGGTCGTCGGCGCGGCCACGGCCCCCGTCATATACCTCTGCGCGCGTCACATCTTCAAGAATGTGAGGGTCGCGAAGGTGGCGGCCTTCGCCGTCGCCTTCTACCCGAGTCTCGTGCTCTGGTCTTCGCAGGGGTTGAAGGACGGGCCCATCGTCTTCCTCTTGGCGCTTGCGATGCTCGCGACTCTCAGGCTCGGCGAGAAGGTGAGCGCGGCGAACATAGCGGTGCTGGCCTTCACGATGTTCGCGATATTCAGCATGCGCTTCTACGTCTTCTACATGGTCGTGGTGGCGGTGGGCGGCGCGTTCGTAATAGGCATGCGCCCCGTCACCTCGCGGAGCCTCGCGCGCCAACTCGTGGTCGTGCTGACGCTCGGGGTCGCGCTCACATACATGGGCGTGCTGCGGCCCGCGAGCACGCAGATGGAGAGGTTCGGCTCACTTCAGGCCATACAGACGAGCCGCGCAGACCTACAGCAGGCGGCCAAGTCGGGCTTCGGGCAGGACGTTGACGTTTCGACCGCGAGCGGCGCGCTGACGGCCGTGCCCATCGGGCTCACCTATCTGCTCTTCGCTCCCTTCCCGTGGCAGTTGGCGAGCCTGCGCCAGTTGATAACCTTGCCGGAGATGATCGCCTGGTGGGTCTCGTTCCCTCTGCTCGTGCTCGGCGTGTGGTTCACGGTGAACTACAAGCTGAGGCAGGCGCTGCCGATACTGATCTTCACGACGATGCTGACTTTGGCCTACTCGATCTTTCAGGGAAACGTCGGGACTGCGTACCGTCAGCGGAGCCAGATACTCGTCTTCTACTTCATCTTCGTCGCCGTCGGGGCGGTGCTCTTCAAGGAGAGGCGAGAGGAGCACGCCTTACAGGTCGCGCTTGAGAGGAAGGCGAGGGTAGATGCGGCGCACGCGGCCTCGGCCGAGTCCGTGCGCCGCTACGCGCGCTGGAAGCACGAGCACGAGAAGGAGCTTGAGGACATCGCGCAGGACATCTCCGAGAGGATTAACTTCTGATGTGCGGCATCGTAGGCTACGTTAACCTCGACGGGCGCGCGGCCGACCGTGCGCTGCTCGGCCGCATGAACGAGGCCATCCGTCACCGCGGCCCCGACGAGGACGGCTTCTACCTGAAGGATAACGTCGGCCTCGCCATGCGGCGTCTCGCCATCATAGACCTCACGGGCGGCCAGCAGCCCATCGCGAACGAAGAGGGCACGGCATGGATAGTCTATAACGGAGAGGTCTACAACTACCGCGAAGTCAAGAAGGAACTCGAAGCGCGCGGCCACCGTTTCCAGACCGACTGCGACACGGAGGTCGTCCTCCACGCCTACGAGGAGTTCGGCGCCGACTGTCCGAAACACTTGCGCGGCATGTTCGCCTTCGCCATCTGGGACGAGCGAAAGCGTGAGCTGTTCGTCGCGCGCGACCGCGTGGGCAAGAAGCCACTGCTCTACGCGAAGACGGCCGACTCGTTCGTCTTCGGCTCGGAGTTCTCCGCGCTCCTCCTGCACCCTTCGGTCGGGCGCGAGGTAGACCGGGGCGCTGTTCACGACTACCTCTCGTTTATGTGTGTGCCCGCGCCGCTCACGGCCTACCGCGACATACGCAAGCTCGAACCCGGCCACTCGCTCACGCTCGACGCCTCGGGCGAGATAAAGACGGAGCGCTACTGGCAGCCCGACTTCTCGAAGAAGCTGAAGATCGGGGAAGAGGAGGCGGGCGAGCGCGCGCTCGAACTCCTGCGCGAGGCCGTGCGCGTACGCCTCATGTCCGAAGTCCCGCTCGGCGCGTTCCTTTCGGGCGGCATAGATTCAAGCACGGTCGTCGCGCTGATGGCCGAGGAGAGCCCGAAGCCGGTCAAGACCTTCTCCATCGGTTTCGAGGAGCAGGACTTCTCCGAGCTTCATCACGCGCGCCGCGTCGCCGAACTCGTCGGGGCCGAGCACCACGAGTTCGTCGTGCGCCCCGACGCGATGGAGATTCTGCCGACGCTCGTCGAGCACTACGGCGAGCCCTACGCGGACTCGTCCGCCATCCCGACCTACTACGTCGCGCGCGAGACGCGCAAGCACGTCACGGTCGCCTTGAACGGCGACGGCGGCGACGAGTGCTTCGCGGGCTACGAGCGCTACGCGGCGATGCGTCTCTCGGAGAGCTTCAGGCACCTGCCGGGGCTCGTGCGCGGTGGCTTGACCGAGGCCGTGGGGCTTCTGCCCTCGTCCGAGATAAAGCGCGGGCGCGTGCGGAGTCTCAAGCGCTTCCTCCGCTCGGCGTCGCTCCCGCCGTCCGAGCGCTACCTGCGTTGGGTGAGCGTATTCGACACGGAGGCGAAGGGCGACCTCTACACGGAAGAGTTCCGGCGCGAGAACACGGGGCGCGACGCCGTGCGCTGGCTCGCACCCTGGTTCGCGCGCGCGAACGGCGCGGGCGTCGTGGACGCGTCGCTTCTGACCGACACGATGACCTACCTGCCGAACGACCTGCTCGTCAAGGTGGACATCGCGAGCATGGCCGTAAGCTTGGAAGCGCGCTCGCCGTTCCTCGACCACCACGTCATAGAGTTCGCCGCGAGCCTGCCCGAGAGGCTGAAGCTGCGGGGGCTGACGACGAAGTACATCCTGAAGAAGACGTTGACGAAGCTTCTGCCGGCCGAGAATTTGAAGCGCGCCAAGATGGGCTTCGGCGTGCCCGTCGGCCACTGGTTCCGCGCGGAGATGCAGGGCTTCCTGCGCGAGAACCTGCTCTCGGAGAGGAGCGCGCGCCGCGGCCTCTTCCGGCCCGAGGCCGTGCGCCGACTCGTCGAGCTTCACACGCGCGGCGAGCGCGACTACACGCACCAGCTCTGGACGCTGCTCATGCTCGAACTCTGGTTCCAGCGGTTTATTGATTGATAGCACTCAGCACTCAACAGTCAGCTTTCAGCTAAACCCTCTTCGCTGTCTTCGAGCCTTCTTCGCGTCCTTTGCGTTTAGACAGGCTTAACTTAAACGCAAAGGACGCGAAGTGGACGCAAAGAGCGCAAAGGGGTCTAGCTGAAAGCCGAAAGCTGACAGCTTTGGAGGACTGAATGAAAGGTATCGTACTGGCCGGCGGCCTTGGGTCGCGTCTGCGCCCTCTGACCGCGGTCACAAACAAGCACCTGCTGCCCGTCTACGACAAGCCGATGGTCTACTACCCCATCCAGACGCTCGTCAACGCGGGCATTGGCGACATAATGATAGTCACCGGCGGCAACTCGGCGGGCGACTTCCTGAAGCTTCTCAAGAACGGGAAGGACTTCGGCCTCAAGCACATCAACTACACGTATCAGGAGGGCGAGGGCGGGATAGCCGACGCGCTCCGTCTGTGCGAGGACTTCGCGGATGGAGAGCCCGTCTGCGTCGTCTTAGGCGACAACATCATCGAGAAGAACATCTGCAAGGCCGCACGCGCATACCGCCATCAGGGCGGCGGCGCGAAGATTCTCCTCAAGCAGGTTCCAGACCCGCAGCGCTTCGGCGTCCCCGAACTCGAAGGGCGCAAGGTCGTGCGCATCGAAGAGAAGCCGAAGGAGCCAAGGTCGGACTACGCCGTCATCGGCATATACATGTACGACGCGGATGTCTTCAGCATCATCAAGACGCTCAAGCCTTCGGGGCGCGGCGAGCTTGAGATAACGGACGTGAACAACGAATACATACGTCGCGGCGATATGACCTGGGACGAACTCGACGGCTGGTGGACTGACGCCGGAACCTTCGAGAGCCTCCTCCACGCCTCGAACCTCGTCGCCGAGACCAGCGCCAACAAGCTCGACGACGCCGACGCCGCCGAAGCGGGGGCCGCGCGCGGGTAGAAGAGCATTCAGCGTTCAGCCATCAGCCATCAGCCAAACCCTCTTCACGTTCTTTGAGTCTTCTTCGCGTTCCTCGCGGTTTGAGACTCGAACTTAAACGCGGAGAGCGCGAAGAAGTCGCGGAGAGTGCGAAGGGGTTTAAAGCTGAGCGCTGAGTGCTGAACGCTGACAGCTTCACCATGAAAGTCCTGCGAATCATCGCGCGCCTGAACGTGGGCGGCCCGGCGAAGCACGTTGCGTGGCTTGAGGCGGGGCTGCGCGAGTGCGGCGTCCGGTCGCTTCTGGTCGCGGGCGTCGTGCCGAAGGGCGCGGGCGACATGGGCTACTTCGCCGAGGGCCTGGGCGTTAAGCCTTACGTCATCGCCGAGATGAGCCGCGAGGTCTCGCCGAAGGACGCGTTGACAATCTGGAAGTTATACAGGCTCATGCTGCGCGAGCGGCCCGACGTGGTTCA
>JBJMGR010000197.1:0-3835 GCA_045807805.1 Pyrinomonadaceae bacterium | reverse complement strand
GAGGAAGAGTGCTCGTATGAAGAAGTATCTTTTTGCCGCAGCGTTCGCGCTGGCACTGTGCGCTCCTTGCGCGCGCGCGTCGGCCTCTCAGTCCGAAGGCGTGCGCGTCGGCCCGGAGGCGGAGGAGAAGGGCTCGGGCGGCCCCGCCTCGAACGCTCCGAAGAAGGACGACAAGAAGCCTTCCTCGACGCGCGACGCTTCGACGCGCGAAACAAAGGGGACGCAGCCCGGCTCACGCTCGGGCGAGGCCGCGTCCGCCGTCACCCCGACGCCGACGGCCGCCGCTCCCTCGACCAGCGACGCGCCATCGAAGCCCGGCGCGACTACGCCAGTCCCCGTCAACACACCCGCGAAGACCGCGCCCGCCTCTCCGAACACCGCGAGCGAGAATAGGTCGAACGCGCCGAGCGAGAATAAACCGGCGGGCGGGGGCGACAGCGCCAACGCATCTCCCGCGCCTGCGTCGCTCACGTCCGTCTACTGCATAGGCTCTGGCGACGTGCTCGACATACGCACGCTCAACGACTCGTCGCCGCGCCAATCAACCCTCTTCACCATCGGCGCGGGCGGAGTGCTCGACCATCCGCTCCTTAAAGACCCGCTCACGGTCGCCGGGATGACGACCGACGAACTCGCCGCGCAACTCGTCGCGGAGTTCCGCCACAGAGGTGTCTACGAACATCCGCAGGTGCGCGTGAGCGTTCGCGAGTACGCGAGCCACGCCGTCCTTGTAAGCGGACTCGCGGGCGACCCCGGCACGAAGATTCTCAGGCGCGAGGCCATCCCGCTCTACGTCGTCATCGCGGAGGCGCAGCCGAAGCCCGAGGCCGGGCGCGCGGTAATCATCTCGCACTCGACGGGCAAGGTCACGAGCGTTGACCTAAACGACGCAGCCGCGCTCAACACGCTCGTGCAGGCGGGCGACGTTGTGAACCTGACTGTGCGCCCGCCCGAGTTCTTCTACATCGGCGGCGAGATAAGCTCGCCCGGCCAGAAGGACTTTCACGGCGGGATGACGCTCACGCAGGCCGTACTCGCGTCGGGCGGCGTGACCGCTGCGGGGGGCGAGCGCATCAAGGTCTCGCGTGCGGGCGCCGACGGCCGACTCGTCTCCGCCGAGTACAGCCTTCGAGAGATAGAGGGCGGCGTCGTGCCCGACCCCGTGCTTCAGGCCGGAGACCGCATAGAGGTCGCGCGCGCGGGCAAGGTACGGAAGTGAACTAAGGATTCCCGACCTATTCCCTTCAAGAGGGTTGTCCGCCGCGCCCGCGAAGCTGTATTATCCTCCGCGGTCATAAGCCGAAGTCTCAAAGGTTCATACGGTCGCCCGTCAGGTCTCCCGGCGACCCGCAATGTTAGACGACTCATTCAGACTCGCACCCGCCCGTCGGAGGATACAGATTTGATTACGTGTAATCGTTTCGGCGCGGCCGCGCTTGCCGCCGCGCTCGTCTTCGCCCCCTTGATGTCGGCCGTGGCGACGGCCGCCGCGCCGCGCGCAGCCGTTCAGGACGACGCGCCCTCACAGGCCGAGCAGGACATCTTCAACCGGGGCCGCGCGCTCTTCGCGAAGGGGCAGTACGAACAGGCGGCGACGGTCTTCCGCGACTTCCTGAAGGGCCACCCCGACAGCTTCATCGCAGACCTCATGCTGCTCTGGCTCGGCCGCTCCTACATCGAGATGGGTAAGTTTCCGGAGGCCGATCAGGTCGCGCAGCGTCTACGCACAATCAAGGACACGCCCTTCGTAGACATCTACGAGAGCGAATTGACCGCGGCCAAGAGAGACCGGCCCGCGACCGCCGCGGCGAGCCCGACGCCGCGCATGCAGGCGACGCCCGTAGAGACGGCAGCCGCGCGCCCGACGCCTACGCCCACGCGCAGGGTGCCCGCGCTCGTGCGCCCCGCGCCGACTCCTACTCCGACTCCGACGCAGATCGCGAGCAACAACATCACTACTGCGACGCCCGGCCTCTCCGTGCGCGGCGAGGGTGACGCGGAGCGCCCGCGCACCGCTTCGACTCGCCCGCGCCGAAACAATCGCAACCGGCCCGCGAACTCTATCGCGACGACGCCGAACGCGAACACGACGAGCGTGCCGACCGCGACGCCCACGCCGCGCCCGACGCCCGCGCGAACGCAGCCGACTGAGACGGCGACGAACGTCGTACGCCCTGCGGCCACGCCCGCTTCCACGCCAGCGCCGCGCCCGGTCGAGACTCCGACCGTCGTCAACAACGTGCAGGCGAGCCCCGGCGAAGGTCAGAGCGGCTTCAGCATAACGGTCACGCAGGTTCCCGACCTACAGCTCGCGCTCCGCCGCACGGCGCTCGCCGCGCAGCCCGGTCAGGTCATACAGCTCCCGCTCGTCATAACCAACTCGGGCAACAAGGAAGACCAGTTCCGGCTTGAGACAGACCTGCCCGCCGAGTATCAACCCTCTTTCAGCCAGAGCGGCAACGACACGAGCATGCCCGTCTTCGTCACGCCGACGATGACGCGCGGCTCGACCATCGAAGTGACCTTAAACGCGCGCGTCCCCGAGAACGCGCCCGACAACCAACAGCAGCGCTTCTTGATTCGCGCGGCATCGCAGGCCGACGCCACCGTGACGAAAGTATCCGACGCGTCGCTCACGGTCGTCGCCGCCGCGCTCGCCGCCGCGTCGAACGCGCTTCAAGAGAACGTCCAGCCGGGCGAGACCTTCACGCAGCGCATAAGCGTCCGCAACGCGGGCAGCGCCACCGCGCGACAGACGCGCGCCGACTTCGTCTTCAACCCGGACTTCGAGCTTGTGAACGCGACGCCCGCGCCTATCTCCTACGACCGCCCTTCGCGCACGGCCATCTGGTCGCTCGGCGACCTTGAGTCGCGCGACAACCGCGAGATAACCGTGACGCTGCGCGCGGTCGCGGAGGCGCTCGCCGGCTCGAACAAGCCCGTCGGGCGCGGCACGATGCGAACGCAGAGCCTCTTCATCCCTTCAAACTTCGACGGCCCCGCCATCTCCGTCGGGCGCGTCGCGGGAGCGCGCGTTGACGCGGTCTCGAAGGGCCTGACGGCGACCCCCGGCGACACCATCTACGTGCCCTTCATGGTTCGCAACCCCTCGAACTATTCCGAGAGCTTCGAGCTTCGCATCGTCGCGCCGGGCGCGCCGCAGGCGACCGTCTTTGCCGACACGAACGGCGACGGCCGCCATCAGGAGTCGGAGCCCGCCGTGACGCAGACCGCAGCGCTCGACCCGCGAGGTGGTCAGTATCCCGTGCTGCTCGGCGTGCAGATTCCGCGCTCGACGGCCGACCGGACGCAGTTCGCATACAACCTCGTCACGCGCGCGATGGGCGCGGGCGGGAGAGTAGCGAGCGAGGACTCGACCGTGCTGACTGTCGCGACGCCGCGCGTGCGCGTGCGTGCCGAGCTTCCGAACACGGAAGTGAAGCCGGGCGACACGATCTTCTACAGGCTCGTTCTCGTCAACGACGGGGGCGGCCTGGCGAAGGGTCTCAACGTGACGGAGCTTCTGCCCGACGCGCTTGAGTTCGTCTCTTCATCGCCGGAGCTGACCTTGCAGGACGTGGGCGGCGGACGCGGCCTCATCTGGCGCGTGGCGGAACTCGCGCCGGGCGACACACAGGTCTTGCAGGTGACCGTGAGACTTCGGCAGAACCTTCCGGCCGACGCGGTCATCACGCCGCGACACACGCTCACCTATCAGGACTCGAACGCGAATGCGTACCGCGGGCAATGAGCGAAGCCGCGGCGCTCGAACATGAGAACACGGAGACCCGAGGCACAGAGCCGGGTCTCCGTGCTCCTTTTAACGAGCCCGAAG
>JBJMGR010000196.1:0-74647 GCA_045807805.1 Pyrinomonadaceae bacterium | reverse complement strand
TTCGGCATGCGCAACCACGTAATCCTTGAACGCCTTGAAGACCTTGTCGTCAACGACGAAGTCGGTCGGCGCAACGTTGCGCGTGAAGTCGGGCATCCCCGCGACCTTGTAGTCGTTGAAGCCAGTGACGCGGCCGTTGACCATCTCTCGCGCGAAGGCGAAGATCGGGTCGATCATGCGTAGCTGCGGGGCGGAGAGCGTGCGCGGCTTCACGTTCTCGTCGGGCGAGATGCCGCCGCCGCCGTAGAGCGGGCGGCCCGTGTCAGTGTGCGTCTCGGGGCCTTTGGGCTTCGCCTGCGCCTTCGTCTCGTCCTCGGTGCCGTTCACGCGCCCGTATATGTAGTCGTAGAAGCTCTGGTTCGAGTAGTCGCGCTGGATGAGTCGGCCCGAAGGCGTGTAGTACTTCGAGGTCGTCAGAGTCAGCGCCGTGCCGTACTCAAGCGGCATGATGCTCTGGACGAGCCCCTTACCGAAACTCGTCTCGCCGATGATGAGCGCGCGGTCGTGATCCTGCCACGCGCCCGCGACTATCTCACTGGCCGACGCGGTTCCGCGGTTGACGAGTACGACGAGCGGCGTGTTGTCGGGGCTTCGGTTCTCCGACTTATACTCGCGCTCCATGCCGCGCGTGCCGCGCCCCTTCTGCGTCAGGACGGTCTGGCCGGAGCCTAAGAACTGCTCGGCCACGCGCACGGCTTGGTCGAGTATGCCGCCGCCGTTCCCGCGCAGGTCAACGACGAGCCCGTTCATGCCGCGCGAGCGAAGGTAGTCGAGCGCGGAGATGAACTCCTCGGCCGTCGTGTAGTTGAAGCCTCGCGTCATGTCTATGTAGCCGACGCCGGGCTTGATGAAGTATGCGTCGGGGACGGTCGGCTGCGGCACGGCGTCGCGCGTTATCTCGACCGTCTCCTTCGCGCCGTTCGAGGCGCGCTCGACCGTTACTTTGACGGTCGTGCCGCGCGGCCCGCGAAGGCGGTCGCGCACTTCGCCCGAAGGCTTGCCCTGTACCGTCTGGCCGTCTATGTCGGTGATGCGGTCGCCGAAGCGAAGGCCCGCGCGGAAGGCGGGCGTGCCCTCGAAGGTCGCGAGGATGTATGTGTCGGTCGTCTGCCCGAGCTTCCGGTCGCCGATGGTCGCGCCGATGCCGTAGTACTCGGAGCGCCAGTCGGCGCGCTGCTCCTCGAACTCTTTCGCGTCGTAGTAGTTCGAGTGCGGGTCGAGCGTGCGCAGCATGCCGATGATGGAGGACTTGAAGACATCGTTGTAGACGAGCTTGTTGCCGTCCACGTAGTTGTCCTGAATGACCGTGAGCGCCTCGGCCACATCGGACTCGATGCCCTCGGTCGCGTCCGCGCGCGGCGGCGCTGTGCGGCGCGTGCGCGAGTTGGGAGCGACCGCGCCGGCCTCGGGGCGACGGTTGCCCGGCGTCACCATGGGCGGCTGCGAGCCGCTCTGACGCGGCGTGCCTGTCTGCTGTGCGATTACGAAGCCGGGGAGCGTGAGCGCGAGAAGGAGCAGCGTCGCGAGCGCGGTCGAAATTCTCTTTTTCACGGGGTGCTGTACCTCTGTTAAGAACCCGAGACTTGAAAAAAGGACGCCGTGCCAACAGCGGCGGCCTTCGTCGTCCACAATTTTGAATCCGCCTTCTGCCGAAGAGGCAAGGCGGTGCGGTGTAGTGTAATTGATGTACGCAGAAGCGGCAAGGTTGCAATTGTGAAAGAGGGCGGAAGGCGGAAGGCGGAAGGCAGTAGGCAGTAGGCAGTAGGCAGTCGAGAGGCGTGTTGCCCTCGACTGCCTTTCTTAATTTACGCTCGACGACGTGAACAGTTGTTTTTACTGCCTACTGCCTACTGCCTACTGCCTACTGCCTACTGCCTACTGCCTACTGCCTTCCGCCTTCCCCTCCCCTTCCTTGCGCTCGTCACAGGGCGGCCCGTAGAATGCTTGTAAGTAGTCCCCGAGAAACGTGAGACGAGTTCGTGCCGTATAAAGGCGTGAAGTTCGTAGTTTCAACGCAGGAGGTTTCAGCAGAAGATGAGTACCCCCAATGACCCGAGAGACCCGGAAGTCCTCGACCCTATTGACGACCTTATGTTGACCGAGGGCGACGACGAGCAGCCGCACGACCGCGACCGCGTCTCCTCGTCCGTGCGCGACATAGCCTCGCGCATACCCGAGTCGCTCGCATCCATCGGCCGCGACATCAGCCGCACGGTAGAGCGCGCGCTCTCGGCGAAGGACGATTACGTCGTCGCCGTCAAGCTCTCGCACGCCGCGCAGGACAGTCTGGAGCAGCTCGTGCAGGCCGGAGTCTTCCGCACGCGCGCCGAGGCCGCGGCCTTCCTCATAGACGAAGGCATAAAGGCGCAGGCCGAACTCTTCGCGCGCGTCTCGACCAAGCTCTCCGAGATAGAGCGTCTGCGCGCGGAGCTGCGCGGTATGATTAGTAAAGAAGAGGCCGGAGGTTAATTTGACGACTGTCACGCTGCCGCAGATTCCCGTCGAGCAGTTCGCGCTCGGTAACGGGCTGCGCGTCATACTTAGTGAAGACCACGCCGTGCCCGTCGTCTCGGTCGCGGTCTACTTCGACGTGGGCTCGCGCAACGAGCGAGAGGGTCGCACGGGCTTCGCGCACCTCTTCGAGCACATGATGTTTCAGGGCTCCGAGAACGTGCCGAAGGCGGGCCACTTCCAGTACATATTCAACAACGGCGGCACGATGAACGGCACGACCTCAAGCGAGCGCACGAACTACTACGAGACGCTGCCCGCCAACCAACTCCCGCTCGCGCTCTGGTTGGAGTCAGACCGCATGCGCTCGCTGAAGGTGACGCAGGAGAACCTCGACAACCAGCGCGACGCCGTCAAGGAGGAGAAGCGGCTCAACTACGACAACCGCCCCTACTCGAACGCGTTCCTCCGCCTGAACGAGTTGGTCTATCGCAACCCCGCGAACGCTCACTCGACCATCGGCTCGATGGAAGACCTCGACGACGCGACGATTGACGACATACGCGAGTTCTTCCGTATCTACTACGCGCCGAACAACGCCGTGATAGCCATATCCGGCGACTTCGATTCGGCCGAGGCGCGCGCCCTCGTCGAAAAATATTTCGCCTCGATCCCCGCGCAGCCGACACCGCCCGCCGTAGACGTTGCCGAGCCCGAGGAAGTCTCACTTCACGCCGAACTCTACCGCGACCCGTTCGCGCAACTGCCCGCAATCATGCTCGGCTGGAAGGTTCCGGCGCGGCGCACGCCGGACTTCTATCCGCTCTCTTTGGGGAACGACCTGCTGTTGGACGGCGACAGCTCGCGCCTCTATCAACGTCTCGTCAAGGATGAGGAGTCGGTCGTCGGGATTCAGGGAGGCATGGGCGAGCGGCGCGGGCCTTCGACGCTCTACATCTTCGCCATCCCGAAGCCGGGCCACGCGACCAGCGCGATTCGCGCGACCATCACGGAAGAGATAGGGCGTCTCGCGACCGAGGGGCCGACTTCGGAAGAGATGGAGAAGCTTCGCAACACTCTCCTGAACGACGCCGTGCGCAGCCGCCAGTCAACTCTCTTCCGCGCGCAGCGACTCGCGGAGTTCGCGCTCTACGACGGCGACCCGAGCCTCGTCAACAAAGAGATAGAGCACTACCTCGCCGTCACGCCCGAGGAGATACGCGACGCCGTGCGCCGCTACCTGCTCACGGACAACCACTCCGTGATGGAGGTCGTGCCCGCCGCGCACGCGGCCGAGAGCGAGACTGAGCCCGCGCCCGCGCAAGGGTCGCAGCCTGCGCCCGCCTCGGAGCCCGAACAGCCCGGCGCTCCCCCGCCGCAGGTTCCGCAGGCTCCGCCCGCAGACCCCGAGCCTCTGACCAATCCACCGCTGCCGGTCGCGGATACGGCCTCGGCCGTCGCGACCGAACCGACGCCCCCGGCGGAAAGCTGAAACCCTTAGCGATAAGTGATGAGTGATAAGTGATAAGAAAGAACGGAAGCCTGTTGTCTTATCACTTATCACTCATCACTCGAAACTTATGACGACTCAACCCGAAGACTTCCGCCGACAGCCGCCCGCGTCTCTGCCGCCGCGCGAGCTTAACCTACCCACGCCCACCGAGACGACGCTCGCGAACGGCCTGCGTGTGGTCTTCGTGGAGCAGACGCGTCTGCCGCTCGTCAGCTTCCGCTTAGCCTTCCGCACGGGCGACGCCTTCGACCCGCCCGAGCTTCCCGGCCTCGCGGACATGATGTCCGACATGCTCGTAGAGGGCACGGAGTCGCGCACGAGTCGGGAGATAGCCGAGCACGTCGCGCACTTCGGCGCGACCTTGAGCGCGGGCGCGAGTTCCGACTACACGACCGTCGCGGCCTCTTCGCTCTCGGCCTTCACGGAAGAGGTTCTGGAACTGCTCGCGGACGTTGCCCTTCATCCGTCGTTCCCCGAAGACGAGCTTGAGCTTGTAAAGGCCAACGCGCAGCAGAATCTTATAGCGCAGCGCGCGCAGCCTTCGTTCCTCGCGTCCGAGGCCGTCGCGCGCGTGCTCTTCGGCGAGCACCCGTACTCGGTCGTCTCGCCGACGCCGGAATCTTTAGAGGCCCTGACGCGCGAGCGCCTTCTCTCGCAGCACCGCGCGAAGTTCGTCCCGAACAACGCCGTCATGCTCATCGCCGGAGACGTGCAACGCGAATCGCTTCTCGCGCGCGTCGAGGAGCTGTTCGGAGGCTGGTCGCCGGGCGAAGTCGAAGAGCCTCGCTTCCCCGCTCCGCCCGTGCTCAAAGGGCGCACCGCGTACGTCGTCAACCGACCGGGCTCCGCGCAGACCAACATCGTCGTCGCCAACCGCGGCTTAAGGCGCACAGACCCGGACTACTTCCCCGTGCTCGTCATGCACACCATACTCGGCGGCACGGCCTCCGCGCGTCTCTTCATGAACCTGCGCGAGGATAAGGGCTACACGTACGGGGCATACTCGCAGCTAGACGCGCGGCGCTACGCGGGTAGTTTCCGCGCGACCGCCGAAGTGCGAACGCCCGTCACCGGCGCGTCGCTCAAAGAGATTTTTTACGAGTTGGAGCGCATGTGCTCGGAGGACGTTTCGGAGAAGGAGTTGACCGACGCGAAGAGCTATCTGGCGGGCATCTTCCCGATACGACTTGAGACGCAGGAGGGTCTCGTCGAACAGCTCTTGCAGATTCGCATGCACAACCTCCCGCAAGACTATCTAGAAACCTACCGAGACCGAATCATGCACGTGACGCGCGAGGACGTGCGGCGCGTCGCGAACCTCTACGTCACGCCCGACAACGCGGCCGTCGTCTTGGTCGGCGACGCCGCGGAGATACGCGAGCAGGCAGGCCCTTACGCAGACCGCGTCGAGGACTTCGACGCCGGCGCGCGCGGCGCGACTGCCGGCTGAGTTCAAAGAACTGAAATCATAGGACAGAGGGAGATACAGACGATGAATCTGGTCGGCACATGGAATCTTGAGGTGGCTACGCCCTTCGGCAAGCAGCCCGCGACGCTTCGCTTCGAGGGCACGGGCGGCGCGCTCTCGGGCAGCATAGAATCAAAGCTCGGCAACGCGCCGCTCGAAGGCTTGACGGTCACGCACGACGGCTTCGACGCGACCGTCTCGCTCGACTTTCAGGGCAAGAAGTACGACGCCGCCATCAACGGCCAGGTGGAGGACGACTCCATCAACGGCAAGATAAAAGTTAAGCTCGCGATAGCGCCGACGATCAACTACACGGGCACGCGAGCCGCATAAAATAAGTTTCAAGTTGCAAGTTCCAAGTTAAGAGCACGGCTTTCAACTTGAAACTTGCAACTTGAAACTTGCAACTTGGAACTTGCAACTTATTTGAGTATATTTCCCGGCGACGGATGAGACGATTCCTTCATCAACGACCGCTCGACTCCCGCGCGAACCTCTTCGCGGACTAGCGAGACCCCTGCCCTAGACGCTCTCCTGCAAAGCAAGGCTTTCAACCCAAGGACACCCTCGCACAGAAGTTAAGGAGAAGAATTTATGTCAGTAGCAGCTCCCACGAAGAGGCCGGAGATACGCACCGAACTGCCCGGCCCCGCCGCGCGCGAAATCATCAAGGCCGACGCACAATGGGTCACGCCCTCCTACCCGCGCCCCGACTACAAGCTCGTCGTCCGGCGCGCCGAAGGCGTCTGGATCGAAGACGTTGACGGCAACATCTTCCTCGACTGCAACGCGGGCGTCGCCGTCTGCAACACGGGCCACTGCCACCCGGAGGTCGTCCGCGCGATTCAGGAACAGGCCGCCGAGTTGATACATATGTGCGGCACGGACTTCTATTACCGCCACATGCCCGAGCTTGGGCGCAAGCTCGAAGAGATAGTGCCCATCCCCGGCCCGACGAAGACACACTTCGCGAACAGCGGCACGGAGGCGGTCGAGACCGCGCTCAAGCTCGCGATGCACGCGACCGGAAGACAGAAGTTCATAGCCTTCTTCAACAGCTTCCACGGCCGCACGCTAGGGAGCCTCTCGCTCACGTCGTCGAGAATCGCGCAACGCCGCGGCTTCAAGCGCTCCGTGCTCGACGTGACGCACGTCCCCTACCCGAACGCGTTCCGACATCCGTTCACGGGCGAGCTTTCGGACACTGCTACCGTCAGCCGCGCATGCCTTAGCTGGATCGAGGACAGGCTCTTCAAGACCACGACTCCGCCCGAAGAGGTCGCAGGCATAGTCGTCGAGGTCGTGCAGGGCGAGGGCGGCTACATCCCCGCGCCGAAGGAGTTCTTGGACGGCCTGCGACGCATCTGCGACGAGCACGGCATACTCCTCATCGTTGACGAGGTGCAGTCGGGAATGGGCCGCACGGGTAAGATGTTCGCGTCCGAGCACTACGGACTCAAGCCCGACATCATCACACTCGCGAAGGGTCTCGCTTCGGGAATACCCATAGGTGCGTGCGTGGCGCGCGCAGACCTGATGGACTGGAAGCCGGGCGCGCACGCCTCGACCTTCGGCGGAAACCCCGTCGCGTTGGCCTCGGCGCTCAAGACCATCGAACTCCTCGAAGGCGGCCTGGTGCGCAACAGCGCGGAGGTCGGCGCGTACCTGCAAGACGGCCTCCGTGCTCTCGCGCGCAAGCACGACTGCGTCGGCGACGTGCGGGGCTTAGGCATGATGATAGGCGTCGAGTTCGTCGCGGGCGCGGGGTCGCGCGACGCCGCGCCAGAGCTTCGCGACCGTGTCGAGATGGAGTGTTACAAACGCGGCCTCATACTCCTCGGCGCGGGCCACAACACGATACGATGGTCGCCCGCGCTCATCCTCACGCGCGAGCACGTGGACGTAGCCCTCGAAATCTTCGACGAGGCAGTCGCCGCCGCGTCGAAGGGATGAGGGGAAGAAGAAGGCAGAAGGCAGAAGGCAGTAGGCAGTAGGCAGAAGGCGGAAGGCGGAAAGCAGTCGAGAGCAACACGCCTCTCGACTGCCTCTCTTAATTTAGGCTCGACGAAGTGGACAGTTGTTTTGACTGCCTTCTGCCTACTGCCTTCCGCCTACTGCCTTCTGCCTACTGCCTTCTGCCTTCCGCCTTCCGCCTTCCGTGGTTTGACTTGAATCACACGCGCGTATAAAGTTTGCGGTCGTCAAAGCGCGCTCGCCTGTGCCTTTTGAGCGGCGGTCGCGAGCCTGCCACGTTCTCCGGATTCACTTCCCTTTTGTCACACAACTCTTGAAGGAGCTTTACATGCGTCTCCCTTCCCCCGTGCGGCGGATTGCCATGTGCCTCTTCGCGCTCGCGCTCGTCTACCCCGTCGGCGTGCGCCGCGCGAGCGCGCAGTTCAACAGCTACTCCATCACAGACCTCGGCACCATCGGCGGCACGCAGAGCAGAGCCTTCGCGCTGAACAACTCGGCGCGCGTCGTCGGAAGCTCGACTCCGAGCGGCGCGGGACTCTCCGCGCGTCCGTTCGCGTGGACGAACGGCACCATCGTCGACATAGGCACGTTCGGCGGCGACGGCGGGGCCGCTAACGGCGTCAACGAGTTGGGCAACACGGTCGGCAACACTTCGACCGCGACGAACACAGGCCACGCCTTCATCTGGTCGAGCATCTTCGGCAAGGTAGACCTCGGCACGCTCGGCGGCGTCTTCTCCGCCGCCTTCGACATCAACGATATGAATCAGGTCGTCGGCCAGTCGGAACTCGCGGCGCTCGTAGACCGCGGCTTCGTATGGCAGGAGTCAACAGGGATGCAGTCTATCCCGACGCTCGGCGGCAATTCGGGCGCGGCCTACGGCATCAACAACAAGGGGCAGATTGTCGGCTCCTCCACGACCAACGCGGGTCAGACGCACGCGTACCTTCTGAGCAGCGGCGTTCTGACAGACCTCGGCACGTTCGGGGGTTCTAGCAGCGCCGCGTATCGCGTAAGCGATAACACGGAGGTGGTCGGCTACGCTTCGCTCCCGTCAAACACGGCCGCGACCGTCTACCACGCGTTCATATACCGGCCCACTTCGGGCATGGCAGACCTCGGCACGCTCGCGGGCGGCCAGCGCAGCATCGCGTACGACGTGAGCAAGAGTGGCGTCGTCGTCGGCACGTCGGAGGTTGCGCCGGGAGTCAACCACGCCTTCGCATGGTTCCCCTCGACGGGGATGCAGGACTTGAACGGGCTCATACTCACCCCCGGCTGGACTCTACAGGAGGCGCGCGCCGTCAACGACAACGGGCAGATTGTCGGCTTCGGCACGAACCCCTCGGGCGCGACCCACGCCTTCCTCCTGACTATTGACTCGGACACGTCGCCGCCGCCCGCACCGCCCGTCTGCTTCGTTGACCCGACCGTGCCGCCCACCATACTGATTCCGGTGGCGACGCCCATAGCCCCGACCAGAAGACCGCCGTTGATAAAGCCGACCAGCCCACGCTAGACGGAAGAAGGTTAAAGGGGCAAAAGGTTAAAAGTGGAAAGGGTGAAGACGAGGCGCGTGCCTTTAGTCTTCACCCTTTCCACTTTTACCCGCCACACTCTTCGCCCTTTTGACCGCTTCCCTCTACCCTTCCTCAATACCTTTGGGGCGCGCCGCGCACGACGCGGACTGTGTCGCGCGCGATGAGCAACTCTTCGTCCGTCGGGATGACGTAGACGGCGAGGCGCGAGCCTTCGCGGCTTATGACTCCTTCGCGCCGCGCGGTCATCTGTTCGTTGAGCGAGGCGTCCAGCTCGACTCCCATCCACGCGAGACCCTCGCACACGCGCGCACGCACCTCCGAGGAGTTCTCGCCTATCCCGCCCGTGAAGACGAGTGCGTCCGCGCCGCCGAGCGCGGCGAGGTACGCGCCCACGTACTTGCGTAGGCGGTAACAGAAGATCTCCACGGCCAGACGCGCACGCCTATCGCCCGACTCGTGCGCCTCGTCGAGAAGCTCGCGCATGTCGTTCGTCAGTCCCGAAATGCCCATCAACCCCGACTGCTTGTTCAAGACGGAGTCAACCTCCTGCGCCGACAGCCCCTCCTTCGCGGCGATGAAATCGAAGATGGCCGGGTCTATGTCGCCCGACCGCGTCCCCATCACCAGACCTTCAAGCGGCGTCATGCCCATCGAGGTGTCAACCGAGTCGCCCGCGCGTATCGCGGCCGCCGAGCAACCGTTGCCGAGATGAAGCGTGATGATGTTCGTCTGTCCACGCTCGTTCCCTCGAAGCTTTCTGTAACGGTAAGCGACGTAGCGGTGCGAAGTGCCGTGGAAGCCGTAACGACGTATGCGGTGACGCCTGTACCACTGATAAGGGAGCGCGTACAGGTACGCGTAGTCGGGCAAAGTCTGATGAAACGCCGTGTCGAAGACCGCGACCTGCGCGAGCCCCGCGCCGAAGACCTCGCGCGCGGCCTCTATGCCGCGTATGTTCGCAGGGTTGTGAAGCGGCGCAAGCTCTATGCAGTCCTCTATCCCGCGCAGCACGTCGTCCGTAATCGCGACCGAGTGCGTAAACCGCTCGCCGCCGTGGACGACCCTGTGCCCGACCGCGTGAACGTCCGCCACACTCCTGACGGCCTCAATGCCTGAGTCCGCCGCCGTCACCCAACGCAAGATAGTCTCCACGGCCGCGCGCGTGTCACGCACCGGCGCGGTCGTGCGCCTCGTCTCGCCATCGCCGACCCCGAAACTAAGAATCGCCTCGCCGCCGATGCGCTCTATACTTCCGCGCGCCAGGCGCTCATCCGCATCCCGCGCGATGCGATCCAAGTCCGTCGCGATAATCTGAAACTTGACGGTCGAGCTTCCGCAGTTCAGGACTAGAACGTTCATGATTGGTGAATAGTAAATGGTGAATAGTGAATGGTAAATGGCGAATGGTGAATAGTAGTTGCGCTCGACGCAGCTCGGGAGCTTGAACGCAACTCGCCGAGCACGCGGTCACCATTTACCATTCACCATTTACCATTCACACTAAAGGTGTTTGAGGAAGGCTTCGGGGTTGTTGAGGAAGTCGCGTGTGAGGGAGACGTGTTCGACACGGTCGTAGGGGACTCGGCGCAGAGGCGCGTGGTCGAAGCTGAGTATGTCCGCGCCGGGGAGCGCCATGAGTATGGGCGAGTGCGTGGCGACGACGAACTGCGAGTCCTGCTCGACCATCTCCTTGAGCATCGAGAGGAGCGCGAGCTGTCGCTGCGGCGAGAGCGGGGCCTCGGGCTCGTCTAAGAGGTAGAGGCCGCCGGGAACGAAGCGCGACTGGAAGAGATTCAGGAAGCTCTCGCCGTGCGAGCGCGCGTCCGCGTCCTCGCCGTAGCGGCTCGTGAGAGCGCGCCTCTGCCCGCGCACGACGCCTTGCGCGAGCCTGAGCCCGTAACCCTTCAACCCCTCGCGCTCGAACTCAAGGGCCATCTCTTCAAGCTCGGCGCTCGTCTGGTTGATGCGCTTCGCGAAGTTGAAGAAGTCTTCCGCGCGTAGGAAGAAGCCTCGGTGCGTCCTGTTCTGCCAGACGAGTTTGAGCTGCGAGCCGAGGGCGCGCGCGTGCGCGAGCGTCTTGTCGCGCCGAACGTCCTCGCCGCCGACGACGACAGAGCCGACCGCCGCCGCGAGCGCCTCAATCAGCGTCGACTTTCCCGACCCGTTCTCGCCGACGAGGAACGTGACGGCGCTGCGCAGCTTCACCTCCCTGAACTTCTTCACGACGGGCAGGCTGAAGGGGAACGCGTCGAGCCTCTTCGCCGCCGGGCTCAAGCCTATTGAGCGTAGGTGCATCGCCATGCGAGAACTTTACAGCCGCGCGAGCCGCTGCTCAAAGCGCTCCTAAGCGGCGAGGCGACGCGCGATGTCGCGCACGCGCGCGCGCAAGCTCTCTTCATCAACGGTCGTCACGCGGCCATCGCGGAAGAGTTCGCGGCCCGCGACGACCGTGAGCGTAACGTCGCGGGCCGACGAGGTGAAGACGAGCGCGGACGCGGGTTCGTAGGCGGGCGTCTGGTGCGCCGCGTCGAGGCGTACGGCCGTGAGGTCTGCTTCGAGCCCTTCTTCGAGCGCGCCCGCCGTCGCATCGAGTTTGAGAGCGCGCGCGCCGTTCAGAGTCATCATGCGGAGCGCGTCGGCGGCATCGACCATGCGACCGCCTTCGAGCGTGTCGCGCGCGGCGCGCGAGCCGAGCACGGCGAAGCGCGACTCTTCGAGCATGTCGCAAGTGTTGTTGCTCGCGACCGAGTCGCTCCCAAGGCCGACGCCCAAACCCGCGCCGAGCAACGCGGCCAGAGGCGCGCGGCCATGCCCGAGCTTCGCGTTCGACTTCGGGCAGTGCGCGACCGACGCGCCGCGCTCAGACATTAACTCTATGTCCGCGCTGTCAACACGCACGCAGTGCGCGAGGAGAGGGCGCGTGTCGAGTATGCCGGTTCGGTCGAGGTGCCGGACGGTCGAGACGCCGGGCGAGTCGAACGTGAAGCCGCGGCGCGCGTAAGATTCGGCGAACGGGCCGCGCCCTTCGAGCATGAGCAGTTGCTCCGACTCGGACTCGGCCGCGTGAATCATCAGCGGGAGTCTCTCTTCGAGTGCGAAGCGCGCGAGCATCGAGAGAAGCGGCGGCGCGACCGCGTAGGGCGAGTGGGGCGAGAGCCCGAGCTTGACGAGCGCAGTCTCGCCGCCGCGCAAAGATTCAATCTTCGCGCGGGCCTTGTCGAACTGCTCGCGCGCCAGACGCTCATCAGGGCCGAACGCCTCCGCGAAGACCGTACCGCGCAGGCCCGCGTCGCGTAGCGCGCGCATCACGTGTGTGCCCGCGTCGCTCGCGTCGCCCAGGCTTGTGACGCCCGCGCGCGCGGCCTCGATTGCGCCCCAAGCGGCCGAAGCGTAGATGTCTTCGCCGCTCATTCGCTCGCCGCGCGAGATGGTCACTTTACGCAGCCATGCGAAGAAGTCGCCCTCCTCCGGTTCGAGGAGGCCGCGCATCGCCGTCAACTCAAGATGCGAATGGCAGTTGACGAAGCCCGGCGTGATGACCGCCTCGCCCAAGTCTTCCGTATCGGCCGACGAGAACCGCTCTTCCATCGACGCGCGCGCGCCGACGCCGACTATGCGCGTGCCTTCGACTACGACCGCGCCGTCTTCAATCGGCTCGGAAGTCACAGGCAGAACCCAACGCGCGCGGTAGATTTTCGTCATCGTCTCTTCTCGTCGCGACGGCGCAGTATGAACCAGAGCAGCCCCGAGAGGATAACCACACTACCGCCTACGGCCGCGACGGGTCGAATCCCGAGGCGGTCTGCGACCTTGCCCGAGACGAGGATGGAGCCGACCATCATGAGCGTCGTTAAGGTCTCGAAGGAGGCGAAGACGCGGCCCGCGAAGCGGTCGTCAGTCCGACGCATGACGAGCGTCTGCTGTGCAGTCCACCAGATGGCGAAGTTCATCTCGCGCGCAATGAGTACGAGGGAAGCGCCGAGCAGGTTAGGCATGAAGCTGAAGAGGAGCAGCCCCGCGCCGTCGAGCGTGAGCGAGCGGCCCATGCGCGCGCCGAGGTCGCCCGAGCCACCGCGATTGAAACGTCGAGCCAGAGGCGCTCCCAACACGCCGCCCAACCCCATCGCAACGAACAGAACCGAGATGCCGAAGTCCGTCGGGCGCTCCGTGACCGCGCGGAGGCCCGCGCCCCAACTCGCGGCGGCCTGCTCGCCGAGCCGCGCGCCGAAGATGCTGTAGAGGGCGCGTGCCGCGCCGTTGCCGAGTCCCCAGCCCGCGGCCGCGATGAAGACGGCCGAGAGAACGTGGTCGCGTCTGACGTAACGCAGCCCCTCGCGGAAGTCCGAGAAGTAAGCGGTGAGCGGCGAGCGGTAAGCGGTAACTTCGGGCGTCTGAACTTCAAGGCCGATCATCTCATCATTACTGCTCACTACTCTCTGCTCACTGCTCACTCTCTTCCGCCTTCTGCTCAATGGCCTTCGTATGCGCCGAATCATTTCGGCCGAGGCGATGAAGGTGAACGCGTTGAGAAAGAAGAGGGCGTCGCGGCCGAGCGCCGTCGCGACGACGCCGCCGAGCGCGGAGCCGACGGCGATGGTCGCGGCCGTCGTCGAGGCTGAGAGCGAGTTGGCCGAGAGCAGTTCGTCCGTGCCTTCGACGAGGTTGGGGATGGAGGCGCGCTTGGCCGCGTTGAAGAATGCGGAGACGGAGAAGAGCGCCGCGCCGACCGCGTAGATGACCGCGAGCGACGAGAGGCGCGACGCTTGCAGGAAGCCGAGCGCGAGCACGGCGCGCGTCACGTCGGCCGCAATCATCACGCGGCGTCGGTTCACGCGGTCAACGACGACGCCCGCGAAGGGGCCGAAGATGAAGAGCGGAAGGTGTCGCGCAATCGCGTAGAGCGCGACGGCGAGCCCTACGCCCGTCGCGCCCGCGAGCTGTATGACGAGCGCGAGGACGGCTATGTTGTTCAGCCAGTCGCCTATCTCGGAGACGACCTGCCCCGTCCAGAGCCTCCTGAAGTCCGCGTTCGACGCGAGCAGAGCGCGATAGGTCATAAGAGAGTGAGCGGTGAGCGGTGAGCAGTAAGCGGTTTATAAGAGGACGCGCACCGCCCGATTGGATTCAAACACTGCTCACCGTTCACTGCTTACTGCTCACTTTCTTCTTACGGTAGCGTTCGAGTATGTTCGAGACGTATGCGCGCGTCGAGGGGAAGTCTATGCGCGCGATGAACTCGTCGGCCGTGAGGGGCTTGCGGCCCGCTGGCACCCGATTCCACTCCGCCGCGCGGCTCGGGCCCGCGTTGTACGCGGCGACGACGCGCGCCTCCGCGCCGGGCGTATCGCGGTAGTCGCGCGCTATCTTTTCGAGGTACCAGCAGCCGACCTGTATGTTGCGCTCGGGGTCTCGGAGCGCGGCGTCGGAATCGCGACGCATCTGCTCTGAGAGTTCGCGCATACCCGTCTCCGCGGCCCACTCGCGCGCGACCGCGGGCGTCACCTGCATCAGGCCCACCTCGCCCGCGTCGCCGCGCTTCCAGGGGCTGAAGTAGGTCTCTTCATAGATGATGCTCCAGACGAGGTCGGGGTCTTGGCGATAGACCGCAGCCTGCCGCGCAATCAGCGCGTCGAAGCGGTGAATCCAATATCGGTTGAAGAGGTAGAGCCCGGCCGCGCAGAGCGTGAGGACGAAGAGCAGTAAGAGGGAGAATCGTCTCAGCGCGGGCATCAGGTTGAAAGCATTCAGCGGTCAGCGGTCAGCAACAGCTCGTCGGACAACTACGGCGCGGTTCAATTCGTTCTCCTCAGGTGCGACCAGAGCGAAGCCTTCGTGACGGAGGCGTCACGGCCCTCGTAGCGTGAGAGGAGCGTGCGGCGGTCCAGGACGTGGCCCTGTAGCCAAACGTCGGCCGAGAAGGTGGCGCCGACCGAGAGCGGGTCGCCGCGCAGCGCCTTGGCGTTGACGAGCACTTCGAGGCGCAGGCGTTCGAGGTCGAGGTAGACCCAATAAAGCTCCGTGCCCGAAAGCGGATTGATTAAGGGCTTGAACGAGATGACGCGGCCCGTCAGGCACCAGTCGTTCTCGTGCGCGGCGCGCGAGGGCGCGGCCTCTTCGAGCGGCTGCCAGCGCGCCGTCTCTTCGCGCTTCGAGGAGACGCGCGCGCGGTATGCGAGTCCGCAGAGGCCGACGTGAAGCTCCTGCGCGCGGAAGCCTTCGGGGCCGACCTCCGTGAGATTCTGTAGCTCGAAGAGAACTTCCGTCTCGGTGCCGTCGCAGTAGCCGTGGACTATCGCCTCGCCGTCCTCGTCGTACTCGGTCAAGGCCCAGGGGCTTATGCGCTGCGTGTAGCGCGCGCGGAAGCCGGGTCGGCAGTCGGCGTAGAAGATTTCACCCGTGCCCGACTCGTAGAGCACAGTCCAGACTTCGAGCCCTTCGCCGAGCTTCCAGCAGCGGCCGTGCAGCACTGCGCCGCGGCGGCAGAGCTGAGTCGGCTCGCCCTGATCGCCCGCGCGCTCCGCGAGGTGGTTGAAGTCCTTCTCGCTCGGGACTTCAAGTCCGATGGCTTCAAACGTCTCTTCCATTATTAAAGCTGAAAACTCCTACGCTCTCTTCCTCGGAGAGGGCTTCGCGTCCGCGCCGTCCGCGCGCGGGGCGCGCGAGCGGAAGCCGCGTATGTTCCGCACGGGGCCGTGGCCGGGGAGCGTGCCCGTGCGCACCATCTCCATGAACAGCTCTACGTCGTAGTCGGCCTCGCGCGACATCTCTTCGCGTATCGCGTGCAGCTCTTCGAGGAATCTTGGCTTGCGGTACATGATAACAGAAGTGATAAGTGATAAGTGATAAGTGATGAGAAAGAAGACGCGCCGTCCCCTCTTATCACTTATCGCTTATCACTATCAACCTTTCTCCGTCATCTCCGAGACGAGGAACTCCGGCGTCACTATCTGCGGGACGAAGAAGCCCGCGGCCGTGTTGAAGAGTCGTATGCGCGCCTGACGCCGCACGTTCGCGAGGTGTCCGAAGTTCCACGTCACTAGATAATCTATTTTGTGGAACGAGGCAACCGCGACGTGCACCGCGTCGCCGATATACTTGCGGTGGAAGATGCCGCGCGAGATGTAGCCTTCGGCCAGTATCGCCGCCTCCTCGGTCAAGTCCACCTGTTCGAGCGGCGCGACCAATTTCAGATACGCGGTGCGGTGCGGCTCAGGCACGCGCTCCAACTCGCGCGAGACGAGCGGCGAGACGACCGTGCGGTACTCGCCCATCTCGCGCTCCCACCAGCGCATCGTCAGGTCGCGACGGAACGGCTCGCCGTTGTCGAGGTACGCGCCGACGACCGAGGTCTCAAGATATATGCTCTGCTTCATCGGCGGCCGTTACGGATTGCTGATGACGACGGGCTTGCCCTTCTGCTCGTCGGGCGTCGCGGTCGAGACGGGCTCAAGGCGGACGACGCCGTGCACGAAGTCGAAGCTGACGCGGAAGTGGCGCAGGATGTTCCCGCCGACGATGCCGGTCTGCTCGAACCCGGCCGTCTCGTTTATCGGGTCCATGTCCAGCACGGCCGCGTAGACGTTCTGGCGCTCCTGCGTGCCGAGCGAGATGCGCGGCAGGAGTATCGTCTGTATGTTGTCCGCGAGACCGGCCGCGCCGTAGACCCTTATGCGGCCGGACTGCGCGAGCCTGTCCATCCCCGCGCGCGTGGCAAGCGCCTGCGAGACGACGGAGATGCTCGCGCCCGTGTCGATGATGAAGTTGGCAGGCTTCTCAAGCCCCTCGATGTTGACCTCGCCGCTCCAGAAGCCGCTCGAAGTCGTGCGTATCGGAATCTCGATGGCTCCCGCCGGAGGCTCGGCCGCGCCTCCGCGCGCGTCGCCGCGCAGGAGCGTCATCTTCTGCCCGGCGTAGTCAACGGTAGAGAGGTACTTGCTCAAGACCGACAGACCTATGTAGCCGTCAACCGTCTCCTGATCGCTGAAGAACTGTCGAATGTAGACGGGCACGCGCTCGACTCTCGTCTCGCCTATCTGCAAAGACTGTATGAAGCCGTAGATGATCTCGAAGCGCCCCGCGCCGCCGACCGCGCGCGCCATCCCGCCGCGCGCCACGGGCTTCAGTCCCAGCCGGTCGGCCGCCGCCAGCGAGATGACGCACATCCCCGCGCCCGTGTCTATGACGAAGCGCAGCGGCTCCTTCGCGCCGTTTATCTTCACGCGGATGATTGGACGGTTGTTGACTATCTCGAAGGGGACGGTCACGTCGTTCGCACCGGCCGCGTCGAGCAGGCTCGACTGCGCGCCGAGGTAGCGCAGAAAGTCTATGAGGCCGCGTATGCGCGCGCGCCTCTCTTCGTCCGAGCGCGGCGCGATGCGCAGGAACTGCTCGTAGGCGTCGGCCGCCTCCTTGTAACGCTCGTAGCGCGCGGCCACCTGCCCGAGGTTGTATGCGTAGTCGGGCTCGTTGCCGTCGATGAAGGCCGCGCGCCGGAGTCCCGCGAGGCTCGGGCCGAGGCGGTTCTCGTAGAAGTCCACCATCGCGAGCCCCGCGATTGACATCGCGTCGTCCTCCTTGAAGGAGAGCGCCGTGCGGAACTCTTCGACCGAGAGTCGGAAGTCACCCGAGTTGAGAAGCGCGGTGCCGAGCAGCGAGTGAGCGCGCGCCGAGGTTGGGTCGATGCCGAGGACGCGCGCCGCCTGATCGTATGCGTCCATATTCTTGCGCTGCTTGAGGAGCGCGAGGCTCAAACCCAGACGCGCAGGGGCGTCGCGCGCGTCCTTCGCGACAAGCTCGCGGTAGAGCCCTTCGGCCTCCGCGAACTCGCCCGCCTTCATCGCGCGCTCGGCGCGCTCGCGCGACTTGCCGCCCGACGCCGCCGCCGCCGCGCCGCGCGTCGAAGAAGCCCCGAGGAACGCAAACGCGGCCGCCACAATCACCGCACGAACTAGAAGCTTTCTCATGGTGAACCAACTTTCAAGGCAAGTGATGAACGCGGGACGATGAATGATGAATAGAAGGCAAGCTGTTTTCATTCATCGTCCCGCGTTCATCATTCATCATTTCAAAATCTCTCCGGTCTTCATAGACCAGAGTACGAGGTCGAGTTCGTCGAAGTCTACGCCGAGGTCGTCCGCGAAGCGTCGCAGACGCTCCTCCGTCGAGATATAGCGCGCGCGCGTCGAGGGCGGCTGAGGAGAGTCTAGCACCCCGACTTCGGAGAGGCAGCGGAGAATGTGCTTGTCGAGTATCGCATAGCCTCTGTAACCGACGTTGCGAAGAAAGTGGCTCGACTCTTTGTAGCCCAGGCCCTTTATCTCGCGCGTGCGCGCGAGCCAGTCGCGCCGCTCTATCGGGTCTTCAAAATTTTCGAGCCGCTCGCGCAGACGCATGCGGCAGTCCGATTCGAGGTAAGAGCGCGTCACGACGATGTAGCCCGAGCGCGAGTTCGGGTAACGGTGCTTGCTTTGAAGAGCGGCGGCAAGCTCTTCATGCGTTCCACACGCGAGCAGGTGTCGCACGGCCTCGATTGAGCCGAGCCCCATGCGCGCCGACGCGCCCGCGGTGAAGATGCAGAAGACCAGCTCCTCCCAGAGCCTCTCGTCCGTGGCCGTGCGCCGCACCGCCTCGAACTCCGCGAGGCGCGCGCGTATCTCACGCCGCCGCTCAATGTGTGCGGCGCGAATCTTCTCCAGCGTGACGGGCTCTCTATCTCGCCGCACTTGTTCGATACTTAATTTCAAGAAAGAGGCTGGACTAACCGACTCCGAACTTGAACGAAATTCTATGGGCGCGCTTTCTTGAATGTCAAAAGAGAGTTTCAAGTTCAAAGTTGCAGGTTCAAAGTTAAGGGCACGCGCCTTCTAACTTTGAACTTGAAACTTTGAACTTTGAACTCATTTCGGAACGGTGGTTGCATTGCGCGTTTACGGCGCTTCAGATGTGCATACATCGCGTACGATGCCGGTTTGCATCCAAGCGTTCGCCCCCGCGACTCTTCCCCCGAAAATCGGCGCCCGCCCGCGAAAGCGTTCAGTGCTATCATTGGCGCGCCCTCTTCGTCGCGGGCGGTGAGGCTTAACAAGGGGATTGGAGTTTAAGAGTTGAAGACTTTACGTTTCATTATCGCGCTCGTCATTCTGTTCGCGCCCGCATCGGCCGCGCGCGCGCAGGTAAGCGTCGGCACGCCGCCGACCACGACGCCGCAGCCGACGCCCTCGACTCCGATCAGCGTATCGCCGCTACCGCCGTCGGCGAACGATAGCACGGTCGCGGAAGACGTTCCGCCGCGCGACGAAGAGCAGCCGGGCTTCAGCCATCAGGGCGTGCTGGTCGAGACACTCGAAGGCGGCGTCGTGCGAGAGCAGGCGGCGGACCAGGCGTTCAACCCCGCCTCGGCTGTGAAGCTCTTGACGGCGCTCGACGCGCTCCGCACGTTCGGGCCGAAGCACCGTTTCGCGACGACCTTCTGGATAACAGGCACGTTCGACAAGACGACCGGCACGGTCACGGGCGACCTCGTGGTCTCGGGCCGCGACCCCTCTTTCCACGACGAGCACGCGGTCGCGGTCGCGCGCGAACTCAATCAACTCGGCATCAGGAATGTGACGGGCGACCTCGTCGTCGCGCCGCGCTTCACGATGAACTTCAACGCATCCTCGCAACGCTCGGGCGAGCGTCTCTACGACACGCTCGACGCGGCGCGCAGGCCCGCGGCGGCCGTGCGCGCCTGGACGGATTCGCGCGCGGCGATGAACGACGCGGACGCACTGCGCTCGACTCCGAGCGTCGTCGTGATGGGCGCGGTCTATGTTGACGCGGTGCCGAAGGGCGCGCGCGCAATCTCGACGCACTACTCGCCCGCGCTCGTGGACGTGCTCAAAGTCCTTCTCTGCTACTCGAACAATTTCATGGCCGAGCGGCTCGGCGATCAACTCGGCGGCGCGCAGGGGTTGGAAGACTTCCTCTCGCGCGAGCTTGGTTTCAAGCGCGGCGAGTTTCGCCTCTCCTCGACGAGCGGCCTCGGCACGAACCGCCTCACGCCCCGGCAGATGTTGAAGGTCTACCGCGCGCTGCTCGACACGTTGCACGAGTCGAATCTGAAGGCGGCGGACATTCTCCCGGTCGCGGGCGTTGACCCCGGCACCTTGCAGAAGCGTTACGCGGACAGGCCGAACCGCGGAAGCATCATCGCGAAGACCGGCACGCTGCCGCGCACCGACGGCGGCGCGAGCGCGCTCGTCGGCCAGATGCGCACGCGCGACGGCGCGACGCTCCTCTTCGTCATACTCGACCAGCGCGGCTCGGTCGTACGCTTCCGGCAGTGGCAGGACTCGCTCGTCTCGGAAATGCAGACGACGCGCGGCGGCCCGCTCCCCTTCACCTACTCACCGCAGACGATGGCGATACGCCTCTCCGCCTCCGAGTTCGACAGCGCACGCGCAGGCGGCCTCGACGAATACGAGCAAGTACCGGAGTAGAGAAGGCAGAGAAGGCAGAAGGCAGAAGGCAGTCAAAAGCGAGTGCGCCTTGACTGCCTTCTGCTTTCTGCCTTCTGCCTTCTGCCCCCAAACTAACGCGCCCCGGCGGCTCGGCGACCGGCCGGGGCGCTCCTCGCTACGCATGCCCGATGTGCGGACCGGGCGCGCGCGGCGATTCTCGTCGTGCCTGAGCGAGTCGGATGAGAGAGCGCCCGAGAGCGACGCCGCACCGCAAACCTTCCCACACGAACTCCGCGTCAGCCTCGCGCACGCGGCCTCGGGCCGTTCGCGCGCGGACGCAACCTCACTAGAGCAACTCATAGACCAACGCAGGCGGCGACGGCTCGGCGGCCCCGTTTCGCGGCGCGTATGGCCTCGTGCGACGAACGCGAAGCCGCGCCGACGCAACGCGCCGCGCCCACGTATCGCGCGCGAGTTGTGGCCGTCGGTGACAGTGACTATGTAACCGCCTTCTCAACTTCGAGGCCCATCCGAAACTCGCGCGCGATGTGAAGCGCGCTTCCCTCCGTGTTACCCGCGGTGACAGCCGATGGCGCGCGACGGCGCGCGTCGCCGCGCTTACACCCCTTATCCGAAGGAAATCGCACGCGCGGCGCGGCGGCACGCACGTTGCCCCAACGCGTGGGCAGCGGGAGTCGCGGCGCGACGCGTGCTACGCCCCGTGAACGAGTCAGTCGCCCGACGGAGGTTTAAAAAGACTGTGTCCCCTTCGGCAGAACATGGACGGCGCTCCGGCGAGCGCGGCTTCAGCCTCTTACAGCTTCTTGTCGTGCTCGGCATCACCGGCATCATCTCCGGAATGGCCGTCTTCGGCATCCGCTCGGCGCGCGCCACATCGAGCCTGAACACCTCTGCGCGCGACTTCGCGCAGTACGCCGAGAAGGCGCGGCTCGACGCGATAAGGCGGCGCACGACGACCCACATCGAGTTCACAGGCCCGAACACCTACGAGGTCACGATGGACTTCACCGGCGACGGGACGGGCGAGACGCGCGCCTTCACGCTCGACTCGGGAGTCGTCCTTACCGACGCGAACGGCGCGGCGATGGCCTCGACGAGCGACGACCTTCCATACGCAGACTTCGACTGGCGCGGTCGCACGTACGAGTGCAACATGCTCTTCCGCATGAAGAACGCGCGCAGCGAGCAGCTCATCGTGCAGATAGCGGGCTCGGGCGATATCACCGTCAACTCGGCCATCACGGGCCTGCCCACGGTCACTTACGCGAACGTCAACGCGACGAGCGACGTTAACCCCTCGGCGACGCTCACGGGCACGGACACGAAGCTCAACCTCTCCCCATGCGGCACGAACTCCGCGACGCCGACGCCGACTCCGACTCCGACGGCGACTCCGACGGCGACTCCCGAGGCCACGCCCGAAGACCCGCCCTGCTCGCTCACGGCGAGCCCCACCTCTATAAGCAACCTACAGAGGAGGGGCGGCGGCACGGCCTCGCTCTCGGTCATCGTCAACCAGCCCGGCAGCATTGTCACGACGGTCAGCTCGAACCTGACGCTCACCACGTCCTACTCGCAGACCATCACGTCTTCGAGCGGCGGCACGGTCGGCTACACCGTCAAGTCGAACAACAACTCCACGGGGACGTTCCCCATCAAGTTCGAGTTCTCGAATTGCAGCCCCGTCACCGTCAACGTGACGGTGGTTAAGTAGAGATGGAAGGGACGATGATGAAAGGTAACGAGAGACGCGCGCGCGATGAACGCGGCTTCACGCTGATCGAGACTTCGATAGCGATGGTCGTGCTGATGGTGGCGGGGCTCGCCGCCACCTCGCTCTTCATCTACTCGGTCAAGTACAACGCGGGCGCGAACGACCGCGCCGTGGCTCAGGCGCTCGCGCAGAAGCAGATGGAGTCGCTGCGCAAGACCTCGTACGACAGCCTTGCCGACTCGACGCAGACGGTCGCGAGCGCGGGCCGCAACTTCACCGTCGCCGTCGCCGTCTGCAACGACGGCACGGCCGCATGCGGCGGGAGCACCGCCGTCAAGAGGGTGACCGTGACCGTGACGCCCGCGAGCGCGGGCAAGGCATGGTCGCTCAACGCCGTGACGCTCATGACGCTGCGCAGCAGCATGAGCACAGGTGCGTACTACTGAGGGCGCGAACGAGCGCGCCCGCATGAGGAGTCAGATGCAGGAGCACAAACGGAAGGACGGACGTGAGGCGGGCTTTTCGCTCGTCGAGCTGATGTTGGCGATGGCGGTGACGCTCGTCATCACGGCCTTGGCGAGCAGCCTCATCGCGGGCTCGTTCAAGACGCGTACGCGCGAGAACCAGAAGTCCGAGGCGCTGGCCGACGCGCAGCGCGCCCTCTACGTCATGTCGCGCGAGGTAGCCAACTCGGGCTTCGGCCTCGCGGGCAACGGTATCGTCGCCGCCGACTCGACCTCCTCCTCCATACGCGTCCGCGCCAACCTCAACGCCTTCGAGGGGCAGACTTCGAGCAACGCCGTCACGGACAGCGACGAGGACGTGAAGTACGTGCTCTACACGAGCGGCGGCGACAGCTACATCATCCGCCTCGATGTGAACACGGGCGCGAGGACGACCATCCTCGCCAACCGCGTGGACTCGCTCGTCATACGCTACTACTCCGACCGCATCGACTACACGCAGGCGGACTGCGACATCACGCCCGCGAGCGGTGTGACCGAGGTCGCCGCCAAGAGCGACGCGAAGTTCGTCGTCATCGCGCTCTGCGTGCAGCTCCCCGCGGTCGGCACCGTGGGCTCGACGGGCTACCAGCCCGCCTCGCGCGTGCAGCTCGTCTCCGACGTATCGCTGCGCAACGCAGACCTATACAACTACTGACGGGGAGAAGTTATGGGGAAGCAAACTAAGGCCCTCTCTGCACGCGACTCCGAGCGCGGCGCGGCGCTCATAACGGTCACGCTGATGGCGATGCTCATCCTGATGGCGGGCCTCGGGCTCGTCACCGTGACATCCAACACGATGAAGAACGCCGCCGACTCGACCTCCGAGTCGCAGGCATACTACGCGGCCGAGGCCGGGACGCAGGCCGTGATGGGCGTCCTGCGCGGCAACGCCGCCCCGACTCCGCTCTTCAACGCGACCGTCACGGACGCCGCCAACAAGATAAGCTTCCGCAAGGCCGTCACGCTCTCGCAGTCGAACGCGCAGTCGGACTCGTCGACGAAGGCACGCCTGAGCCGCTGGCTCAACTACAGCGCCACGGCCTCCGACGGAACATCCGCCGTCCCCTTGAGCACCAACTACACCGCGGGCTCGGGGATGGCCTTCGCCGTGGAGGAGGTCAAAGACCCGGACAGCTCGGACATAATCGTCTTCTCCACCTCGGGCAAGTTCAGCGACAACACCTCCGCGAAGACCGTCACCAGCTCGACGAGCGCGGGCACGATGACGCTGACCTACACGCCGCGCGGCTCCACGACCGTCTACGCCTCCACGTCGGGCGCGACCAACCTCGGCACCTTCACCATGTCCGCCACCGCGAACGGCACATACACGCTGCTGAACGAGAGCTTCGCCCTCACCGTCTCGCAGACGGGGCCGTGGAATTCGACCAAGGCGACCGCCTGCTCGATAAGCGGCGCGGTCGTGAAGTCCGCGGCCGGATGGACGGGCGCGCTCACCGTCACCTTCCCCTCGACCTCCTACTCGCTCGACGGCGTCGTCTACACGCTCCCCACGACGGCCTCGATCATCAACACGACGGCCGTGCCCCTCTCCGCGACCATCACCGCGCCCGAGCCGAAGCGCCTGCGCGTCAAGGTCACGGGCTACGGGCCGCGCAACGCCGTCAAGAAGATGCAGATACTGGTCAGCCGCACGATGTTCGACTTCAACCCGCGCTCGACGCTCCTGATGCGCGGCGCGGCCGACTGCTCGGACATGGGCAACTTCGACATCGGCCAGAGCAACGCGAAGAACTACAGCGGCAACGACGCGTCCACTCCGCCGCTGACCTCGCTCCCCGTCATCGGCACGACCTGCGCGGGCAACAACACGCAGGCGTCCACCGTCGTCTCCAACAGCAAGCCTTCGACGGTGACGACCAACCCGCAGGGGCAGACGGCCGTCGTCCCCGACAGCGACCTCATGCCTTGGCTGCGAGACCCCGATCAGGCGCGCGCACTGCTCGTAGACCTCGCGGCGCAGGCCAAGAGCGCGGGCCGCTACTTCACCGGCTCGCCTTCGGACGTGGGCACCACCTCCGCCCCGAAGTTCACCTTCGTTGACGGCAACGCCAACGTGAGCGACGGCGCGGGCCTGCTCGTCGTCACGGGCACACTCACGATGGGCGGCAACGCGAATTGGAACGGCGTCATACTCGTCCTCGGCGACGGCAACCTCGACCGCAACGGCGGCGGCAACGGCGACATCCTCGGTGCCATCGTCGTCGCGAAGTTCGCGCGCACGTGGCCCTCTTCGGAGAACGGCACGGCGCACCCGTTCCTCGCGCCTAGCTACTCGACGAGCGGCGGCGGCAACTCCACCGTACAGTACAGCTCCTCGGCCGTCTCCAACGCGATGAGCACGATGGGCAACAGGGTTCTCGGCATCAGCGAATACTGAGTCGGCCCCGGCCCTGTCGGAACAATGAGAGGGCGCGCGTCCGGCGAAGGACGCGCGCCCTCTCCCCTTTCCTTGCGACGCCGCGCTTGACACGCCCCTCCGTAGAAGTGATAAGTGATGGGTGATGAGAAGGGACACGGAGTTCCAAGTTCCGGGTTGCAAGTTCAAAGTTAAGAGCACACCCGCCGCCTTCCAACTTTGAACCTGCAACCCGGAACTTGTAACTTAACGACTTATCACTCATCACTTTTATTCGATGCCTGACATCCTTCTCGTCGAGGACAAAGAGAGCCTGCGGCGCGTGCTGCGCCTCACGCTTGAGAGCGCGGGCTACGCGGTGGCCGAGGCCGGGGACGCGCGCGAGGCCGCGCAGGCGCTCGCGCGCGAGCCCTTCCGCCTCGTGCTCACAGACCTGCGCATGCCCAACGGCTCGGGCCTCGACGTGCTGCGCGCGTCGAAGTCGGCGGACGCCGAGGTGCCCGTCGTCCTGATGACGGCCTACGGCTCGATTGACGAGGCCGTGCAGGCGATGAAGGACGGCGCGCACGACTTCCTACAGAAGCCCGTCGACTCTAATCATCTCCTGCTTCTCGTCGGCCGCGCGCTCGAACACCAGCGGCTCCGCACCGAGAACGTCCTGCTCCGCGAGGAATGGTCGCGACGCTACGGCTTCCCGCGCATCGTCGGCGAGTCCGACGCAATCAAGCGCGCCGTCACGGAGACGCAGCGCGTCGCCACCACGACGACGACCGTCCTTCTGCTCGGCGAGTCGGGCACGGGCAAGGAACTCTTCGCGCGCGCCGTCCACCACCTCTCGCCGCGACGCGAGAAGCCGTTCGTCGCTATCAACTGCGCCGCTATTCCAGAGACGCTGATCGAGTCCGAACTGTTCGGCCACGAGCGCGGCGCGTTCACGGGCGCGACCGAGCGACGACCGGGCAAGTTCGAGTTGGCGTCGGGCGGCACGGTCTTCCTCGACGAGATAGGTGAGTTGCCACTCGCGGCGCAGGGGAAACTCCTTCGCGTGATTGAAGAGAGGGTCGTTGACCGCATAGGCGGGCGCGCGCCCGTTCCCGTTGACGTGCGCGTCGTCGCCGCGACGAACAGAGACTTGCAGACCGCCTCGGAGCGCGGCGAGTTCCGGCGCGACCTGTACTTCCGCCTCGCGGTCTTCCCCGTCACCATCCCCCCTTTGCGCGAGCGCGGCGACGACGTGGTGCTGCTCGCGCGACACTTCGCGGCGCAGTTGGGGCGAGAGCTTCGCAGGCGCGAAGCGACCCTGACGGAAGACGCGTTGACGGCCCTGCGCGCGCACGCCTGGCCCGGCAACGTGCGCGAGCTTGAGAACGCGATAGAGCGCGCGTGCATACTCGCCGACGACATCGCGCTCACGCCCGCAGACCTCGGCTTAGTCGCACGCCCGCGCGGCGCGGATGACGACGAGGGCGTCGCCGACTTCGACCTCTCCGGCACTCTCGCAGAGGCGGCCGACCGCGCCGTTCGCTCGGTCGAGCGACGGAAGATCGCGGATGCGCTCGCCGCCGTCGAAGGCAACAAGACGCGCGCGGCGGAAAGCCTCGGCGTCAGCTACAAGACGCTTCTGACGAAGATAAAAGAGTACGAGCTTTAATAACGAAGGCGGAACTTCGACGCGAAGCATGCGCGTTAATAGATGACGGGGCGAGGCCGTCAATAAGAGTTGAGGATTTGAGACAGGGCCCGCGCGTAGACTTTCGACCGATGAGCATAGACGAAGATGGCCGCACGAAACGCGGCGTTGAAGACCCGAGGGACGAGCGTGGGGAGTCTGACCAGGTGGCGGGCGAAACCCTCTCCACCTTCGGCGCGGCGAGCGGCGAGGGGGTCGCGGACAAGCCTCTCGCCGAAAGGCTGCCGACAAAGTCGGACAAGCGGCGAACTCAAAGCACGGGCCGCGGCGCGTTCCTCGTCGGCGCAGGGATTCTGCTGAGCCGCATCGTCGGCGTCGTAAGGCAGCGCGTCTTCGCATACTTCCTCGGCAACTCCGACGCGATGGACGCCTTCAACGCGGCGTTCCGCATCCCGAACTTCCTACAGAACGTCTTCGGCGAGGGCGCGCTCTCGGCCTCTTTCATCCCCGTCTACGCGAAGCTGCTCGCGCAAGATGACGAGGAGGAGGCAGACCGGGTCGCCTGGTCTGTCTTCACGCTGCTCGCGCTCGTCGTCTCAATCTTAGTTCTCGCGGGCGTGCTCTCGACTTCGCTCCTCATCAACGCAATCGCGCCCGGCTTCTCGGGCGAGAAGCGTGCGCTCACCGAACAGCTCGTGCGCATCTTCTTCCCCGGCGCCGGACTGCTCGTACTCTCCGCGTGGTGCCTCGGCGTGCTGAACAGCCACCGACGCTTCTTCCTCTCTTACACCGCGCCCGTCGTCTGGAACCTCACGCTCATCGCGGCGCTCGCGTGGGCGGGCTGGCCCTCGCGCCGCGTGCCGCTCTCCGATCTGGGCGTGTGGGGCCGCGTCGCGGCATTCGCCGCGTGGGGCTCGGTCGTGGGCAGCGCGCTACAGTTCGCCGTACAACTCCCGACCGTTCTGAGACTGCTCCGGCGCGTGCGGCCCGCGCTCGGCGTCGGCAACACTCACGTGCGGACTGTGCTACGGAACTTCGTGCCCGTCTTCGTCAGCCGCGGCGTCGTGCAGATAAGCGCGTTCGTGGACGCTTGGCTCGCGAGCTGGCTCGGCACGGGCGCGGTCGCCGCGCTCGGCTACGCGCAGAGCCTCTACACGCTGCCCGTCAGCCTCTTCGGCATCTCGGTCTCGGCCGCTGAGCTTCCCGAAATGTCGAGCGCGACGGGCGACCAGTCGGCCATAGCCGAAAAGCTCCGCGCGCGACTCGACGCGGGCCTACGGCAGATAGCCGTCTTCATCGTGCCGTCCTCGATGGGCTTCCTCGCGCTCGGCGACGTGATGGCGGGCGCGCTCTACCAGAACGGAAAGTTCGGGCGCTCCGACACCGTCTACGTCTGGGCCATCCTCGCTGGCTCCTCCGTCGGGCTCCTCGCCTCGACGCTCGGCCGTCTCTACGCCTCGACCTACTACGCGCTCCACGACACGCGCACGCCCCTTCGCTACGCCGTCGCGCGCGTCTTCCTGACGACCGCGCTCGGCTACCTCTTCTCTCTGCCGCTGCCGGACGCGCTCGGCATACCGCGACAGTGGGGCGCGGTCGGACTTACGGCCTCCGCAGGGATAGCGGGATGGGTTGAGTTCGCGCTGCTCAGGCGCGGGCTGAACCGACGCATCGGCTGGACGGGGATTCCCTTCTCGTACGTCTCGAAGCTCTGGGTATCGGCCGCGGCGAGCGCGGCCGTGGCGTGGGGCATAAGGCTCCTGCTCGGTCCCCTCCACCCCATCCTGCTCGCCGTGCTCGTGCTCACGCCGTACGGGCTTCTCTACTTCGCGCTCACGTCCGCGTGGGGCCTCCCCGAGTCGCGCGCCGTCGTCGGCCGCTTCACGCGCCTGCTCTCGCGGCGCAGGTCTTAAAGCGCACGCGCTCGGAAAGTTGCCCTTCGTCGTTGACCTTTCGGCGGATTGCTGATATTAATCACCCCACTTTCAGTTTTGGTGGAAAAACCTTCGCATTACGAGTCTTCTCCTGATGGGTCGAAGCACTGACAAGACCTCGACAGGAGAGACTGTCACAGGCGTCCGAGCCTCGAAGCCGTTCTTTTGCTCCGGCCGTTCGCGCTCACAAAGCGTTACAGGACTTCGGCATAAAAATTTCGACGGGGGAATCAAGATAATCATGTTCAGAAAAGCTTTGCTCACGACCGCGGCCGCAATCGCGATGTTCGCACTGAGTTCGGTGGCGCGCGCCGACACCATCACGCTGACCGGCATCAATGGCACCGGCGTCACGGCGACGGTCACGAACTACTCACTGAGCGGAAACACGTTCACCTTCACCATCAACAACACCTCGGTCGCTCCGGGCTCGACGGGCACGATAACCAACATCGGCTTCGCCCTACCCGGCTCGCGCCCGAATAACTACACACTCGTCTCTTCGTCCAACCCGAACTATTCGCTTGTTTACGACCTGAATGCGACCGCAGGCGCGCAGAATCTTGTCTCCAGCTTCGACCTCGTGCTGATAGACAAGACCAACGGCAACCCGACCTTCGGCGGCGGCAGCGTTAACAACGGCATCGCCGGCGGCACGAGCGCAACCTTCTCCATCTCGGGCGACTTCTCCGGCCTGACGGCTGACCAGATAGCGCGCTCCATCTTCGCGCGCTTCCAGGCGGTTAACGGCGGCGGCAGCGACGTGGCGGCTGGCCCCGGCACCCCCGGCAGCGTCCCCGAGCCGATGACGATGATTCTCTTCGGCACCGGCCTCGCGGGCGTCGCGGCCCGCGCGCGAAAGCGCCGCAACGGCAAAGCCTAGACGCACGGACTAAACAGGCTACGGCAGGGCGCGCCCGAACGCGACGCCCTCAGAGCAAAGCGAGGCCGGGGACGATGAGCGTCGTCCCCGGCCTCTCGCATTTCATCCGTCGATTCTGGAAGAACGCCCCGATTGCGATTGTCCACAGTTCACACTGAAGAATAATCGACCGCGGGCCGCCCTGAAGTGTAACTGGGGCTCTTTTCCGTTATTCGGGAAAACCGCCCGGTCTCGGTTCGACTGCGGACATTTTGGCGAGCATCAGAGGGGGACAATTCGAGATGACAAGACACGTGAGAAGCTTTCTGCTGGGCATCGCGGCCCTCATCTTTGTCGGCCTCACGGCCGGAAGCACGCGCGCGGACATCATCTACCTGCCCGGAGCGACCGCCCCGAGCGGAGGCGTCGGGCACACGCCCGAATCCATCCTTTCCATACAGTCGCCCGGAAGCACGAGCAACGCGGCGGGCGGCGTGAGCTGGAACGGCAACAAGGACATGCTCTCTGGGGACGCGAAGCGCGGCGAGCACTCGAAGACGCTCACCTTCGCGGATGCCGGCGTCTCCAACGCCGGGCAGTTGCGCATCTTCATGGACACGGAAGACCCGGACAACGACCTTACGCTCAATCAGCTTACGCTGACGGCCTACGGCTCGAACGGGCAGGTTCTCTTCCAGGGCTCGCTCGTCGCGCCGATACACTTCGGCAACGAGGCGAACGGGCAGGGCCACGGCGACCGCGTCTTCGCACTGACGGCAGACCAGGCCGCACAGTTGCAGGCCGCATACCTGAGCGACCCGAACCTTCGTCTCGGCCTCTTCGCGAGCACGAGCGACGACACGGGCTCCTTCACCAACTTCAAGCTGGGCCAGGGCCCCGCGGCCGTCCCCGAGCCGACCACGATGTTCCTGCTCGGAACCGGACTGGTAGGCGTCGCGGCCCGCGCGCGCAGGCGCTCGAAGGCGAAGAGGGACGGAAAAGTCTAAGTCTGCGGCATGGGCGGCCGACGCTTTTCGCGGCCGTGCGGCCCGCCGTAACGAAGATTTCTCTTTACAATTTCACTGGAAGTGGCTAAATTCTCTTCCACATTCCTGAAAGTGTCGGTCTATTAGGCTTTTACTGGATTCGCAAGACTCCAGTTTGGTTGAAAATTTCTTTCGGCGAATTGCGGTTTTGCCCCCGCCCTTCGACCGGAAAAAGATAAAGGCCCTCGCTAAGGTCTTTATATAGAGCGGCGTCATTGAACGTGTGGATTGACGCCAGCCGCCACGCAAACAGCAGCGTGCGAGCCCCGCCCGCTGCGACTCGTAAGAAGAAGACGGAGTGCATTAAGAACAAGGTCTCGGACAAGGAACGACGGAGGAAAAATATGACTAACCGCATTCTAGCGATGGTAAAGCCGCTCGCGCTGGGCGTCTTCGCCTTCGCCTTCTTCACGCTGGCGCAGGGCGTGGCGCGGGCCGACGAGGTGTTCGTCGCGGGCTTCACCAACGGCTGCTTCGGCGCTGCCTGCGCGCCCGGCGCGTCCGCCACGTCAGGCGGACTGAGCTACAGCAACTCGACCTTCTCGGGTACGACCGCCAACGGCTTCCGCGCCCTCGGCGGCAACGCCAATCCGGGGTCGAACTTCAACAACCTCGGCTCGATCTCCCTGAGCACCGCGCCGCAGACTTACAACACGCCGTTCACGCTTCAGGTGACGTTCACCGCGCCGCAGGGCATCGCGGGCTCGAATCAGGCGACCTTCACGGCGACTATCACGGGCACCGTACGCAGCGACAATACGGGGGGCGTCTTCGTAGACTTCAACAACACCCCGATCCTTTTCACCTTCAGCGACCCGAACTGCGAGCCGAACCCCGAGGCGCAGCCGCCTTCAGCGGGCCAGACGACCTGCGGCAACGGCTCGTTCTCCTTCAGCGTCAACGACGTTTCGATTGATCCGGGCCAGACCGTCTCGCTGACGGGACAGGTCACCGGCGCGCAGCAGTCCACCGTCCCCGAACCGGCGACGATGATTCTGCTCGGCACGGGCATCTCCGGCGTCGCGGCCGCCGTGCGCCGCCGCCGCAAGAACGCGTCGAAGTAAAGACGCACGAGATTCTCTCCGTAAGAGTTTCCAGGAAAGGCCGGGACGAGTTAGCGCTCGTCCCGGTTTTTCTTTCCAGAAACGTCGCCCGGCCCCTCACGAAAAAACTTTATCGCCGAGCGAAGATTTTTCTGGAGGAATACCTCCATTGAATATTTCAATGGGTTACAACGAAACGGGTAGCTCGGCGTGGCGGCAGGTGTAGCGGCAGGGTAGGCGGGAGGCGCAGACAGCGCCTTTTTTTATTGTCCGATTTGGAGCGATATTCAGTCGGACGGCCAGCGAGATTATTTCACCGCAGAGAGACGGAGGCACGGCTGGATGAGTTCTAGCCGTGCCTCCGTCTCTCTGTGGTGAATTCCGTCCGTGCTATCATCCCGCGCGTGAGAAAGATTTTGACCGCGGCCGAGATGCGCGAGACAGACCGTCTAACGACGGAGCGTTACGCAGTCCCCTCGCTCCTGCTGATGGAGGCCGCTGCCAACGCCTCCGCGAGACGCATAGAGGCGAGGCTCGCCGACGACATGCGCGGCAAGACCGTTCAAATCTTGTGCGGACGCGGCAACAACGGCGGCGACGGCGCTTCCCTCGCGCGCGTGCTCTGGACGATGGGGGCGCACGTGGACGTAATCCTCTTCGGCCGCGTCGAAGACTCGAAGGGTGATGCACTCACGAACTTCCGCACCGCGCGCGAGCTTTCGCGCTTCGACGCGGGGTCGAGCACGGAGCCGCCTCCGCTCTCCTTCGTCGAGTGCGATACGGACGCGCGTTGGGAGACCATCGCGGGCGCGCGCCACGGCTACGACGTTATCGTCGACGCCCTCTTCGGCACGGGCCTCACGCGCCCGCTCGAAGGCGTCTACGCGAAGGTGGTCGCTCACATAGAGCTTCTGCGCGGCGCGCGCGAGCACGCACGCCGCGCGTCGCCCCTCGTCGTCTCGCTCGACCTCCCTTCCGGACTCGACGCCGACTCGCACGCGCCCCTCGGCCCCGCCGTGCGCGCGGACATGACAGTCACCTTCACCGCCCCGAAACAGGCGAACGTCGTCCCGCCCGCGTCGCTCCTGAACGGCGAGTTGCACGTCGCGGACATAGGCTCGCCGCACGCGCTCATAGACGCGGCGCTGTCGAAACTCTTCCTGACCGAAGCGCGGGACGCGCGCGCATGGCTCGAAGCGACGCGCTACGAGCCCGGCTCTTACAAGAACACGCACGGCCACGCGCTCGTCGTCGCGGGCTCGCGCCGCATGACGGGCGCGGCCGTTCTCTGCGCCGACGCGGCCATGTGCTCGGGCGCCGGACTCGTGACGGTCGCGACTCCCGAATCCGCACTGTCATCGGTCGCGGCGCGCTTGATGCCGGAGGTGATGATGGCCGCGCTTTCCGAGACCGAGTCGGGCGCGGTCAGCGCGGAGGCTTACGAACAGTTAGAGAGACTGAGCGCGCTCGCGACCGTTCTCGCGGTCGGCTGCGGGCTGACGAGTGAATCAGAAGGCACGCGACGCTTCGTGCGAGAACTTGTCGAGCGTCGCACGACGCCCGTCGTGGTTGACGCCGACGGATTGAACGCGCTCGCGCCTTGGCCCGCGGAGTTAAGAGGCACGCGCGAGGCTCCTATCGTCCTCACGCCGCACGAAGGCGAGATGCTGCGTCTGCTCGGCTCCGAAGATCGCTCGCCCCTCGAAGACCGCGCGCGCGCGGTCTCGGAGTTCGCGTCGAAGCACGCGCTCGTCGTCGTACTGAAGGGCACGCGCACGCTCGTCGCCGCTCCGGACGGCCGCGTCTTCGTCAACCCGACGGGCAACGCGGGCCTCGGCACCGCCGGCTCCGGCGACACGCTCACGGGGATAATCACGGGCTTCGTCGCGCAAGGCTACGGCGCGCTCAAAGAGGAAGCGGACGCGTTCGCGGCCGTGGTCGCGGCCGTCTACGTGGCGGGGCTCGCGGGCGACTTCGCGGCGCGCGCGCGAGGCATGCGCGCGTTGGTCGCGTCCGACGTTAGAGCTTATCTGAGCGCCGCCGTGCGCGCGCTCGACCCGGAAGGAGAGAGACCTTGAACGCGGCGGCAGACGACACTCTTGAGGCGGGCGAACGAACCTCCTCTTCACCCGAAGAGACCTTCGAGGCGGGCCGCCGCGTCGGCGAGAGGCTCGCGGGCGGCGAGACTCTTCTGCTGAGCGGCCCGCTCGGCGCGGGGAAAACAGTCTTCGTCAAGGGGCTCGCGACGGGACTCGGCCTAGACCCGGCAGAGGTTTCAAGTCCTTCGTTCACGCTCGTCAACAGCTACGCCGAGGGCCGTCTCCTGCTCCACCACATAGACCTCTACCGACTTGCCGAAGGCGCATCTTCAGCGCACGCCATTGACCTCGACGAGTTGTTGACGGACGAGCGCGCCGTCGTCGTCATCGAGTGGGCCGAGCGTATGGGCCGCTACCCTCTGCCGCCGCCCGTGTGGCGCATCTCTATCGAAGGCGACGGCGAGGAGCCGCGCCGCATCAACATCGCCCGCGCGGACACTTGAGACGACACGCGTTGAGGCGGCAGCACACACGCGTGTGCTAAATTATTCGAGTCAACATCAGAAGAACTTTCGTCAGGAGGAGTATTTCAAATGCCTTACTCAGAGATTCTAATCAAGCCGATGCGCGAAGACTTAACGAACGTGGGCGTCGAGGAGACGCGCACGCCCGAGCAGGTCGAAGACGCGATAGGCAACACGAAGGGCACGCTGCTCGTCGTCGTCAACTCGGTCTGCGGCTGCGCTGCTGGCCGCGCGCGCCCCGGCGTCGCGATGGCTCTACAGAACGATGCGCGCCCCGACCGCGCAATCACTGTCTTCGCGGGCGCTGACATGGATGCCACGGCCGCGGCGCGCTCACACTTCGCGCCATACCCGCCCTCGTCGCCGCAGATCGCACTCTTCAAGGACGGCCAACTCGTCTACATGCTCGAACGCCATCAGATAGAGAACAAGTTCGCAGACCAGATCGCCGAGGAGCTACAGCAGGCGTTCGACCGCTTCTGCACACCCGCCGCCGCAACGGCGTAAAAGAAAGGATGAAGGCGGAAGTAAGAAGTTCAAAGTTACAAGTTCAAAGTTAGAGGGCACGCGCCTTCTAACTTTGAACTTGTAACTTGTAACTTTGAACTTGAGAAGGTAAGCCTTCGATTCCGCCTTCATCCTTGCAGCCTTCCCCATGTCTCTCTCGCTCGACACCCCCGTGATGCAGCTCGCGCAAGCGGGCATTCCGCGGCTCGGCGCGCAGACGGCGCGCAGGCTCGCGCTCGCGCTCGCGAACGTGTCGGGCAAGTCGGACGCGGGCGAGGTCTCTGTCGAAGACCTTCTGAACTACCTGCCGATGCGTTACGAGGATCGCTCGAACCTCGCGCGCATCGCAGACCTTGAGGACGGTGTCGAGGCTTCGCTCGACCTATACGTGCGCGTGGCGGGCGGCTTTCAGGTCGGAAAGAACCGTGGGCCGAAGGCACCTCCGCTATACATCTTCGAGGTGACTGCGAGCGACCCCGAGCGCACGGGTAAGCCCGTGGTCGTCAAGTGGTTCGTCTCGGGGCGTCAGGCTCCGCGCATCGTCGCGTATCATCGCCAGCGCTTCCAGCGCGGCGCACGCTTCATAGCCTTCGGCCGTTGGGAGTGGGACTCGCGCAGCAACACCTTCGCCTTGATGCTCTCGAAGCCGGACGAGTTGGAGATGCTGCCCGGCAGCTTCGCCCCGCCCGAGAACGCTTTGATACGCATAGCCGAGCGGGCGCAGGAAGAGTCGGGCGTGGGGGCTAACGGAGGCGCGGACGCGGGCGTCGCGTCGTCGGGCGATGATGAAGAGACGACGGACGAAAATTCCGTTGACGAAGTGACAGACCCCGCGCTCGCGGCAATACACGTCGCGCGTCGCGTTCCAGTCTACAGAAAACTCGGCGAGTTCCGCACGAAGCGTCTGCGCGAGATAGTCCACGCAGTGTTCTCTCAGCTCGAAGACGAAGCCTTCGAGGAGACTCTGCCCGCCGACTTAATCAAACGACAACAACTCACGTCGCGCGCCGAAGCGATTCGCAAAATACACTTCCCCTCCGACGACGTGCCGCTCGCGGAGTACGAGCGCGCGCGCAGTCCCGCGCACCTCCGCCTCATCTTCGAGGAGTTCTTCTGGGTCGCTCTCGCAATCGCTCTGCGGCGCGACCAGCGCGTCAAAGAGCCGAAGGGCGCGGTGATTGAAATCTCCGAGCGCGTCTACGAAGAGATGCTCGCCGTCCTCCCCTTCGCGCTCACGGGCGCGCAGGAGCGTGCAGTCACGCGCATACTCGAAGACATGCAGTCGGACGTTCCGATGAACCGTCTGCTTCAGGGCGATGTTGGCAGCGGCAAGACGGCGGTCGCGCTCCTCGCGATGCTCGCGGCGATGGAGAACGGCTACCAGACGGCGCTGATGGTTCCGACCGAGATACTCGCCGAGCAGCACGCGCGAAACGTCAAGCGCATGCTCGCGCGCACGGAGCACCGCGTAGAGCTTCTCGTCGGCTCGCTCAAGGCCGCCGAGAAGAGGCGGCTGCACCGTGACATCGCGGCCGGAGAAGTCCACGCCGTCGTAGGCACACACGCGGTCATACAGGAGGCGGTCGCCTTCGCGCGCCTCGGCCTCGTGGTCATTGACGAACAGCATCGCTTCGGCGTCCTGCAACGCGCGGCGCTGCGCGAGCGGGGTTTCAACCCGGACGTTTTAGTGATGACCGCGACGCCCATACCGCGCTCGCTCGCGATGACGGTCTACGGCGAGTTGGAAGTGTCGGTGATAGACGAACTGCCGCCCGGCCGCACGCCGATAAAGACGGTCGTGGTCGGAGAGGAGAAGCGCGCGGGCGTCTACAAAGGCATCGAGCGCGAGATTCGCTCGGGGCGACAGGCTTACGTCGTCTACCCGCTCGTCGAAGAGTCGGAGAAGATGGACTTGAAGGACGCGACGCGCATGTTCGAGCACCTGCGCGACCGTATATTTCCGCACTTCTCAATTGGACTGCTGCACGGAAAGATGAAAGCTTCGGAGAAGGACGAGGTCATGCGCCGCTTCGTCTCGGGCGAGACGCAGGTGCTCGTCGCGACGACCGTGGTCGAGGTCGGCGTTGACGTGCAGAACGCGTCCGTGATGATAGTCGAGCACGCGGAGCGCTTCGGCCTCTCGCAGCTACACCAGCTACGCGGGCGCGTCGGGCGCGGCGCGGAGCAGAGCTACTGCGTTCTTCTGGCGTCGGAGAAGCAGACGACGGTGGCGCAGCAGCGTCTCGGCATCATGGAGGAGACCAACGACGGCTTCCGCATCGCCGAAAAGGATCTGGAGATACGCGGCCCCGGCGAGGTCATGGGCACGCGACAGTCCGGCGTCCCGACCTTCCGTATAGGCAACCTCGTACGCGACCTGCAAATACTCGAAGACGCGCGCCGCGAGGCCGAACACTACCTCACCACACGCCGCCACACACGCGAAACCTCCCAACTCATCTCCCGCGTCCGCGCCGACTCACGCTTCGGCCTCGCGGCTATTGGATGATTGAGCTTTATTGTGGTCGGTAGAGCCAGATAGAGAATCAGGTGATATATATCTAGCCTGCGCGGCGCTCATCAAGGGCCGACGCTTCTGTTAGAATGCCCCGCTCGGAGGAGGAAGAGTTCGGATGATTGAGACTCTACAGTGCCCCACCTGCGGCGCGCCGCTCGACTACGACCCGCAGAGCGGCGCGGAGACCGTACGCTGCCCCTTCTGCGCGAACACGGCCGTGCTGCCACAGAGCGCGCGAGCGACGGCAGCGCCGCCGATAGTCATCAACACCGGCTTCAGCCGCGGCGTGCGCAGGACTGCGACGGGCGCGTTCGCGGGCGTGCTCGTTCTCCTGCTCGTCATATTCGGCTTCACGGGCGCGATAGTCTTCTTCGTCATACGCTCGGTCAATCGAACAGTCTCAGTCGTGACGCGCTCTATCCCAACGCGCTCGACGCTCATGCCGACTCCGCCGCCGGGGCCGAAGCTCCACGAGTTCTCGGGCTACACGGAGCCCTCGATGCTCTTCGGAAGCGAAGGCATAGGGCCGGGGAACTTCAAGGACGCACGCAGCATCGCCGTGGACGCGCAGGGGCACATATACGTCGGCGAGTATTCGGGCGGGCGCGTGCAGGTCTTCAACTCGTCGGGCCAGTTCGTCACGCAGTGGTCAGTTGACCCGAAGATGCCTCTGCGCGGACTCGCGGCCGACCGTGGCGGCGCGGTCTACGCCGTGCAGAGCGGAAACATCACGCGCTACGAAGGGACTACGGGCAGGTCGCTCGGCACCGTCGGCATGGTCGGCGGGAACTACGACGACGTGGCCGTCGCCGCGGACGGAGGGCTCGTCACCTTCTCGTATAACTCGCACGACAACATCATTCGGATGGATCGCTCGGGGCAGGTGTTGAAGGTCATACAGAATGCCGTGAGCGGGCAGACCGACCGCTCGGAGCTTGATATACGCGTCGCCATTGACGGGCTCGGCAACGTCTACGGGCTCGGCACCTTCAACAACGCGGTCTTCAAGTTCTCGCCCGACGGACGCTTCCTCACGCAGTTCGGCAGCGACGGCGACGAGGCCGGACAGTTTCGCGCGCCCGGCGCGATTGCCGTAGACAATCAGGGGCGCGTCTACGTCGCGGACTTCAAGGGCGTACAAATCTTCGACCCGGCGGGCCGCTACCTCAACACGATTAAAGTGAAGGGCGCGGCCTCGGGGCTCGCCTTCAACGACCGCGGCGAGCTGTTCGTCGTCGCGCGCACGCAAGTCTACAAGTTCGCCCCGTTCAAATCGTGAGCCTTGAAAAAATTCACGACCTGAACGAGGAGAAAAGAGATGCGAAACTTTCCCCGCCTCATACTTTTGCTCGCCGCGATTGCCCTGTCGATCTTCAACGCTTCTTGCGCCGCTGAAAAGAGAGAGAGTTTGCGTACGCGCCTGATGGTGACGGGCGAGTCCGACTCGAAGGCTTCACCCGACACGGCCATCGTAGTCCTCTCGGTAGTCACGCAGAGCACGCGTGCGCTCGACGCGCAGCAGCAGAATGCTCGCAAGTCCGACGCCGTCATACAGGCCGTCAAGCAGGTCGCGGGCGAGAACCCCGACGTTAAGACGAGCGACTACAGCCTTGAGCCGCAGCGCGACTGGTGGGGCGGTCTGCCGCGTATCAAGGGCTACGAGGCACGCAACAGCGTGACCGTGACGACGGGCGCGCTCGACAACGTCGGGGCGATTCTCGACGCGGCGACGCAGGCCGGAGCCAACAGCGTGGAGACCGTCCGCTTCGTCCTGCGCGAGGGCAAGGAGACGCGCGGGGCTGCGCTCGGCGAGGCGAGCAAGCAGGCGATGTCGAAGGCGGACGCGATGTCGCAGGCGATGGGCGGCCACATCGTGCGCGTCTTAGAGGAGCGCGAGGGCGGCTTCCCGGCCCCCGCACCGGAGCCGAACTTCGCCGAGTACGGCTCGTCGAACTCGACCATGAACGCGAACATGGAGGACAGGGCGAAGATGCCGGCGCGCACTCCGGTCGAGGCGGGCTCGCTCAACGTACGCTCGCAGGTCTTCCTCGTAGTCGAAGTCGAAGCGCCGCGTTAAACTAAGCTCCAAGTTCCAAGCTCCAAGTTCCAAGCTCAAAGCTCCAAGTTGCAAGTTCAAAGTTAAGAGGCGGAGTGTCTTTAACTTTGAACTTGCAACTTTGAACTTTGAGCTATTGCATCGGCTGCCCCGCTCCGTGTTACATTCAAAGTCATGCGCGTTATCGCAGGACAGTATCGCGGGCGTGTCTTGAAGAACCCGCAAGGCTTGCAGGCTCGCCCCACCTCCGACCGCCTGCGCGAGACGCTCTTCAACGTACTCGCGCCGCGACTCGACGGCGCACGCTTCCTAGACCTCTGCGCGGGCACGGGCGCGATAGGCATCGAGGCTCTCTCGCGCGGGGCTTCGTTCGTCACCTTCGTTGACCGCGTGCACAAGATGTGTGGGCTCGTCGAGGAGAACTTAGACCTGCTCGGCGTGCCGGAGGAGTTGACCGAGGTCGTCAAGAGCGACGCGGCCGAGTACCTGAAGCGCACGCGCGAGGGCGGGCACGATTGGCGCGCTGGCCGCGAGCCGTGGGACGTTATCTACTTCGACCCGCCGTACTCTTCAGACTACCTCGCAGTGATAAAAGAGTTGGGCGCGCACGCCGCGGCGCTCCTGCGCGAGGGCGGGGTGGTCGTAGTCGAGCACCATCACAAGAATCAGCTTCCGGAAGAGTCCGGGCGACTGCGGCGCTGGCGCGTGCTGAAGCAGGGCGACTCGGCGCTGAGCTTCTACGAGGCGGCGTGATTGACGCGCCCGCGCGCCTTGCGCCACACTGTATCTGAGAGTCACGGCAACCTCACGTGCCGCCGTGACTGCGGCATACCCGCCGGCCGCCGCTAGCGCGGCCAGAATGAAGGGCCTTATGACAGAACAGAGCGGGAGGGAGCGGCGACGCAAGCCTCGGTTCGCGGCCGACGTGACGTGTACCGTCGCGCTTACGGACGCCGAGCACAGCCTCCTCTTCCCGAACGAGAAGCTTCACTGCCGCACGCGCGACGTGAGCGAGTCGGGCGTCGGCTTAGTCGCCAACTCGATATACCTCGGCTATACGTGCGTCGTTGACGAGGGGCGCGCGCTCCTCCTCAGGCTCGAACTCGCGTCCGGCCCGGTGGAGATGGAGACGACCGCCGCACACTACCTGCGCCTCGACGCCAGCGCGCGCGCGACGACCTACCTCATCGGCCTCCGCATCACCTCCATCGCCGAAGACCAGCACGCCATCTACAGATCTTTCCTCGACTCACTCGGCAAAGAGTAAGGCAAAAGTAGGTCAGAACCGCCTGCGGTAGCGGTCGGGTTTGTGCTCCGATAAGAGTATGTGTTTCGGAGCCTCGACCCGCCCGCTACCGCAGGCGGTTCTGACAGGAAGCGCGACCTTCATCAACGATGATTGATGAAGGTCGCGCTGTACTCAATCTCGACTTTTTGCCTTTTTACTTCTGCCTTCCGTTCTTCGTCGGGCGCGCGGGGAGGTTGAGGTGAATGGAGAGGCCCGCGGGGTCCAGGTCGTGCAGAGAAACTTCGCCGCCGAGCACGCCGAGGAGTCTGTGCGCGATGACGAGGCCAAGCTCGTTCATGTTCGTGCCGCGCTCATTCGGCGCGTCAATGTCCACGGGCTCGAAGAGGCGCGCGGGGTCTTCGAGCGGCTTACCCTCGTCGGTTATCTCTACGCAGACGCACGCGCCCTCTTTCGAGGCGGTGTGAACGCGAACAGAGCCGCCCGCGGGGCTCCGGCCGATGGCGAAGGCGAGGAAGTTGTAGAGCACCTGCCGCAGCTTTCCCTCGTCCGAGACGATGCCGACGACCGAAGGCTCGGTCACGCAGTCGAGCTTCACTTCCTGCTTCTGCGCCAGACGCGAGACGGCCGCGCAAGACTCGCGCAGAGTCTCGCGCAGAGAGAACTCGTGGAGGAACAGCTCGGTCTTCCCCGCTTCGAGACGCGAGAGGTCTACGAGTTGATTCAGGCTCGCCTGAAGTTGGAAGCCGGAGGACTGAATCTTTCCGCAGAAGCGTCGCTGCGTATCGGTCAAGTCCTCCTGATCAATCATTATCTCCGCGAAGCCGAGGATGGACGTGAGCGGCGTGCGTAGCTCGTGTGACATGCGTTCGAGAAAGAGCGAGCGATAACGGCCGACGCGCTGCAACTCAAGGTTCGCGCCTTCAAGTTCGGCCGTGCGGCTGCGAAGCTCTTCGACGAGCGACTCGATGCGTCGCCGCTGCTCGTTCATCGCCTTGGCGCGCCGCGCGTTGCCGAGAGCGATGACGACCGCCTGTCCGACGCAGCGCACGCCCGAGAGCGACCCGCCCAGACGGCTCGCGTCCTCCGACGCGACTACTACGACGCCCGACACCACATCCCCGACGTTTATCGGCACGCCCGCCGCGCCCGCCATCCCCGCGCGAGCGTACAACTCTCGAAGCTCGGGCGAAGAGCCATCCGTCGCGCCCGCGTCTAGTCGGAACTCCTCGCCCGTGCGCTCGACCTCCGAGGCCAGCGCCTCGTACATGCGTCGCGCGTCGGCGGCGTCAACGCGGCCGTGACCGTAGCTCGCGCAGAGCGTCATGTGCCCTTCGTCGTCGCGCAGAAATATGGCGACGCAGCAGAGGTTCCAGCGGCGCAGGAGTATGTCCGCGAACGACTCGCAGACCTCGCGCTCTGTGCGCGGCTCGTCGGCGGCGAACGCCTGATCGTTCAGCAGGCCGACGATCTCCGCGCCGAGCGCGTGCATCTCGACCGCGCCCGTTTCATACGCGTGCGAGCGCCCGGTCTCGGCTGCGAAAGCCGTAACTCCGCCCTCGGCACTCGAACCGGACGCGCCCTGCTCCGTTTTAAAATTCTGATTCATCGACGCTCTTCGTGAGCCCCGCGTGCCCCCTGCAGCCGCGAGAATGTTTTGTCCGGATGCTGACAGAAAGATGTTCGTTTTTTATCTCGAAAGCTAGACTAGCCTCTAGCCCCCGGCAACTAGTATGATGTGTGCGGGGTTGCGAAGGGCGGCCCCGCGTCTCCTCATGGAAGGCCAGCTCAGAGACCACCCGCTAGTCGAACTCATACACGAAATCTCGGGCGCGCGTATGTCGGGCGCTCTGCGCCTCGCGTTCGAGCGCGTGAAGGCCGTCGTCTACTTCGAGTCGGGCCAAGTCGTCGCGGCCGTCTCGAACCTGCGCGCGCTGCGACTGACGCAGATTCTTCTGATGGTCGGCGCGCTCGACGCGGCGCGGCTCTTCGCAATCGCGGGAGAGGGCGCGTCGGATGACGAGGCGGCGTCGGCGCTCCTCAGCGCGGGGCTGCTCGAAGAGTCCGCGCTGAGGCGTGTGCGCGAGCGGCAGACGGCGGAGGTCTTGCGCGACATCCTGCGCAGGCCCGAGGGCAAGTGGAACTTCGACCCGCGCGTGAGACTCGCGGGCGAGCGCCACACGTCCACGAACCTCGCGCAGCATCTAATCGAGGGCGCGCGCGAGCTTGCGCCCGAGGTCGTCTCGCGTAGGATGGGCAACGACGGCGAGACGCTCGCGCCCGCGCCCGACGCCTCGGAGAGGTTGGAGTCGGCGGGCGTGCTCCTGTCGCCCGCCGAAGGCTTCGTCATGTCGCGCGTCTACGAACCCACGAATCTGCGCTACGTCGTCGCCGTCAGCGGCATACCCGAAGACGAGACGCGCCGCGCCGTCTACGCGCTCGCGCTCGGCGGGCTCATCACGCGCGAGCGCTGGCCGCGCGCGATGCCCACCTACGTGGCGCATCAGACGGCCGCGCGGCCGGTCGCGAGCGTGCCCGTCGCCGAGTCGCCGCAGCAGGCAGAGTCGTCCGCGGGCGAGCCCGAAGCACCGGAGGCGTCCGCGCACGCGGGCGCGGAGGCAGACCCGCGTGAGTTGATGAAAGAGCTACTCGCGCTCGCGCTCGGCGAGACTCACTACGCCCTGCTCGGCGTCACGCGCTCGTCCACGACCGCCGACGTAAAGCGCGCTTACTACTCGCTCGCGCGACGACTGCACCCGGATCGCCTCCGTCGCGCCGCCGACGCGGACGAGCAGCAGCGCATAGACGCCGCCTTCGCGAAGATCGCGCAAGCATACGACGTGCTGAAGGACTCGCAACTGCGAGCCTCTTACGACCTCAAGATTGAAAAGATGCGCTCGTCGTCGAAGAGCCGCGACGCGGACGCGCATCAAGACTCGACGCGCACAGACACGCCGCCGCGCACTGAAGCGCCGCGTGCGAACACCGACGCGAGCGCGGAGCGCGGGGACGCGTCGGCGACGGCGGGCGACGCGCAGTCGGAGCAGTCGAAGAATGAAGAGGCGGAACAGAAGTTCCGTCAAGGGCTGGCCGCGTACGGGAAGAAGGAGTTCGTGGCGGCGAGGATTCTCTTCGGCGAAGCGGCGCGACTCGACCCGCGTCGCGCACGCTACCGCGCACACTTCGGCCGCGCGCTCGCGCGCGACAAGGCAACGCGCAGGCAGGCCGAGACTGAACTGCTCGCGGCCGTCTCGCTCGATGCGCTCGACGCGTCATTCCGCGTCATGCTCGCGGAGCTTTACCGGGATGTGGGACTTCGACGCAAGGCCGAGGCGCAGCTCGAACGCGCTATCACACTGGAACCGACGAACGCCGAAGCACGCGCGTTGTTAGAAGCACTGAGACGCGCGGACGCTTAATCCCCGAGTTGCAAGGTCAAAGTTCAAAGTTTAAGAATCCGCCTCCCGACTTTGAACTTGTAGCTTTGACCTTTGAACTTTTGCCCTTTGAACCTTAAACTCTGACCTCTATGAACATCGAGTTGGCAGAGGGCGACCGCGCCGCGGGCGAGTCGTTCAGGAAGCTTGCTGAGGCGGCCGACGAGTTCGAGGCTTACAAGAACCCGCACGCCTCGCGCATCGCACGCATCGCCGACGCGCTGGCCGCGCGCTTCCGTCTGTCGCGCGCCGACCGCACCTCAATCGTCTTCGCCGCGCTGCTCCACGACGTTGGCGAGATGACGATGAGGCGCGACTACATCGGGCGCGCAGGGCCGCTCAACAGCGCCGAGCGCGCAGACCTTCAGCGCCATCCCGTGATAGGCGAGCAGGAGGCCGCGCGCGCGAGCGCAGACCGCGCCGTACAACTTCTCGTGCGATGGCATCAGGAGTGGTGGGATGGCTCGGGCTACCCCGACGCTCTGCGCGGCGAGCAGATTCCGCTCGGCGCGCGCATACTTCGCGCGGCCGACGCGTACGCCGCGCTCACGGACGCGCGCCCGTTCCGCCCCGCGGGAACGGAGGCAGAGGCGCGCAAGCACCTCACGCTCTGGGCCGGTCTGGAGTTCGACCCGCGCGTCGTCAGCGCCCTGCTCTCGCTCGAAGCCCTGCCCGAGCTACGCGCCTACACGCGCGCGCCTCTGCCCGAGGTAGAGGAGACGAGGGCTGACGCCTCGGTCGTCGAAGCGGATACCGGGGTGGTTAAAGAGGACGCCGCTGTCGTTGAAGAGAATGCCGCGGTCGTCGAAGCGCCGGACGCGGATGTGGCCGAGGTCGCGCACGCGGGCGCGTCCGAGCCCGAGAATCAGTAGCCAGAACTGACTGGACCGATGATGTTGAGCAACTTTTCCGACTCTCTCCCCGAAGGCTGGCTCGCGTTCGAGCTGAGCATACTTCGGCGGCTACAGTTCCGCTCGGTGGCACTTCCCTTCACGGGCGAGTCCGACACGGCACGCTACCTGAAGCGCTGGGGCGTGCGCGTCGCCGCCAACGACTCGGCGCGATGGGCACACTTGCGCGCTCAGTCGCGCGTCGAGAACAACACGGAGCGCCTGAGCGTCGAGGACGTTCACGCCGTGCTCGAAGACGCGTACGTGCCGCGACATCGCCTGCACAACCCTTCCTTGCGCCGCTGGTTCGGTGAGACCGATGCGTGGTGGTTCGACAACGTCCGCGCGAACGTTGAGAACCTCGACTCGCCCGCGAAGCGCGCTCTCGCACTCGACCTCGGCATGATGACGGGCGACTACGCGCTCTCCTTCGACGAAGAGACGCGCGAGCTTCGACAGCCCTTGAGCCGCGTCTACCAACGCCTCTGGGACACCGCGCCCGCGCCCTTCGACAACCGCCAGCAGAACGTCGCCGCAAACAAAGACGCACGCGACTTTCTCGCGCGCGAGCAGGCCGAGCTTCTATTCCTGCGCCTGCCGCGCCCCTCACGCGGCCCCGCGTATTCGTCTCAATGGGCCTGGCGTGAAGAATGGGTGCGCGGCGACGGAGAGTTCTGGGACGACTTCGAGCGCTCGCGCGAAGGACGCCTCGGCGCGCGTGCGGAGGCGCGCCGCCAGTACCTACGACACGTCTCGGAACTACTCGACGCGGCCTCGCACGTCCCCGCGTGGGCCGTCGCGCACGCCGACAACGGACTCCTCTCGACCGAAGAACTCGTCGAGGCCATACGCGACCTTCGCCGCGTCGGCACCATCTACACCAAAGACTTCACCGAACTCAACGGAGCCCGCGCCGTCATCATCACGGCATTATCTCGTCACGGTTTACGGTTCACGGTTCACGGCCTTCAGAATCACGAGCGTCTGGTCGTCGCCGCGTTCAGCGTCGCCCGACCAGCGGTCTATCTCTTCAAAGATTGCGCGGCGCAGGCTGCTCGCCGTGTCGTCGCGGCGCGCGGCGACGAAGGAGGCGAACTTCCCTTCGCCGTACTCCTCTCCCGTGGCGCTCTGCGCTTCGGTGACTCCGTCGGAGAAGAGCACGAGCAGGTCGCCCGCGCCGAGCGTGGTGCGCCCCTCTTCAAAGACGACCGACGGGAACGCGCCGACGACGATGCCGCCCATCGTCAGGCGCTCGACGGTGCCGTCCGCGCGCACGAGCACGGGCGCATTGTGGCCCGCGTTCGTGTAACGAAGCGTGCGCGTGCGGTCGTCGTAGAGCGCGAGGAAGAGCGTCGCGAAGCGGTTCGAGTCGGTCGCGCGGCAGAGTTGCTCGTTGATGCTCACGGTCATGCGCGCGACCTCTCGCGCGCCTTCGCCGTCGCGCCCCGCGAGCGCGGAGTCTAAAGTCTGCCCGCCGTCGCTCGAAGTCGAGGCGGCGGCCGCTGCACTCTTCCCGCCCGTGAGCGCGGCGGCCGCCGCACTATCGCCCGCGAGCCTCATGCGCTCGGCGACGGTCTCGGCCTGCGCGCGAAGCGCCGCCTGCAAGTTCGACATCACGAGCGAGGCCGAAATCCCTTTGCCCGACACGTCGCCGAGCGTGAAGGCGATGAGGCCGGGCGCGACCTCTATATAGTCGTAGTAGTCGCCCGCGACGCCGAGCGCGGCGCGGCACTCGCCCGTTATCTCCGCGGTCGAAAGTACGGGCGTCGTGCGCGGGAAGAGCTGCGCCTGAACTTCGTGGGCGATCTCTATCTCGCGCTTTAACCACTCGTGCTCGACGCGCTCGGCAAGGAGCGTCTCGATGTTGGCCGACATATCGTTGAAGGCGACGGCGAGTTCGCCCAACTGGTCGCGCGAGCGCGTGCGTATGCGGTGCGAGAAGTCGCCGCGCTGAACTGACTCGGTCGCGCGGTATAACTTGTGCACCGTGCCCGTCACGGCGCGCGTCATCCAACCGGCCGAGAGCAGCGCGAGTATTTCGAGGACGAGGAACGCGATGGCGACGCTGTACAGACCCTGCCACCAGACGGGGCCGAGCACGGCGTTGCTCCAGAACTGCTTGCCGCCCTCAGTCCAAGACCAGTCGACGACGAAAGACCACTGCGGCGTCTGAACGCCGGTCGTCCAATCGGTCGCGGGCATGAAGACCGGGAACGGAATATTCCAAGTGGAGATTTTAGGTATCTCCTCGCCGAACTGGTCGCGGTCGAAGTCAACGACCTTGTCAGGCCCGCTCTGCGCCTTCTCGCGCGCCTCGCGGCCAATGCCGTTATCGTCGCGGAGTTGATACTGCACGCCGCCCCGGCCGCGCGTCTGCGCCGCGTTCGTGCCGATGAAGAAGGGGCGGATTGTGACTCCGGTCGTCTCGCGCAGGCGTTTGATGAGGGCGCGGCTGACCGGTACCGTGACGAGCACCGTGACCGCGCGCCCGCCCGACACGCGACGCACGAGCGCGCGCACCGAAGGAGTGCCGAACGCGCTCTGCGACTCGGCGGGCGGCGGCATGTACGCGAGCCCGCTCCATTCAGAGAATCCCGCGAGCCAGTGCGGCAGAGTCTCGCGCGCGTCGCCCGAGTCTGAGCCGACGCCGCGAGTCTCTTCGTTAACGGCCGCGCTCGCGAGCTGCGCCGTCGCGTCTTCGCCGAGTCGCGCCGCGTTGACCTCATCGGCGTCCGTAGCCCGCCATGCCGAGACGCGCGCGCCGGGGAGCGTCGTCTGAAGTAGCGACGCGCGCTCGTCGAGCCAGGTCTGCGCCGCGCGCTCGTTCGCGTTCGTCGGCAGCGCGAGCAGTCCGTCGGCCGTCGAGCGTGCGCTCTCAAGCGTCTGCCGCTCGGTCGCCTCTAGCTGCACCGTGACAACACGCACCATCGCCTGCGAAGAGCCGCCCGTCGCGGCGATGCCGCCGAGCAGTAGAAGGAGTACGACTGGAGTGAGCCCGACGAAGAGATACGTGATGATGAGTCGGCGGCGCACGCGCCAGAGGAGCTTTCGCTTGAGTCGGACGAGGATTTTGAGTCCGTAGTAGACGAGGACTGTGCAGACGGCGATGAACGTGAGCGGGCCTATGAGCCCGAGCGGCGTGTCACGATAGACAGCGGTGTTGCGCAGGAGCAGACGCAGAATATAGAGCACGCCCGCGGCCACGGCCACGCGCGGAATCACTCGCCGCGTCCACTCTCTCGCGCTCGCGAACGCGTCGGCCGCGCGCTCCGACGCGGAATGAAGCTTCCCCTTCATCAAACTCCCCTTCCGGCCTCTCGTCCCACCTTTTACGCCGCAACGCCGCGAGGTGTTTCAGAACTACCGCCGCGGAAGTTACAAGTTCAAAGTTGCAGGTTCAAAGTTAAGAGCCTGCCTTCTAACTCTGAACCTGCAACTTTGAACTTGTAACTATTCCTTCTCTCAGTCTTCGGCGAGCGCGCGCACGTGCGCGGCGACCGTCGCGCCGAGCGTCGAGAGGTTGTAGCCGCCTTCGAGACAAGAGACGACGCGGCCCGCGCACGCGTCGCGCGCCCAACTCTTCACCGTGCGCGTCAGCGAGACGAAGTCTTCATCTTCGAGCATGAGTTGGCCCAAGGGATCGTCCGCGTGCGAGTCGAAGCCCGCGGAGATGATGACGAGGTCTGGACGGAACTTCGCTCCTATCTCTTCGAGCGCGGTCTCGAACGTGCGGCGGTGCTCGGAGGCGGGCGTGCGCGCGCGAAGCGGCACGTTCAGCGTGTAGCCGCGCCCGCGCCCGACGCCCGTCTCGCCGCGCGTGCCCGAGCCCGGATACCACGGATATTGATGGGCCGAGAAGAAGAAGACCGAAGGGTCGTCGTAGAAGATGCCCTGCGTGCCGTTTCCGTGGTGCACGTCCCAGTCGAGCACGGCGACGCGCTCGACCTCCTTGTAGTTGCGCTGCGCGTAGCGCGCGGCGATGGCCGCAGTGTTGAAGAGGCAGAAGCCCATCGCGCGCTCCGACGTTGCGTGGTGGCCGGGCGGGCGCGCGGGCACGAACGCGTTCGACGCCTCGCCCGTCATGACCATCTCCACGGCCTTGCACGCGCCGCCCGCCGCGCGCAGCGCCGCTTCTAAAGACTTCATCGAGACGACCGTGTCCGCGTCGAGGTAGCCCAAGCCTTCGCTGACCGCGCGCTCGACGTGCTTGAAGTGCTGCGGCGTGTGTGCGGCCTGCACGACTCCGCGCGGCGCTTGCTCGGCCAAGACCTCTTTGAGCCGGGGCCAAAGCTCCGCGTCGCCGCGAAGCGCCTTCAAGACTACGCTGTAACGCTCCGGGCTTTCGGGGTGGCCCTCGCCCGTGTCGTGCTGCTCGAAGGCAGGGTGATGAATTATCGCCGTCGTCATGCGAGCGATTATGCGAGAGCGCTCGAACGAGGTCAATTTAAGAGCATTCAGCACTCAGCACTCAGCTTTCAGCTTTGAATCCTTTGTGCCTTTCGCGACTACTCCGTGCCCTTCGCGGTTATGAGAAACGCACTTAACCGCAAAGCTCGCAAAGTAGGCGCAAAGTGCGCGAAGAGGGTCTGGCTGATAGCTGACCGCTGAATGCTGAGTGCTGAATGCTTCGGATGAAATCCGTACGCTGGGCGACGGTTTCTCTTCATCCTTACGTCGAGCGGGGCGCGCGATTTTAGCGCGGATTCAAGGTTTTTCGAGCCTTTTGCCTTTGTCGCGGCCTGTGCACTACGCGGAATGGCATTTGCTCAAAGGGCAGCGTGTATGGCGAGTTTAACGGCTCTCCCGTTCTAATTCGAGTTGATCTGCTCAAGGAGGAGTGTTCGGGATGCGCAAAGTTTCAGCTTTAGTAGTCAGTCTCTTGATTCTCGTGACGACGCTCTCAGTCGGCGCGGACGCACAGACACGTAGACACCGCTCGAAGTTCGGGCGTAAGTCGCGTACGGCCGCGATGATTGGCGGCGGCGCGCTCGTAGGCGGCCTCATCGGAGGCAAGAAGGGCGCGGCCATCGGCGCGGGCGGCGCGGGCACATATGCCTTCAACCGCAAGGCCGCGCGTCAGCACTTTAAGGGACGCACGCGCACCATCGGCGCGACGGCCAGCGGTTCGGCGCTCGGCGCGGGCGTCGGCGGCGCAATCGGCCACAAGCGCGGCGCGGCCGCAGGCGCGATAGCCGGCGGCACGGGCGGTTACCTGTACCGTCGCAGCAAGCACCGCATACCGCGTCGCTACTAACGCGGGCGTTTTGAGGAACGAGGGGGGGAGCGCGGCTGAGACTAGGCGTGCGCTCCCCTTCCTTTGGAACGCGGCCGCACGCGCGGTCGTGAATGTTGAAGCGGCCTTAACTTTGAAACAGACTTACCTCGCGCGTGACTTCCAAAACTTTAAGACGACAGGAGCTAGAGGTTCATGTCATACGACGAAGAGAAAACTAAGCGCAGCCGCGTGGTTGTGGAGACGCCGACCGAACGGCGCGAGGTGATTCAACATCAGACCGTGCGCTACCCCGAGGAGCGTCGCGGATTCTCGACCGGCATGGTCGTCACCGTTGCGCTGCTCGCGATAGCGGCGACGGCGATCATCTTTCTATTTCTGACGAACTCGCGAGGCGACTCCGAGACCAACGTCAATATACGCACATCGGCCACGCAGCCGACGCCCATGACGCAGACGCCGGTCATCGTCTCGCAGCCCGCGACGCAGCCGACGCCGATAATCATCACGCAGCCCGCGCCCGTGACGCAGCAGCCCGCGCCCGTCATCATACAAGCGCCGCCCGCTTCTACGACGACGACGAACGCGCCGCCCGCGACGACGGCTCCCGCGGCCCCCGCGCACGACGACGCCTCGCTTCAAACGAAGCTCGACAAGGCTCTGACGGATGACACGGAACTCTCCGCCGCCGGCGTGACCGCGACCATCATCAACGGTCGCGCCAGTCTAACCGGCAACGTCAACTCAGACGCGCTCAAGCGCAAGGCCGAGCGTCTCGCCTACGCCATCAAAGGCGTCACAGGCGTTGACAACCACATCACCGTCACGCCTTGACGGTAAGGCAAAGGTAAAAGGCAAAAGGTTTCGCCTGCAAAACAGAGCGGCCTTCATCAATCAAGGTTGATGAAGGCCGCTCTGTTTTCAATGAAGAAGGATAAGAGTAAGCCTTACTCTCATCCTTCTTCACTTCTGCCTTTTACCTTTTTACTTTTGCCTTAGCTCAATATCCTTCAGTTTGACGGCGAAGCCAGTTGTCTATCTCATCTTCGTTCGGGTCGCGGCCGAGTTCGCCGCCGAGGCGCTCTCGCGCGAGGTCTCGCTGTTCGCGCGAGAGGTCTTGCAGCGAGTCATCGCCGCCCGCGTCTCTCTCTTCGTTGCTCGTGTCTGCGTCCGCGTGCGACGGCTCGGGCGTATCCATCAAGCGTTTTGTCCTCCTCATAGGTTGATTTCGGTTTCGGCTGATGGTAGGCCGAGCGCGCCGCGTCTTGCAAGAGTCTTGCGTCATCCACGCGAGGCCGACTCTTCGCCGCGCGAGAAGCGGTAGCGCAGAAGCTCACGCGCCCTCGACGCCATAAACATCACCGCGAGGACGCAGCCGATGCCGCCCACGACGACCGACGCCTGCGCTCCGGCCGCGGCCGCAAGTAGTCCGGCTTCGAGTTCACCCAACTGCGGCCCGCCCATGAAGAAGATCATGTTGACGGAGGTCATGCGCCCGCGCAGGCGGTCGGGCGTGATGAGCTGGCGTATGGTCTGTCGTATGACGGTGCTCACAGTGTCGGCCGCGCCCGTGATCGCGAGCATGAAGAGCGAGAGATAGTAGCTTCGCGATAGCCCGAAGACGATTGTCGCCGCGCCGTAGACTCCGACCGCGACGAGTATGACGAGGCCGGGACGCCCCCACCCGGCGGGCCTGCGCGCGAGCAGGAGGCCCGTCAGCACCGCGCCGAACGCGGAGGCCGCCGCGAGCACTCCGTAGCCGTGCTCGCCGACGCGCAGAATGTCGCGCGCGAATATCGGCAGCAGCGCGGTCGCCGACGCGAAGAAGGTCGCGACGAAGTCTAACGACATCGTCTGCACCATGATGGGCGTGCGCCAGACGAACTTAAGCCCCTCCTTCATCGCCGCGAGACTGACCTGGCCCGACTCGTCCGCCTTCGCCTTGCCGGAGGCGCGTATGAGCAGCACCGCCGTGATGACCGCGACGAACGACACGGCGTTGAATGCGTAGACCGACGCGGGGCCGAAGCGCGCGAGCGCCAGGCCGCCGAGCACGGGCCCGGCGACCATCCCCACCTGAAACGCCACGAAGCCGATGCTGACCGCGTTCGGGAAGTCGCGCTCCGACACGAGCGAAGGCAGAAGCGCCTGTCGCGCCGGATTGTCGAATGCCGTCGCCGCCGAAGAGACGGCCGTCAGAAGGTAGATGGGCCAGACGCTCTCCATCCCCGAGGCTGTGAAGAGCGCGAGAGCGGCGGCACTTAAGAGCATCACGCTCTGCGTCGCGAGCAGGAGCCGCTTGCGGTCGAAGGCATCGGCCACGACGCCGCCGACGAGCGAGCAGACGATTATCGGCACGACGCGCACGAGCCCGACGAGCCCGAGCGCGGCGGCCGAATGTGTGAGGATGTAGACGTGCCAGTTGACCGTCACCATCTGCATCTGCGAGCCGATGATGGAGACGAACTGGCCCGACCAGAAGAGTCGGAAGTCCCTGTGCCTGAGCGCGGCGAAGGAGGACGGGCGGCGCGCGGCGGGCGTGCGGCTCGTCTCTTCGGGCGGGGACAGTCTCGGCGTGCCGAGCGTCTGTCGATTCGGAGTTTTACTCAACGATTCAGTCGGGCCTCGCGTAAAAAGTTTCCGACGAACGATTATCGCGGGCACGCGTTGCGAAAGCTTCCCGGCGATTTCAACGAAAGATTGCTTCTCCGGGTGAGGTTGCCTATACGCGCGCCGTTCTGCAACTCGGGACACGGGTATTTCATCTAAATCAGTGAACGATTGACCGTTTTTTAGAGAGGAATAATAAGGATGAATATGTTCAAGGGTAAGGTTCTCGCAATCGCCGCGGCGCTCATGCTTTCGGCGTCGGCAGCAGTAGTGGCAGCGCCCGCGACCGAGCAGTCGTCGGCGCAGACTCAGCTCGCGAAGAAGGTTCGGAAGGAGCTTGTGACGCTCCCGTGGTACGGCGTGTTCGATAATCTCGAATACGAGATTGAAGGCTCGACCGTGAAGCTCTACGGGCAGGTCGTGCAGCCCTCGACGCGCAAGGACGCCGAGCGCCGCGTCGCGAAGCTCGCGGGCGTCGAGCGCGTGGTGAACAACATAGAGGTTCTCCCGCTCTCCTCGTTCGACGACAATATACGCGCGCGCACGTACCACGCGCTCTTCGGCTGGAACAGCCCGCTCTTCCGCTACGGTCGCGGCGTCAACCCGTCCGTACACATCGTCGTCAACGGCGGCCACATCACGCTCGAAGGCGTCGTGTCGAACGAGGGCGACCGCCGCATGGCATACATACTGGCGAACGGCGTCTCGGGCGTCTTCTCCGTGACGAACAACCTGCGCTCCGAGAAAGAGAGCGCGCGCTAAGTTCGGCTTCAATCAGAACCACGAGCGGAAGCCTCGCGGGTAGTTCCACCACCGCAGACAGAGAGGCACGGCTGAGATTCAACTAGCCGTGCCTCTCTGTCTGCGGTGGTAAATTCGCCAACACCCGCGAGGCTTCCGCTCGCGGTTCTGTGCTCACGCCTATTCGACTATCACGCGGTCTGTTGCTCCGCGGCCGAAGGTCTCGGGGTGGTACATCTCTTCGGCCTTCGGGGGCGGGACTACGAACGTGCCGGGCGTCGTCGCGCGCGCGAAGTATGTGTAGTTGTAGACGCCCTCCCAGAGGAGCGACGCGAAGGCTTCCGCGCGCTCGTCGCGAAGGTTCTGGTGCTCGAACCAGGGGCGCGACCACCACCACCAGCCGAAGGGCGAGGTCTTCGCGTTGACTTCCGAGTTGTCGTCTTCGGGGACGCTGCCCGTGACCGCGAGCGCGGGGTTCAACGCTTCGAGACCGGCGGGCAGAGGGTCTACGAGCGCGACGTGGTAGCGGCGCGTCGGCGCTACCATCGTCAGCCGTACGCGAACCTTCGCGCCCGCCTTGATGTGCCAAATGCCGTCCGCGTCGCGGCGAACGTCCGAAGGATTATCGACGGCCTCGTATGCGCGCTCGACCGTGAAGCCGTAGTCGGCGGGCGCGAGCTTCAGAGACGACGGCGCGTACTGCATGCCTATGCGGTAGTAGAGACGGCCCGCGCCCTCCTTCTGCAAGACGAGATTTTGCGGCGCGCCGCCCGCCTTCTCCGCCATGTAACTCATCGGCACGTCGAACTGCTGTCGGTCTGTAGAGCGGCCCTTGAACTGCTGCTCGCCCGCGTACGCGTCGCCGAGCCAGGCGCGCGCGACGAAGTCGGGCGTCGCCTTCTCGTAGGTGCGGAAGTACCGGTCGAGCGCGAGCAGCACGAAGGCGTTCTCCTGTGTGTTCTCCCAGCGCCCCTTCGTTCGGTGCGCGAGCAGGCCGCGCGCGATCTTCGGTATGAGGTCGCTCGCGGGCTCGTCGCCGATGAGAGCTTCGAGTATGACTCCGTCGGCGCGCCGGTCGGAGCGAAGCAGAAGATAGTCGTCGTCCGCGTATGAGGTGACGAAGTGCGCCGTGGCTGCGGTCTCCTCAGCGCGGTTGTCGAGCAGACGCCTTATCGCGGCCGTCTCCGTCGCCGAAGCCTTGTCGGCGGAGAGTGTGGGCAGCAGCCAGCCGATTGCTTCGAGCGGGAGCTTTTCAAGCCCGTTATCGGCGATAAGTTTGCGAGCGCGTGCGGCGTCCGCATCATTCATTCGCGCGCGCGTGTAGAGCGCGTAGGCGATGAGAGAGTTGCGCGCGTCGCGCCCGTAGCGTTTCGGTATGTGCGACTCAATCGCGCGTAGGTAGGACTTCGAGCGGTCGAGCATCGTCTGCGGAACGTCGTAGCCCTTCTCCTTCGCGCGCGTCAGAGCGTGCGCGACATGTATGCCGAGGTAGGGCCAATCCTGATCGCCTCGACGCCAGAAGCCGAAGCCCCCGTCGTCGTTCTGCATCCCCTTCAGCCGCTCAATGTCGCGCGCGACGGCCGCCTTCATCTCCTCGGGCTTGGGCATCCCTTCGGCCTTGAAGGCCGTCAGCACGTCGCGCAGCGCGGCGACAGCCATCACGCGCGACGACAACTGCTCGGAGCACTCGTATGGATAGGCGACGAGGTAGAGTACCGCGTCGGTCAAAGCCTGAAGCTGCGTCGAGGAGGTCTGAACTTCGAGCCCGCCGAACTGCTTGAAGACGTTCGCGGGTGCCTTGACGGGTTGGACGATTGCGCCGCTCGCGTCCAGCTCGCCGTAGGTCGCGAAGGCTTCGGTCGTCGCGGGCGTCCAGACGGGAAGCTCTACCTGGGCCGCGTCGGCGAAGCGTCCAGACATCGCGCCGACCTGAAACGTCGCCTTCCCTGCGCGCGAGGCGGACGCGGGGAAGCGAACCTCCACGCGGTCGTTCGCGGGTACGCGCACGCGTCGGCCCTGCCCTTCCGTCAACTCCGCGTTGGCCGCGCGCACGGCCACGTCAACCTCCGCCGTCTTGTCGGTCTGGTTCTGTATCACGACGGGCAGCTCGAAGCGGTCGCCGAAGTTCAGGAAGCGCGGCGCCGAAGGGCGAACCATGAGAGGCTGGCGCGCGGTTATCGAAGACTCGCCCGAGCCGAACTGACGCCCGCCCGCGACCGAGACCGCCATGACGCGGTAGCGCGTCAGGTTGTCCGGGACTTTGACCTTGACCTCCGCGCGCCCCTGCGCGTCTGTCGTAACAGAGGGCGCGAAGACCGCGAGCGCGTTGAAGTCGGCGCGCATTCGTATAGCCTGCTGCTGCTCCGCGGACTCGTCGGCCTCGGCCTCGGGCACGCCGCTCGACCGCGACCTCATGGCGCGAACGGGCGGCGGCGCGGGGCTACTCTTCAGTTGCGCGTTCATGTTCGCGGCCCCGTCGTAGATTGTGTACGCTGCCGTCGCCCCGCCGCCGCCCGCGCCTGTCCCGATGTCGCCGGGGTCGCGCAGCAGGACGTTCTGGCGCAGGTGATAGTCGGTAACGTCCGCGCCGCGCTCCGAGTAGAAGATGGAGAGCGGGTCGTCGAGCTTGTAGCCCGTGAGCGCAAGGACTGACTCGTCAACAACCACGACGGCAAGCTCGCTCCCCTGCATCGCACGACCAGACGCGTCCTTCACTTCGACGGCGACCGTCGTCTCGCCGCCCGGCTCAAGCGCGCGTTCGCGCGGCGTCGCCACGACCTGAAGCTTGCGCGCGAGCGGCGGAACGGAAAGGTTTATCTCGCCCGAGGCGAACGCGGGGCGCTTCGGCAGATTTTCGTCGGCCTCGCCCTTATCATTCGTCCGCGCGGCGGCGCCGACGAGGTCAACCTGCACGTGCAGGTTCGGCGTGTATGCGTCCTCGACGGGAATCTTCAACGTGTGCGAAGGCCCGTCCATTCGGAAGCGCTCCGTGCGCACCAGCCCCGAGCGGCGCAACGTCAAAATGGCTTCGGCGGGCGCGAAGGGCGACTGCACGAGTATCTCGGCGGTCTCGCCCGCGCGGTAGTCCCTGGCGCCAGGGATAAGCTCGACCTTCTGCTGCTCGACGCCGCGCTCGGGCGGCTGCTTGCCGCCCGCGACCCACAACGTCAACTCGCTCTCGTTCGGCCGCTCGTGGTCGTCCAGAACGCGCGCGGTCACGCGATACATACCGCCCGCCTTCGGCCGGAACGTACACTTCACCGCGTCGCTCGCGGACTTAATCACGCACTCTTCCGTACGAGACTCGACCTGCGACCACTTGCCCTTCGAGAACTTCCACTCAAGGAGCGCCGCGCGCATACGTACCTCGCGCCCCGCGACCAATCGCCCGTCGATGTCGCTCACAATCGAAGAGACGACGAGCGGCTGACCCTCCTCCACAAACAGGCGCTCGCTCTTCAAGCCCACGTATAGCTGCGAGGCGTGCACGAGCATCGTCGTGGCGGAAGTCCACGTCTGACGGTTAACATCCGTGACGCTCGCCTCGGCCGTGACGGTCGAGGGCTGAGGCGGGTTGACGGAGTCGAAGTCAAGGCGCAGTACGTGCCTGCCCGACGCGTCGGTCTTGGCCTTGTATGTCTGCATGTCCGCGGGCGTGCGCGAGGAGTAGCTGCCGCTCGCGCGCTCCCACCAAGGAGTCCACTTGCCGAAGGTGTAGTCGCCGAGATTCGGCGGAGTGAACTGCGCCGTCGCGGCCGTCACACGCCAGTTGACTTCGGCGTCCGCGAGGCCGCCGCCCGCGTAGTAGCTCGCGGAGACGGTCGCCTGCGCGTGGCCGCCGACGAAGAACGGCCCCTCGGACGCATGTGCGCTCACCTCGAACTCGGGCCGACGGAACTCCTGAACCTGAAACGAATGATAGTGGTCGCGGTTCGACCCCGCGCCGCTTCCGCCCGCCGCCTGAAAACGCAACGCGGCAGCGCCGAGGTTCATCGTCGCGGGCAGCTTCAACTTCGCGTCGAAGCCGCCGAGCGCGTTCAGTCGCGCCGAGCCCTTCAAGACCTCGTTGCCGCGCGAGTCCGACAGCGTGTAGCTCACGGACTCGGCCGCGCCCGCGAGCGCGCCCACGTCGCCGCCGCGCCCCGCGCCCACGCGCCTGAGCCAGCCCTTGACGCTCACCTCCTCGTCGGGGCGGTACATCTTCCTGTCGTCGAAGACGTACCAGCGAAGCTCTTCGCCCGCCTCGCTCCTGACCCACGCCGACGTGTCGCCCCACCAGTCGCTACGCTCCGGCAGGAAGGCCGTGTCCGCGCCGCGCCGCGCGAGCAGAAGACTCGTGGGCGCGCCCGCCTTCGCGGGAAGCGCAAGCCGCACGGTGCCGTCACGCCCGCTCGTCGCGCGCACGCCCGTCGGGTGCAGCGACAGCTCGACGCCTTCGAGCGGGCGACCGTCGCCGAGCGCCGTCGCCCACCCGATTAGCTGCTCCCGGTCAGCGAACGCGTCGAGCCCGATGCCCGTCACCTGAACCCACGTGCGAAGCGCCTCGCGCTCGCTGCCCTTCGCGTGCATCGTCGGCTCCACGACGACGAAGACGTTGCCTAAGCCCTGACGCAGCGCGGGCGCGAGGTCGAGCTTCGTCTCGACGGTCTCGTCGGGGCTCGTCCGAACCTGCACGGTCTTCGACGCGACGAGGCGGCCCGGAGGCGTCGTCTGCTTGCGCTCGCCTTCGGAGTAGTAGCCCGAGACGAAGCGCATGTATGCGACGTAGCGCTCGTAGTCTTCGGGCGCGACCGCGTAGAGGCTGACCTTCAATGCCGCGTGGTTGATGGTGTAGACGGAGAGGCGCGGGTCGTTCGACGGTTCGAGCACGACGAAGTTGCCCGTGGAGAGGAGCGCGGGGTCGGCCGCGCCAACGTTGAACGTGAGCGGAGCGGAAGCCCCGAGCGCCTGTCCGAAATCGTCCCGGAGCGACGAATCGAGCGTGACCTTATAGGTTGTGCGCCCGCGCTTCGCGCCGCTGATGTACATCGTCTGGCCGTAGACGTTGATGGTGGCGTTCGGCACCTCCGGCTCAATCTTCACCTGCGCGGGATCGAACGCCTCGCGGTCGAGCGGGTTGCTGAAGGTAATGCTCCAATTGTCCCGTGGCGAGCAGCGCTTATTGTAACCGCACTCGTGGTTCGTCACGCGCAGCGCGCCGTAAGTTCTGAACGAGAAGGCTTGCGGCGTCGCGGTCGTGCGCGGCCCTTCGGCCGAGGGCGTGCCGGGGCCGACCGTGACGTTGACGGGAGAGTCTTGCGGGAGCGCATCGCGCGCCTCACCATCCTCGCCGACGGCGCGCAGTGCGAGCCAGCGCCCCTCGCCCGCCCCCTGCGCGAGTCCCTTCACGTTCCCGTCGCCGTTCACTTCCGTTTCGCTCGCGAGCCGAACCTTCAACGTGCGCGCGCCCGCGTTCACACGCACCGTGCGAAGAACCGCTTCGGGGTTAACCTTCTGGTCGAAGGCGAGGAAGATTATCGCGTCGCGCCGCGCGGGGATGTCCGAAGGGTACTTACTCAAGAGCTTCGGCGGGGGCGTCGAGAACTTCCAAGTGACCGGCGACATCGTCGCGCCGCCCCCCTCGTTGGACGCCGCTCGCGTACCGGCGGGGATGCTCACAGTGAACTCGGTCGCCATCGGGAGCCGCTCGGCCTCCGGGTCGAAGACGAGCGTCTTCGTGCCGAGCCAACGCCAGCGGCCGGGCGGCTGAGGCGACATGCGCACGGGCGCGACGAGCGCCGCATCTTCCTGCGAGGTGATGGCGACCATCGGCTGCGAGAAGGTCACGCTCAACTGCGGCGCGAGCGGCACGTCGCCCTGCGGCGAGTAGCGAACGACGCGCAACTCGCGCCCCGCGTCCGCGTCAGGCGCGCGCCGCTCCTCGTCCGAAGGGAACGCGTTCAAGACGGTCGCCCCCGCGCGCGGCGCAGGGAGCGAGCGCTCGCGCAGTGCGAACTCCTTCGCGTCCGCCTCGTCCGCCTTCAAAGGCGGGAGGCGCTGTAACACTCGCGCGGTCTCCGCATCGGAGAGCCTCTCGGCGGGCGCTTGTGTAGGCCGGGGCGCAGCCGCGCCCGACTCCTCCGCACCTTCGCCCAGACGGAAGACGAGACCTTTGCGCGCCTGCGCATCCCGCGCCGCGTCGTCTTCACTTGCCGAGGCGTCAATTGTACGTGCGTCTTCACTCATGCCTTTGGCGTAAACCCTCCGCGCGGGTTGTGTGAAGGGGCCGAATAAGAGTTGGAGAGTCAGAAATAGTGCGGTGATATTTTTCAAGCGCATCACTCGTGGCCTCAAGGAGAGCCGTCTATGTACGTTATCATTGTACGTTATCATTGCTCGCCGGGCGGACTTCGGCCCGCTCCCGACAGAAAGAACGCAGGGGCTCTCTGTGACTTGCGGGCTACTCAATCGATTAAGGCGGACTGTCGCAGTTTCAAGGAGGCGGCCTAACATAGCATTAGACACGAAGGGCGGCAATACGTTCCCCGCCGCGAGAATGCGTATGCAAGCTCTTCACTAAAACCCGTTCTCGTATTACTCTAAAAACGATCTATCGTCTGTTCCTTCTCGGGACGCCGGTATCACATCTTCACGGCCGAAGGCGCGACGAAACGTATATGGGAATATTACCCCGCCCGCTGAAGTACTTCGGCGGGCGGGGCGGGAGGCGACGGCATGAGTAATTCGACGAACGTATTCGATGACTTTATGTGGCGCGGCATGATTTACGACGCCACTGAAGGGCTGCAAACAGCTCTGGCGAAGGAGTCGGTCACCGCATACATCGGATTCGACCCTTCGGCGCCGAGCCTGCACGTCGGTTCGCTGCTCCCCATAATGTCGCTCGCGCGGCTACAGCGCCACGGCCACAGGCCCATCGCCATCGTCGGCGGCGGCACGGGGCTCATAGGCGACCCCAGCGGCAAGGTGAACGAGCGGCAACTGCTCACGAAGGAGCAGGTCGAACACAATCTACAGAAGATCAAAGAGCAGTTGAGCCACTTCCTCGACTTTGACGCCAAGGACAATCCCGCGCTCATAATCAACAACGCCGACTGGCTGACGAGCATCCCACTCATAGACTTCCTGCGCGACGTAGGGAAGAACTTCTCCATCAACTCCATGCTCTCAAGGGAGTCGGTCAAGCGCAGGATGGAGCAAGGTATAACTTACACCGAGTTCAGCTACATGCTGCTTCAGGCTTACGACTTCCTCGTACTCAACGAAAGGCACGGCTGTACGCTACAGATGGGCGGCAGTGACCAATGGGGCAACATACTCGCGGGTGTTGACCTCATAAGGCGCGTGCGCGGCGAGCAGGGCGCGCGAGCCTACGGGCTCGTCCTGCCGCTGTTGATGGACCCGAAGGGCGTCAAGTTCGGTAAGACCGAATCGGGCAGCGTGTGGCTCAACGCCGACCCTTCGCTCCCGAAGCACTACACGACGCCCTACAGCTTCTATCAATACTTCCTGAACAGCGACGACGCCTCGGTCATCGCCCATCTCAAATACTTCACTTGGCTCTCCGAAGAGGAGATAGCGGAGTACGAGAGCGCGGTGGCTTCCGAGCCGCAGAAGCGTGAGGCACAGCGGAGGCTCGCGCGCGAGGTGACGAGGATGCTCCACGGCGACGAGGCACTGGCGAACGCCGAGCGTGCGACGCGCGCCATCTTCGGCGGCGAGGCCGCGGGGGCCGACGACGCCGACATCGGCGAGGCGTTCGGCTACGTGCCCTCCACCCCCTTGGACAGCGAGCGCCTCGGCGGCGAGGGGATGTCCGTCGTCGATCTCGTGTTCGAGTCCGGGCTCGCCACGATGACCGAGGGCGACAAGCAGGTGCCGAGCAAGGCGCAGGCGAAGCGCCTGATTCAGAGCGGCGGCATCTACCTCAACTACAAGAGGGTGGCCGACGTTTCCATGCGCGTGCGGCCCGAAGACGCGATAGGCGGCGGTCGGTTCCTGCTCCTGAGCAGGGGGGAAAAGCAGTACCACCTCTTCAGGGTCGACGGAGACTAGAGATGACTGACGATGGATATCGAAAGTACAAAGAGTTCTTCAAGGTTCGGCCGCTGCTGACGCTTGAATGGAACGACGACGAGACGGACTCGGTCGGATGGCTGGTCATCAACTCGCTACGCGGCGGCGCGGCCGGCGGCGGTACGCGCATGCGCGAGAACGCGACGAGGGAGGAAGCAGTCTTCCTCGCGAAGACGATGGAGGTGAAGTTTCGCATCTCCGGCCCCGCCATCGGAGGCGCGAAGTCTGTCATCAAAGTCAACTTCGATCCGCGCGACGAAGAGAAAATGAGAGGCGTGCTGAGCCGCTGGTACAGGGCCATCAGGCTATTCCTGCGCAACTGCTATGGCACGGGCGGCGACCTGAACGTCAGAGAGGGCGAAGTCAAGAGGTTGACACACGACCTGCTCGACCTCTCACACCCGCAGGAGGGCATTGTACGCGGCCACTTCAGACTCACGGAGGGAGAGTATGGGAGGATATTCGGCCAGCTCAACGACGGCGTGGAGATGTACCTTCCCGACCCGCCGGGGTCGTTCATGGTCGCCAACATGATAACCGGCTACGGGCTTGCGAGGTCTCTGCGCCACTACTACGAATTCAGGGGGGAGCGACTTGAGGGCAAGCGCGTTCTGATAGAGGGCTTCGGCGAGGTCGGAGGCTCGGCCGCCTTCTATCTCGCGGGCGAGGGCGCGCGCGTCGTCGGCGTACTAAGCCTCGCGAACGCGCTCGGGAGCGGTAACGGCGTGGGGCAGCGCCGATCTTGGGCGGTCGATGATGACGGGCTGAACGTGAACGACCTCCTACAGCGCCGCGAGAGGAGTTGCTTGCCGCGCGACTGCGAGACGGGGTCTGTCGAGGAGTCGGAAGAGTTCTGGAAAGTGGAGGCAGACATCTTCGTGCCCGCCGCCGCGTCCTACACCGTCAACTCGTCAATCATACGGAAGCTGCGGGGCGCGGGCGTGAACACCATCGCCTGCGGTTCAAACGTGCCCTTCTCGTTCGAGGCAAAGGACGAAGCCGACGGCGTCGTGGGAGATGGCAACGACGGCAGGGACGTAAGCGAGATAAAGGACATCAGCGAACTCAAGGACATCAGCGAGATGGCCGAGCACTCGCTTACGACGCAGATTGAGGCCGACAAGGAGTTCGGGATAATCCCGGACTTCATTGCGAACTGCGGCATGGCCCGCGTGTTCGCGTATCTCATGACGCCCGGCGCGAACGTGAGTGTCGCCTCGATATTCGGTGATACGGACGATACCATCCGGCGGAAAATGCTGGAACTGCTGGCGGGCCACGGCGGCGGCGTGGGGCTCCTTAACCGCGCATACTCCCTCTACATCCCAGACGTTAAGTAGTGACGGGGGGGGCGGGCTCAAAGTTCACCCTCCCCTCTGTGAGTAAGGCTCGAACTCAATCTCATCCCCGGTGCGTATCAACTCGAAGTAGTCTTCGCGCGCCTCGATGTTGTGAGTCTTCACGACCCGCATATAGATGCGCTGCCGCCCTCTGTTTCCTGAACGGCTGAACCTGAGCACGCAGTCGGCGTTGTCAACGATCGACTGCTGCAACACTGAGCGCGCGTCGCGCGACGGCTCGCCGCAGATGATAAGGCTCGTGACCCTTCGCCGCCTGAGAAAGTCGAGGAGGGTGTTGCCGAATGCCTCGTCGTCCCTGATGAAGGGGCAGCTCATCTCCCAGTGCGAAATGTTGTCTATCATCACGCGGTCTATGGAGTAGTCTTCAAGCTCGGCCTTGTCGAACTCGTCGATCAGCGACTGGAGGATATAGCCGGGCTGGACGTAGCCGTGCCGCATCGGGCTGATGACGACCTCCTCAATGCTCTTCTTTGTCATGCGCGTGTTCGGCCCGCCCTTGAGATACTTTAGCTCGAACTCCTTAAACAGCCGCTCGACGGTCGGCTTGTTGTCGCGCGTGGCAATGAAGAGCGACCGCTTCGGGCGTCTGCCGGGGGTGGACTCCTTCGCGTCGCGGGCGTCGGAGCCGAGCACGAAGGGGACGCCGAGCGGCGTCTTGAACGTCCCGCTTGGGCCCTGAAAGACGATCACGTCGCCGCGCATCACCGAGCCATCGCCGAGCCGGTTCGTGAGCGACTGCGGCTCGATATCGATGTTGTAGGCGGGCGGGCTCGCGCCGCGCGTGTATATCCGTGCGCGGACGGCGGCCGTCGATGGGAATATGCGGAACCCCCTGCCCGGCACGATGGAGAAGGCGTGCTCGCCGCGCTGCTCGCGCTGGTACCTCGACTTGGTCACCTCGAAATAGCGCTGTGCGTAGTTGTTGTTCTGCTGCTTGTTGATGGAGAGGTGAATGACCGTGTCCGCGATGTTCTGCTCGAAGGCCGCGCTCTGCTTGGAGCGGGCCTGGCCCTTCGGGTCGCTCTCCTCCTCAGCCACGAGTATGATGTTGGTGCCGGCCTCGCGCACCTCCTTGAGCTTCTCGAAAACCAGAGCACGCAACTCGGCCGCCTCCTGCCTCGGCCGCGAGATGCTGTTAATCGGGTCTACGCTCACCACGCGCAACGGGTAGAGCCTCGTGTCCGTGGCTTTGTCGGCGAAGGCGTCGAGGAAGTTTTTGTAAGACTTCTTCGAGAGGACGTTGAGGATTATCAGAGCGCCGCGGTCGCCGTCCCTGCGGCGCAGCACCTTCAGCGCCTCGGACGCGGTCTTGGCGACGATGACGGAGCCGTCGCGCGGCAGCACCGCCATGGATTCGAGCGCGTACAGGCACTCCTCGACCGTCTGCTCCTGCGGCATTATCCAAGCCAGCCCGCCCTTCCTCGCGACCTCGACGGCGAGTTGCATGGAGAGCAGCGACTTGCCGGTACCGAAGCGGCCCTTGATGAGTATCGTCCGGCCGTTCAGACGCCCGCGCCTAGGCGGGGCGGGCGATGACGCGTCGCCGTCCGCGTCCGCCTCGTCTGTCTCCACCACGGCGTCTGCGTCCGCTGCTGCTGCTGCCGCTGCTGCCGCGCCCGCCTGCGAGTCCTCCGAGAGTATGAGGCCGCCGCCGCCGAAAAGGTCATCGAACCCGGAGATTTTTGTCGGCAGTCCGAAGAGCCGCGAGACGAGGTATTCGGCGTCGAAGAACTGCGTCTCGATGCGGATGTAGCCCGGCCTCCAGTCCGCCGCCCTCAAGTACCTCGCATCTCTACAACACTCGACGAACATCTTGACGATGCCGGGCTCGTAGGTGTCATCGTCGTCGTTATCATCCTTCTCCTCCGCGCCATTCCACTGCCCGTCTTCCTTCAAGGCATTCCAAAGGACGCTGCTGAAGCCGTCCTTGTAACTACAGTTGCGGCCGGACTCACTCATCCCATCAGCGCGTAGTAAGAGGTCTCCCGCTTCCAGCCTCTTGTTGACGGAGTCGGCCAGCAAGTGGAAGAAGTGGGCCGTGAGCGACGACATCTCGTAGCCGTACTTCATCCTTATGTCTCGCCTGACGAAGTAGCGCAGGTCGGTCTCAGCCTTAAGGCCGCCGAGGAAGTGGCGGACGAGCGTGACGGGCTCGAAGACCGCGCCGTTCAGCCACGCGTAGTTGTTGGCCGTCGTGAGGACGTAGAGCCCCTTCTCCTGAAGGTGGTCGGTGAAGAGGTTGAGCAGGAAGACATCGGAGAAGAACCGCTTCTTGTCCGTCAGTTGGTGGACATCCACGACGTGGTGATGGACGGGGGCGTGATGCACCTCCCAGCCATACTTCGCGCTCAGGATTTTCTCCTTCTGGTGCTGCTCTCTTTCGGTCTGGATCGCGGAGCCGCCGGGGGGCTTGAGGAAGGCGAGTTTCCAGAGGGCGCGGCCGAAGTCCATCACCTTCGACACGGCCTCTGAGTAACTACCGCAATAGTCCTCCAACGCTTTTGGAGCGCGCGACAAGGGGTCGGTCGGTTTCTGCATGTGGGCTTAGCGTCTTGCGACCTGGAAGCGTTCGGGAACGTCTTTCGCCTCTTCCAGCGCGTAGCGCGCGAGTGGGGTACATCTTCCTTCGTTCGCTCTCCTGTAATCGTCCATGTGGTCGCGAACGACTTCGAGGAAGTCGTAGAAGTTGACCTCCTTCGTCTCCCTGAGGCGTGTGGTGCGCGGCAGGAGGTAGAAGATTGGGTCTGAGGCGAAGACCTTGAGCCTCGGCTCTGTCTCGACCTTGATGAGCACGATGTTCCGCTTCAGCTCTTCGACTATCTCTTTGTACACGGCCAAGTCGGGTTTGAACCGGCGCATGAAGGACTCCGCACACTCTTTCGCCTTGACGAACTGCGCGTGCCCTTCCTGCGCGCGGCCGACTTCCGCGACGGCCTCGGCGACTTTGCTCATCAGCTCTTCGGGAGAGCGCTCGTCTGTGTGCGCGAGTATCTCCCCGAGCAGAGCGCGCCCGCCCGCCCCGGCCGAAGCTGCCCCGGCCCGCGCGGCGATTTTTGCCTGCGCCCTCTCGTGGAACGCCTTCAGGAGTAGATGCCGCTGTTCGTCGAACACCGCTTGCGTCCACTCGGTCTTCTTGAACTCGGGCAGTATCCCCATCTCGAATATGTTTTTGACCATCAGCGGGGACGTGTAGGTCAGCACGATGCTGTAGAGGAGGAACAGGTCTTCGCGCAGCACGTAGCTCCGCGCCGCCGCGAGCGCCATCTCGACCGCGGCCTCCGCCTCGCCGAGCGCCTCCCTGTCCCGCTCCCCGCTCTCGATGAATCTAATCAGGCGGCCGATGCACTCGTGCCGAAGCCCCTTGCACCAATGGTCTATCAGCAGGAAGGCTGCGTCCACGGAGGCGCAGGTCACCCAGACTATCTCGGGCGACTCGGACAACAGTTCCCAACGCGGCTCCTCTTTGAGCACGTTGCGGAATACATCTTCGAGGGGCGCGGGGCGCAACTCCTCCCTGGCGGTGTCGAGCATCCGCTGCGTGACGTAGAGCACCATCGCGTTGTGGTCGGCCTTGAACCATAGGCCCTCGCGGAAGAGTGTGAGCCTGCCCCTCTCTTCGTATCCCCTGATGACGGACTCGTCGTCGAGCGAAGGACGCCCCTCGGGCTCGTAAGCTTCGGGGGGGATGCGTGGGATCTCCTCTCCCGGTCGGCGCAAATCCTTCAACAGCTCCATCTCGGCGGCCGGGAACGCGAGCCTCAGGTGTTTACCCGTGGGTTCATACCTCGCGACGGCCACGGCGTACCCGCATTCGCCCTCGACCGACCCGTTGAACCCAACGATGGTCAGCTTATCGTAGTCAAACTTCATAAACCCATCCTTCCCCTTGCTCGTCGCTGAGTTTCCTCGATTATCTCCTGCCCGTGTGCAGACCCCTGGGGAATGATTGCACGCCCTATGAATTGATTCAAGCGCGGGAGAACGTCGGCGTCCGAGAGCGCCGCCAGCTCCTTGGCCTCCTTTAGAAGCCTTATTTTGAGACCTGGTCGGCCGCTCCATTCGAGCACGTCGAAGAGGTTCTGCCCCTCGCGGAATCTGACCTCATAACGCCACGCGGAAGGTCTGTCCTTGTTCATGCTGAACAGCTCGTTAGGCCCCGGCACGCACGGTTCGCCGTCGAAATAATGGGCAGGGTCGGAGAAATGCGCGGCGAGGTGTTTTCTGAATTCTTCACGCCAGCGGCGCAGCGGTATCAGGTTCCTATGTACGAAGGCTCTGAGCGTGTCACCCTTCTTCCGCAGGTCGAGTTTGAGCTTGCCGTGTGCGACATCCCCCGTGTTAAATAGTGTGGCCGAGCCCGTATGCTTTGCCGCACACTCAGGGCCGAACACCAGCGCGGTGCCACCATAGGGCACCGCGAACGCGACCCCCGCGTAAAAATATACGTTCGCTTTTAGATTGAGTTCCTCCTCCGATTTGCGCGTCCAGTTCGAGCTGTGCGCGCCAGTGACGGAAAGCTCGTGCGGCCGCCGCAGTAACATCTGCGGAAAGGTTGTATCCGTGTCGGCCGTCGTGACGTGTATAAGTGTCACGCCTTTGACGGCCCTTCTGGTGCGCGGATCACATCCGATTGAACTCCCGCGCCACCATATGTTGAGGCGGAGCGCGGCCATGCGGTAAGGGCGGGTGAAGATAGACAATCCTGACCTCCGAGAGTATACGAGGATGAAATTCTTAATCCGGCCACCCTTCCACCTCGACGGATGCGGACGTGGCCCGCGCCGTAGGGGTTGCGGAGGCAGAGCCGGACAGAGACGTTCGACACCGCGCGCACGCGTGAACGGAGCGGCGGCGCGAAACCGGCAGATGCGTATTCGGTTGTACCCAATTCGTAAGGCAACTAACCCGATACGGCGGCGCGAGGGCTCTTAGCCGCGGGACTGCTACTACCACCGGAGGCGGCAGATAATATCATCAATGCTCTAAAGTGCAAGTCTAAAAAAGAGTCCAAGGGCGCGAAGTTATACGCGCCTTCCGATGCGGCGTGAATTAAACGCGCGTCGCATCACGCGTGGACTTTGTACGAAGTGTGGGACGTTTGCAGGGGACTTAAAAATGAGTCGGGCGGAGGGGGTTTGCGCGCTCAACCCCTCCGCCCGACTCATTTGCCCACCCGCTCAGTCGCGGGCCTTATGCGCCGCCGTTGCCGCGAACCATCGGAGAGTCTACTTGCACTTCGAGTAGCCGCAGTCGCGGCAGAAATCGCACCCCGAAGCGTGTTCGAGTTGGCCCTTGCACTCGGGGCACTCGGCAATGAGCGAGTAGTTGCGGTTCTGCTCGACGCTCTCGGGCAGGCTCACCTGTGTCTTCGGTTGCACCTGCTGCTGATACGCGAGAGCGCGCGCCGAGTCGGGCTGGCTCTGCAAGCGCCGACTCGTGAGCATAACGCACTCGGCGACGGCCTGCTCGGGGCTCGTCAACAGTCGCTCGTTGAACCAGACCGAGTGCGTGCCCGTCACCTTGTTCAGAGAGCGTGCGACCTCGCGCGCGTCGAAGCCGCCGCGCAGCATCTTCGAGGCGAGCAGGCCGACGCCGCCCGATATCGGCCCCGTGGCGAAGACTTCGAGTATGTCCAAGCCGTCGTGGTTCACGGTGACGTATAGGTTCTGGCCGTCGAAGGGTATCTGCCACGTCGCGCCGGAAAGCTCGCGCGGGCGCTCGATGCGAACCATGTCGCCCGACTCGGTTCTGCTTACGGGTGTTGGAGCGGCGGACTGCAACGTCTCGACTGTCGCTGCTGTCTGCGCGGTCGCCTCGGTCGCCGTCTCCGCCGTCGCGGCCTCGGCCACAATCGCCGCATCGCACGCGACCTCGCTCGGCACTTCAGCGCCCTTGACGGCCGATAGCACCTGCGAGTCGCGGCTGCCGTCGCGATAGTAGCTCACGGCCTTGCAGCCCAACTCGCGCGCGAGTCTGTAGAGACGGTCAACGCTCTCGACCGTGTCGTCGCGCGAGCCGTTGCAGGTCTTCGACACGCCGTTGTCCACGTTGCGCTGCGCGGCTGCGAGCACGTAGACATGCTGCTCGGCCGTGATGTCCATGGCGGAGATGAAGTAGTCGGGAAGCTCCGAATCGTGCGCGCAGACGTGCTCGGCCGCGCGGTCAATCGAATCCTGGTCGGTCTGGTCAACCGTGATGCCGAGCGCCTCGGCCGCGAGCGTGTGGACGTAGGTGCGCTTGCCGAGCGTGTCCTGACGGACGTAGGCCCAGGAGAAGTTGGGCTCGACGCCCGAGCTAGTCTCCGCGACGAGCGAGATCGTGCCCGTCGGCGCGATGGTCGTCGTCTCGTAGTTGCGAGGCGTTATCTCCACCTCTTCGGGTATGCCTATCTCTTCGCGCAGAAACTTGTCGTAAGCCTTCCTGTTCGGCTTGTACTCGGGGAAGACGCCCTTCTCAGCGCCGAGGCGGCACGACTCCGTCCAAGCCTCTCGGCGCACGAACGACATCGCCTCGTCCATCAGGTCAATCGAAGAGTTCGAGCCGTACTTAATCTTGAGATCAATGCACAAGTCCGCGAAGCCCATGATGCCGAGGCCCACGGGCCGCGTGCGCTTCACTACGTCGTCAATCTCGGGCAGCGGCCACGCGCACGTGTCAATCACGTTGTCGAGGAATCGCACGCACCAGTGAACCGCGTCCGCGAGCCTGTCCCAGTCGAGACGCGTCTCGGGGTCGTAGAACTTCGCGAGGTCAATCGAGCCGAGGTTGCAAGAGTTGTTGAAGTGCAGCGCCTGTTCCGCGCAAGGGTTCGTCGCGTAGATGGGCCCCATCGAGTCCATCATGTGGTTGTTGCGATTGACCTCGTCGATGAAGATGACGCCCGGCTCCGCGTAGCGATGCGCGGAGGCGACGATGCGATCCCAAACGTCGGGCGCGTATATCATCCCGGCGCGCGGCGGCTCCTCGCGCGTGCATTTTTCGAGCAAGCCCGACTCTTTGGCTTCGAGGTACGCGGCGCGGTCGCGGAAGGTCACGGTCTCGCCGCCGGCGCTTCGGTAGACGGCGTACGGGCCGTCGAGCACGGGGTCGAAGACTTCATCGTCCCAAGCCTCGCCGTCGAAGGAGAGCTGGTACCACTCCTTGTTGTCAACGGCCTCGAAGAATTTGTCGGTCACGGTCACGGAGATGTTGAAGTTCGTGAGGCTGTGCTGGTCGTTCTTCGCGTGTATGAAGCGGAGCACGTCCGGGTGGTCAACGCGCATGATGCCCATGTTCGCGCCGCGCCGCACGCCGCCCTGCTTCACTGTGTCGGTCGTCGTGTTGAAGATGTTCATGAACGACACGGGGCCCGAGGCCACGCCGTGCGTCGAGCGAACCATCGCGCCCGCGGGCCGAAGCTTCTCGAAGGTGAAGCCCGTGCCGCCGCCCGTCTGGTGGATGATGGCGGCGTCGGTGGCGGTCTTCATAATTCCCGCGATGGAGTCAGGCACGTTCAGGACGAAGCACGCCGCGAGTTGTCCCGAGGGCTTGCCCGCGTTAACGAGGCAGGGCGTGTTGGGGACGAACTCGCGCCGGAGCATGATGCCTTCCATCGTCTGGTAGAACTCGTCGCGCTTGACGATGTCCGTCTCGGCCTGCGAGACGTGGCCGACGACGCGGCGCACGATGTCGGCCCACTCTTCGATGGGCTCTCCCTGCGCGTCCTTCAGGCTGTAGCGCTTTCCAATGACCCGGCGGGCGTTGAGTCCTAAGGTCTCCGCGGCGGGGGCGGCGGCGCCCGTGATCTCGAAACTGGAGGGACTCTCCTGCGGTGCGTTCGGCTCGATAGCGGTGCTCATCTTCCTTCTCTTGCCTTTCCCGCGCTCGTGGGGGGCGCGAGGCGACGTTCTGATTCAATCGAAAAAATTGCGGCGCTAAATTCGCGCCGTCAAGGTTGTGTCTCGGGTACTTCTTGGTTGGCCGGGAGGCGAGAAAGTCCCTGCGCCGTAGGGTCAGTTTTACGCTACCCCGGCACCGATGACCGGCTCGTTCCAAACGGCGCGAAGAATACACCCGCCCGTTTTGCTTGTCAAGAGTATAACACAATATATTGTGCTAGTCCTTTACTGGTGCTCCAATAGAGCGCGCACCTTGACATTTTACCTGAACAGGCTGAGGCTCGACTTTCAGGCCAAAAACTCATGGATTTTAACGCCCGGAGGCACGCCCTCGCGGTCAGTTCGCGGGCGTCGTCGCCGGCATGTCCGGACGCGGACAGTGAGGTACGCTCTCAGGCAGTCGCGGGCGACTGTTATTCATCTAAGTCTCGGCTTTTGATGGAAGGATAAGAGGGTAAATATGGCTTTGGAAGAGACGAGGAACGGGCGCGGCGACAGGCTCGTGCGTGCGACCGCCGCCGACGGGTTCATACGCTGCATGGCGGCCGTGACGACCGAGACGGTCTCGGAGGCGGCGCGCCGCCACGGGACAACAGGGACGGTCTCGGCGGCGCTCGGGCGTACGCTGACGGGCGTGCTTCTGCTCGGCGCGGGCCAGAAGGAGTTCGACCGCCTGACGGTTCAGATAGAGTGCGACGGCCCCGTCGGCGGCATCACGGCCGAGGCGAACGCGCGCGGACAGGTACGCGGCTACGTCCGCAACCCCGAGGCCGACGTGCCGCTGAACGCTTCGGGCAAGTTCGACGTGGGGGCAGTGCTCGGCGGCGGCATGTTCTACGTCACATACGAGTCGGGCTTCGAGATAGGACTCTACCGCGAGCCGTACCGCGGCGCGGTGCCCATCACGTCGGGCGAGATAGGCGAGGACTTCGCATACTACCTCGCGAAGTCGGAGCAGATTCCCTCGGCCGTCATGCTCGGCGTGCTCATGCGCGCGAGGGAGTCGGGCGAGATTTACGTGGAGGCCGCGGGCGGGCTGATGATACAGGTCATGCCGGGCGCGGACTCCGCGACGGTCGCCTCGATTGAGGAGTCGGTCGGCCGCACGCCGCACACGACGGCGCTCATACGCGAGGGGGCTCGCGCCGAAGACCTTCTTCGCACAGCGCTCGGCGACGTGTCGTTCGAGATTCTCGAAGAGCGCGAGGTCGGATTCGCGTGCACCTGCTCTTACGAGCGCGCGGCGTCGCTCATCTCGTCAATAGACAGGTCGGAGTTGGAGTCCATGCTGCGCGAGGACAAGGGCGCGGCGCTCACATGCCACTTCTGCAATGAGACTTATCGTATAGACGAGCCGTCGCTCGCGGGCATGCTCGAAGGGCTCTGACGTAAGACGAACAGAACCGCGAGCGGTAGCGAGCGGGTCTCAAGTTTCGTCAGGCGTTCGCCCGTCGGAGCTTGAGACCCGCTTGCTACCGCTCGCGGTTCTGTTTGACTTCCCTACTTGGCCGAGGTCGTGCCCGACGAGGGCAGCAGGTCGAAGTTGCCAAGCTCGCGGTTGTGGCTGTCGAGGACGCCCATCACGTCCGAAGTCTCTTCGAGCATCTGCTTGGTCATCTGTATCGAGTCCGACAACTGCTCGAAGTCGAGCGACGAGACGCGTTCGGGCGTCGGCAGCGTGACGACCTGATCGTTGACCAGCCCGAAGAAGTTCTCGATTGACTGCAACTGCCCTTCGACCAGCTTGACGGAGCGTTCCAACTCGCCGAACTGCGCGAGGCGGCGCTTGAGTATCTCGGCGTTGGCGCTCTGTATGCGGCGCGAGCGGTCGTCGGGCGCATTCTCGACCGAGCGCTCGGCCTGCGCGAGCTGGTTCTGCACGGCCTGACGGTTAATGGAGCGCAGGTGATGCTTGCGCCGCCGGTACACGTCGAGGAGGTCAACGAAGTCCTCCCAACGCTGGTCGAGACTCTTGATGTTCATGGGCAGGTCTTTCGCGCCCGTGAACTTGACGTAGTTGTCGAAAATCTTGTTCTTGAGCCACTTCAGATAGAGCACGGCCTCGCGCTCGCGCGGGTCGAAGCCCTCTATCATGCGGTCGCGCTGCTTGCCGCGAAGCTCTGCGAGGCGCTTGCGGTTGCGTCCGTCCACAAGCCTTCGGTAGATCGTGCTCGCGGGTATGGTCGCGAGGTAAGCGCCTTCGGCCACGAGCGCCGCGGCGAGCGGTATCGTAGACCAGGTGTATGCCGCCGCGACGGCGAAGCCCGCCATGCCCCAGAAGTTGACGGGCTCCATGACGGCTTCCTTAAGGTATTCGAGACTTATCTTTCGCTCCGCCATAAACTACCACTTAGGAAAATTTCGACGCCCGCCTAGCCTATTCAGTAAGCTTCCAAGTCCTTCAGGAGTTCGACTCGCCCGACCCCGCGGGGAGCGCGGGCGCACTCTTCTCGCCGCCGCCCAAGAGTCCCATGCCGCGCTTGTATTCGGCCAGCTTGTCCTGCAACTGCATGTCCATCGCCTCGCGCTCGATCTCCTGCATCTGCGTGTCAACGCCGGAGGTGCCGAGTTGCAGCTTGGCCTCGGCGGTCGCGGCGCGGCGGTCAATCTTCTCGCGCATCTCGTTGAAGGTCGAGGCGTCGTCGCCCAACTGGAACGAAGACATCGTCTGCGCGAGTTGTTCTTGCAGTTTGGCCTGCTTCGACTGGTTGATGAGCTGCATCGCCTCGGCGGTGCGGCGCTGCATCTGTAGGATGTAGTTGTCGCGGGCCTTGCGCGCCTGGTCGGATGCGTTCGAGGCGTGTTCGAGTTGCTGCCCGGTCTTCGAGAGGTCTAGCTGCGCCTGCTGCAACTGACCGATGTAGGCCGTCGCGATGTCGTCGCGATTCATCTTGATGGCGGCCTTGATCTTCGAGTCGAGGTCGACGACCTGTTCTTCGAGCCGATCCTTGTTCTTCGCGAGCAGTCGCTCGGTCGCCATCACCTGCGCCACAGAGTTGTTCAACTCGGGCACGCGGTCGCGCATGTCGCGGATGGTCTGCTGGAGTATCAGCTCGGGATCTTCGGTCTTCTCTATGATGCCGCCGAATATGGCCCGCAGGGAGCGCTTGAACCTCGCCCAGACACTCATCTTCTTCTCGTCCTCCGAATCCCGCGCGCCCACGCGCGCGGTGTTCACGATCTCACTCAGCCCTTAAAACTTACAGCGTCCGACGGGCCGGAACATTGTACGTAAGTCCGCGCCGCCGGGTTCACACACCCTCCGAAGGCCGAAACCCTTCCCGTGGCCTGAGTATAACAGGACTTCCGCGCCGCTCGCTAGAGCGGGAAGAAGAAGGCAGAAGGCAGAAAGCAGAAGGCGGTCAAAAACGGAAGGAGGCACGCCGTATGTCGAATTGAGAAGAAGGCTGCGAAGGATAAGGGCGTCTTCGGCTGCCTTCTGCTTTCTGCCTTCCGCCTACTTAAACTTTCCGATGTCGCGTCGGTAGTGGCAGCCGTCCCAAGCGATGCGCGAGGCGGATTCGTAGCAGTGCGCGAGCGCGTCGTCGAGCGTGGTGCCCGTGGCCGTGACGCCGAGGACGCGTCCGCCCGCGGTGACGAGCGAGCCGTCCGGGGCGCGCGCGGTTCCGGCATGGAAGATTTGAACTCCGGGGACGCGCGCGCCCTCTTCCAGTCCGCCGATGCGCGCGCCTGTCTCCGGCTTTTCGGGGTAGCCGCGCGCCGCGAGCACGACGCAGGCCGACGCCTCTTCGCTCCATTCGACTTTAAGCTCGCCCACGCGGCCGCGCGCGACCGCGTCGAAAATCTCGAAGGGGTCGCTGCGGAGGCGTACGAGTATCGCCTGCGTCTCCGGGTCGCCGAAGCGCACGTTGTATTCGAGCACGCGCGGGCCTTCGTCGGTGAGCATCAGCCCGATGAAGATGATGCCCCGGAAGTCCAGACCGTCGGCCTCTACGCCTGCGAGCGTCGGCTCGACTATCTCTCGGACGGCGCGCGCGAGCGTCTCTT
>JBJMGR010000195.1:0-19843 GCA_045807805.1 Pyrinomonadaceae bacterium | reverse complement strand
CTACGTCATCACGCTCTTCCAGCGCGGCATGGCCGCGATGAAGCGCGTGGACGCAGTGCTCGCCACCGAGGCGGCAATCGGCGACGGCCGCGCGGCGAGCGACGCGGGCGAGATAGCGGGCGAGATAGAGTTCAGCGGCCTCACCTTCAACTACCCCGGCGCGGCCGAGCCCGCGCTGAAGGGGATAGACCTGCGCGCCGCGCCCGGCCAGACCATCGCCTTCGTCGGCACGGTCGGCTCCGGTAAGACGACGCTCATGAATCTTGTGGCGCGTCTGCTCGACGCGGACTACGGCCAAATGCTCGTCGACGGGCGGCCCATTCAGCAGATTCCACTCGGCCGCCTGCGCGCATCCATCGGCTACGTGCAGCAGGAGACGTTCCTCTTCGGCGGCACCATCGCCGAGAACATCGTGTTCGGGGCCGAGGGCGCGACGCACGAAGATGTCAGGCGCGCCGCGCGCGAGGCGGGCATCGCCGAAGAGATAGAGGCGTTCCCGAAGGGCTTCGAGACGTTGGTGGGCGAGCGCGGCGTGACGCTCTCGGGCGGGCAGAAGCAGCGCGTCGCCATCGCGCGCGCTCTCATACGCCGCCCGCGCATACTGCTCTTGGACGACGCGCTCTCCTCCGTCGATGCCGAGACCGAGAGGGAGATTCTCGCGCACCTCCGACGCGCGGCGCGCGGCTGCACGTGCCTGCTCGTCTCGCACCGCGTCCCCGCGGTGAGGGGCGCGGATTTGATAGTCGTGCTCAAGGACGGTGAAGTCGTCGAGCGCGGCACTCACGCCGAGCTTGCGGCGTGCGGCGGACTCTACGCCTCTATGTACGAGAGGCAGTTGATAGAGGAGAGCCTCGCCGCCGACTAACGGCGCTGCGAAGTGGTGAACGGATGTCCAATATGAAACGAGCGGAAGACAATTCGGGCAAGGCTCAGGGCTCGCGTCCGGCGCGCAGGCTCCTCAAGTACCTGCGACCCTATCGCGGGCGCGCGCTGGCGGCCGTCGCCTCCACGATCCTGAGAGCGCCGATGGTGCTGGTCGGGCCGCTGCTGACGAAGGTCGCCATAGACCTCTACTTCAGCCCCGGCGCGGCGCACACGAGCGCGGGTCTCGCACGGGGCGTCGCACGCGCGGCCGAGTGGACGGGCGCGGGCGCGAGCCCGTACGGCGGGCTGCTCCTCATCGGCTGCCTCTTCATGCTCACGAACTGCCTGATGTTCCTGCTCGACTACGGGCAGGCGGTCGTCTCGCAACTGCTCGGCCAGCGCATAATCTTCGACATACGCGAACAGCTCTTCGCGCACCTCCAACGGCTCCCCGTGCGCTTCTTCGACCGCAACCCCGCGGGCAACATCATCACGCGTATGACGGGCGACGTGAACGAGCTGAACGAGATGTTCGCCTCGGGCGTCGTCGCCGTCGCGGGCAACGCCGGGATACTCCTCTTCATAGTGGGCTGGATGTTCTGGGCCGACTGGCGGCTCGCGCTCGCCTCGTTCATCGCGCTGCCGCTGCTCGTCGCGCTGACCGCCTGGTTCAGGCGCGTGGCGCGCACGGCGGCGCGCGAGACGCGCGTGCAGGTCGCGAGTCTCAACTCATTCCTGCAAGAGCACCTGTCGGGCATGTCGGTCGTACACCTCTTCAACCGCGAGGCGCGGGAGATGGAGAAGTTCGAGGGGGTCAACGACGCGCACCGCCGCGTGAGCGTGCGCGCGGCCAACTACAGCGCGCTCTTCTCGCCCGCCGTCGAGGTGATAGGGACGGTCGGCGTGGCGCTCACCATCTGGTACGGCGGTGGCCGCGTCGTCGGCAATCTGACGACGCTCGGCACGCTCGTCGCCTTCATACAACTCGCGCGCGCCTTCTACGAACCCATCTCCGAGATAAGCGAAAAGTACGGCACCATTCAGGGCGCGCTGGCCGCGGCCGAGCGCATCTTCAAGTTGTTGGACGAGCCCGCCGACGAAGCGCGCTCGGGCGAGACGGCGCGCGCGCCGGAGGGCAGGACGGCGCGCGTTGCCGCTCGCATAGAGTTCCGCAACGTCTGGTTCGCCTACGACGCGGAGGACTGGGTTCTCAAGGGCGTCTCCTTCGTCATCGAGCCGGGCGAGCGCTTCGCCGTCGTCGGCCACACGGGCGCGGGCAAGAGCACGCTCACGAGCCTTCTGCTCAAGCTCTACACGCCGCAGCGCGGACAGATTCTCGTTGACGACGTTGACATCAACAGTTTGGGGGCGCGAGAGCTACGCGCGAGCTTCGGCGTCGTGCCGCAGGACGTGTTCCTCTTCTCCGGCGACGTGGCCGACAACATACGCTTCGGCGACGAGACGATTACGGACGAGCGTCTGCGCCGCGCGGCCGAAGAGGTTCACGCCGACGAGTTCATCAGGAAGCTGCCGGGCGGGTACGCGGCCGAGATAAGGGAGCGCGGCGCGGGACTCTCCGCCGGGCAGAAACAGCTCATCAGCTTCGCGCGCGCGCTGGCCTCCGACCCGCCCGCGCTCATCCTCGACGAGGCGACAAGCTCCGTGGACGCTCAGACCGAGCGCCTCGTCTGCGACGCCGTCGAGCGGCTGATGCGCGGGCGCACGTCTCTGGTCATCGCGCACCGCCTCTCAACCGTCCGCACGGCCGACAAGATCATCGTTCTACACAAGGGGGAGGTGCGCGAGTCGGGCTCACACGAAGAGCTGCTCGGCCGCACCGGCATCTACTCGCAGCTCTACCGACTTCAGGAGCGTGGCGACGGCGCGCCGCTCCCCGAGTTGGCCGCGGCGTCGGCCTAACGCGAACTTTATTCAAAGTCAGGAGACTTTTATGCGTCGCACTCTAATGTCCGTCATCGGCAACACCCCACTCGTGGCCCTCGAAAGGGTCTTCGCGGACGCCCCCTTCAACCTCTACGCAAAGCTCGAAGGTCTCAACCCCGGCGGCAGCATTAAAGACAGGACGGCCCGCAGCATCCTCAGCGACGCGCAGGCGCGCGGGCTCATAGGGCCGGGCACGACCGTCATCGAATCCAGCTCCGGCAACATGGGCATCGGGCTCGCGCAGATGTCGGCCCTCATGGGGCTCAAGTTCATCTGCGTCGTCGATCCGAAGACGACCGCCCAGAACATAGACATCCTGCGCGCCTACGGGGCGGAGATAGACATGGTCATGGAGCCCGACCCGGTCACGGGCGAGTATCTCAAGGCGCGCATCGACCGCGTCGAAGAGCTGCTTCGCATCTTCCCCGACGGCTTCTGGCCGAACCAGTACTCCAACCTCCGCAACCCGGACGCGCACCGCCAGACGATGGACGAGATAGTGCGCGACCTCGAAGGTGAGGTGGACTACCTGTTCTGCGCCGTCAGCACGTGCGGCACGATGCGCGGGTGCGCCGAGTACATCAGCGCCCACGGCCTGCGTACGAAGGTGATAGCGGTTGACGCGGTCGGCAGCGTCATCTTCGGAAGGCCGAGGGCGAAGCGACTCATCCCCGGCCACGGCGCGGCCGTCACCCCGCAACTGTTCCGGCACGGCCTTGCCGACGAATCGATCGATGTTACTGACCTCGATTGCGTGGTCGGCTGCCGCCGACTCGTGCAGGAGGAGGCCATTCTCGCGGGCGGCTCTTCGGGGGCCGTCATCGCGGCCATCGAGCAGATGCGCGACCGCATCCCCGTGGGCTCGAACTGTGTGGCGATCTTCCCCGACCGCGGGGAGCGCTACCTCGATACGATCTATTCTGACGTTTGGGTCAGTAAACATTTCGGCGAAATCTTCTATCCGTGGCAGACGCCGCAAGAGGTTGAGTTATGCGTGACGGCAGCATAGTCATAGTGAGGGGGCAGGAGGTGCTCTCGTTGTTGGAGGGGCGCGAAGGAGAAGTCCTTCGCGCGGTGGAGTCGGCCTACATGGCGCACGCCGCCGGGAGCAGCTCCTTACCCCATTCAAATTTTCTGCGATTCCCCGACGACGACGCGAACAGGATAATCGCCCTGCCCGCATACCTCGGCAACGAGTTCGGGGTCGCGGGTATCAAATGGATCGCCTCGTTCCCCGCCAACCAGTCGCGCGGGAAAGACCGCGCCTCGGCCGTCGTCGTACTGAACTCGACGACGACCGGACAGCCCGAGGCTTTCATCGAAGGCTCCATCATCAGCGCGAAGCGGACGGCGGCGAGTGCCGCGCTCGCGGGGCGCGTGTTGCAGGGCGAGCGTCGCGCGACGCGCCTCGGGCTCGTCGGCTGCGGCCTCATCAACTTCGAGGTGGCGCGCTTCCTTCGGCACACGTGCCCCGAGGTCGAGAGCTACGTCCTCTTCGACAAAGACCCCGCGAGGGCCGAGCAGTTCAAGCTCAAGTGTCTCGACGCGGGCGCGAACGTCGAGATCTCGCTCGCGCGCGACGCGGAGGAGGTGCTCGCGGCGTGCCCGCTGGTCTCGCTGGCGACGACGGCCATCAGGCCCCACCTCTCAGACCTCTCGGCGTGTCCGCGGGGCAGCACTATCCTGCACGTCTCCCTGCGGGACTTCACGGCCGAGGCAGTGCTCGCGGCCGACAACGTAGTGGACGACATCGACCACGTCAGCCGCGCGCAGACTTCGATTCACCTCGCCGAGCAAGAGGTCGGCAACCGCGACTTCGTCCGCGCCACGCTGGCCGACGTAATCGGCGGCTCGGCCCCCGCGAAGCGGGACTCGAACGTGCCGACCATCTTCAGCCCCTTCGGGCTCGGCGTGCTCGACATGGCCGTGAGCAAGCTCGTGCTCGACGCGGCGCGCAGCGAGGGACGCGGCACCTTCGTCGAGGACTTCCTGCCCGAGCCTTGGGCCGCGCCCGCCGCGGCGGCCGGGACGGCGTCGGCCTGAGCGGGCGTCGGGCGGAGATTTTTCGGAAGCGGTCGGCCCGACGGGCGGACTGAAAACTCAACACCAAGTTACTTAGAAGGAGTCAACATGAGCAGCGAAGAGAGGGAAGACACGACGGTCTACAAGGTGGTGGTCAATCACGAAGAGCAGTATTCGATATGGCCCGCGGATCGCGAGAACGCGCTCGGCTGGAACGACGCGGGCAAGCAGGGGACGAAGGCCGAGTGCCTCGCCTACATCGAGGAGGTCTGGACTGACATGCGCCCCTTGAGCCTTCGGAAGCGGATGGAAGCGCAGCAAAGCTCCTGAGCCTTCGGCCTTGACGTTTCAAAACGAGCAACAGTGATGTCGAACAACCACGCGAGCTTTGCCGCCGCCACGTCCACGACGTGGTTCCCGTCCCTGCGCCGACGGGCGTTCTCGGACGTGCGCCTCTTCTGCTTCCCATACGCGGGCGGGAGCGCGGCCATCTACCAGAGGTGGCAGGCCGGTCTGCCCGACGGGGTGGAGGTCTGCCCGGCGCACCTGCCGGGAAGGGGCGCGCGCCTCTCGGAGACGCCTTATAAGAGCAGCCGCCCTCTCGTCGAGGCGCTGTGCGACAACATAGAGCCGCATCTCGATAAGCCCTTCGCATTCTTCGGCCACAGCATGGGCGCGCTCATCGCGTTCGAGTTGACGCGCGAGCTGCGACGACGCGGGGCTCCGCTCCCGCTCTGTCTCTACATCTCGGGCCGCAGCGCGCCGCAACTCGCAGACCCCGACGGGCCGAAGCACGACCTGCCCGAAGAGGAGTTCATCGCGGAGCTTCGCAAGCTCAACGGGACTCCGAAGGAGGTGCTTGAGAACGCGGAGCTGATGCACATCATGAGCCCGCTGCTGCGCGCGGACTTCGCTGTCTGTGAGACCTACTCGTACGAGAGCGAGCCGCCGCTCGGGTGCCCGATTGCGGCCTTCGGCGGTCTACAGGACTTCGAGGTCGGGCGCGAACGCGTCGCGGCGTGGCGCGAGCAGACGAGCGGACGGTTCAGCCTACGCATGCTGCCCGGCGACCACTTCTATCTGAACTCGCAGTCGGCCCTGCTGCTTCAAGTGCTCGCGCAAGACCTCCGACAGGTCGTGAGCATGGTCGCATGATTCGTCGGTTTCAAGGGGGTGAAAACGATGGGCTGTCGGTTTGGCCGGACAAGCGGGATGAAATATAATGCGTCAGGCAGTGGGTGTTTTGAAGTATTGCCTCACCAGCAATTCGGCAACAATCTCCCATAACAATTGATACGACCCGAGCACAAAGGCTCTCGCCCCGAGGGCTTGCCGTGTTCAAACAGACGGAGACTCAGGGCGGAAGACTGTTCCACGACCCTCTCCCCGAACGTAGCACGTGTGGCTTCCGTTATACGCGTGGGTTAGCCGCGCGGCAGACACTAACAAAGGAATGGACGTGATGAGAATTATCAAGCTTATCTTCGCGCTGTCGCTCGTCGTCTTCGCCGCGAGGCCGAGTGTGAGCGGCCAGACGAACGGCTCCGCCGCCGCCGCTACCGCAACCGACGTGACGGCAACCTACGCCGTCGGCGAGGTGAAGGCCGTTGACGTGGCGGGCGGACGCCTGACGCTTCAGACGAGCGCGGGCGAAGTCTTAGTGCTCTTCAACGAGCGCACGGCCTTCGTCAGTCTGCCCGCGGGCGAAAAGACTCTGAGCAAGGCGACGCCCTGCACGCCCGCCGACGTTAAGCTCGACGACCGCGTGATGGCGCGCGGCAAAGTGTCGGACGACCGCAAGACGGTCACCTCGCTTCAGGTCATCCTGATGAGCAAGGCGGCGCTGGCGCAGAAGCAGGAGCAGGAGCAGGAGCGCTGGCGCGCGCACGGCGTCGCGGGCCGCGTCACCGCCGCCGACGCGGCGACCAACAGCCTCAAGGTGCTCGCGAACACGCCCGAGGGCGAGCGCACGCTCGTCTTCAACGTGACGGACAAAGTTCTGTTCCGACGTTACGCGCCCGACTCCGTGAGCTTCGGCGACGCGAAGCGAAGCTCGCTGGCCGAGGTGAAGGTCGGCGACCAGCTCCGCGCGCTCGGCCAACTGAGCGCCGACGGCGCGAGCTTCGAGCCCGAGGAGGTAGTCACGGGCACGTTCCGCATGATAGGCGGCACGATCACGGCCGTCTCCGAAGGCTCGCTCACCGTCAGCAACGTCGAGAACGGGCAGCCGCTAACAGTCGTCATCAAGTCCGATTCTTACCTGCGACGCTTCTCGCCCGAGTTGGTCTCGATGCTTCTCGCGAAGGCCGAAGGCAAGGAAGAGACTGCCGGGCGTGCGGGCGCGCCCGCGCGCGGCGACGTGCAGGAGGTGGTCGTTCGCCAGCCCTCGATAGCGGCCGCCGAGTTGAAGGTCGGCGACGCGGTCATCGTCTCCGGCACGGTCGGCGCGGACCCTTCGCGCGTCACCGCGATCATGCTCGCCTCCAACGTAGAGCCGCTGCTCAAGCGCGCGAAGGAGTTGCAGAAGCAGACGGGGCGCAAGTCGGGCGGGTCTCTTCTCGGCCTGTCGAGCGGCGCGCTCGACAGCCTCGGATTCCGTTAAAAAAACTCTTATGGGCACGGCGCGCCCCGTGGGGTGCTCTCCGAGTCAAGGCACAGGATTCATTCGCCGCGCTCATGTGCGGGGTAACTCACAGTAGTCGAGGAGAAGTATCAGATGTCTTTTATGAACAGAGCACATTCGCGTAGCATTGCCCTGCTGCTCGTCATAACCCTCATCGCAATCCCCGCCGTAGGCGGACAACAGGCGCAGCACACCGGCTCGCTGCGCGGGCAGGTGACAGACCAGGCGGGCGCGGTCATCGTCGGCGCATCCGTCGTCGTCACCGACGCCGCGGGCTCTAGCAAGCAGGCGGTCACGAACGGCTCGGGCGCTTACGCGGTGCCGGGCCTCGCGCCGGGCACATACAACGTGCAGGCCGGGGCGAAGGGCTTCGCCGCCTCGGATGCCTCGGGCGTCGAGGTGGCATCGGCGCGCGAGACAGGGCTCGACTTCAAGCTCGATGTGCGGCTCGAAGATGAGCAGGTGTCCGTGGCCGTCGAGTCGGCGGTCTCGACCTCGCCCGAGAACAACAAGAGCGCGCTCGTCCTGCGCGGCGAAGCCCTCGACATTCTTCCCGACGACCCCGACGACCTTGCCCTCGGCTTGGAGGCTCTGGCTGGCCCCTCGGCCGGCCCCGGCGGCGCGCAGTTCATCGTGGACGGGTTCACGGGCGGGAAGGTTCCGCCCAAGCAGTCAATCCGCGAAGTGCGTATCAACCAGAATCCGTTCTCGGCCGAGTACGACAAACTCGGGCTCGGGCGCGTCGAGATATTCACCAAGCCGGGCACGGAAGATTTTCACGGGCAGGGCTTCCTCAACTTCGGCGACGAAGCACTGAACGCGCGCAACCCTTTCGCCCCCGTGCGCGCGCCCTACCAGTTCCGCCTCTACGGCGGCAGCCTGAGCGGGCCGTTAGTGAAGAACAAGGCGAGCTTCTTCCTCACCTTCGAGCGGCGCGAGATAGACGAGAACGCAGTCGTCAGCGCGACCGTGCTCGACTCCGCGCTCAACCCGACCAGCTTCAGCCAGACGATGCTCACGCCGCAGCGCCGACTGAGCATCAACCCGCGCCTCGACTACAAGATCAACGCCAACCACACGCTCGTGGCGCGCTACACCTACACGCGTTCGGCGTCGGGCAATCTAGGCGTCGGAGACTTCTCGCTGCCCTCGCGCGCATACGACGCGGCGAACGAGCAGCACAACGTGCAGTTGACGGAGACGGCCGTGCTCAGCGCGAAGCTCCTTAACGAGACGCGCTTCCAGTTCAACTCGACGCGCCGCCGTCTGACCGACGACTCGGCCGCGCCCACGTTGCGCGTCCTCGACTCGTTCACGGGCGGCGGCTCGCAGGTCGGCCCCTCGACCTACGGCGACGACCGTTGGGAGTTGCAGAACCACACGATGTGGGCCAGCGGCCAGCACATCGTACGCTTCGGCGGGCAGGCGCGGGGCGTGCGTCTGAACGACTCGACGCTCGCCAATTCGCTCGGCACGTACATCTTCGCGGGCCGCGTCGCGCCCGTGCTCGACGGCGGCTACAACGTCATGCTCGACACCGCGACGGGCGCGCCGCTGACCGAGAGCATCACGAGCATCGAGCAGTACCGTCGCACGCTCCTCTTGCAGGGCCTCGGCCTCACGCCCGCGCAGGTCGCGGCGCGCGGCGGCGGCGCGAGCCAGTTCTCCATCGCGACGGGGAACCCCGAGTCGAGCGTCTCGCAGGTGGACTTCAGCGCCTACGCGCAGGACGACTGGCGCGTGCGACAGAACCTCGTCTTGAGCGCGGGCCTGCGCTACGAGTATCAGACGAACATCCACAGCAACTTCAACTTCGCGCCCCGCCTCGCCTTCGCTTGGTCGCCGGGCGGCGGCGGCAAGGCTCCCGCGAAGACGGTCGTGCGCGGCGGCTTAGGCATCTTCTACGACCGCTTCAACGAGAGCTACACGTTGCAGGCGCGCCGCTTCGACGGCCTCAACCAGCAACAGTTCATCATCTCCGACCCGGCGCTGCTCGGCGCTTTTCCCTCGGCACCCGCGCTCGCGGCCGGTGACGCGGCGCAGATAGTGAGGACGGTTGACCCGCGACTGCAAGCGCCCTACACGATTCAGTCGGGCCTGAGCGTCGAGCGCGAGCTGCCGTACGAGACGACCCTCTCGGCCTCCTACGTCAACACGCGCGGCCTCCACCTTCTGCGCGCGCGAAACGTCAACGCGCCGATGGCGGGCGGCCTGCGCCCCTCGGGCGGCATCGGCAACGTCTTCGAGTACGAGTCGAGCGGGCGCTTCGAGCAGAACCAGCTCATCGTCAACCTCATCAACCAGCTCAACAAGAAGACGATGCTCTTCGCCATCTACACGCTGAATAAGGCCGAGAGCGACACCGACGGCGCGGACACGTTCCCGTCGAACTCCTACGACCTGTCGCAGGACTACGGCCGCTCGATACTCGACACGCGCCAGCGGCTCATACTCGGCGGCTCTATCAGCGCGCCGTGGGGCATACGCCTGAGCCCGCTCGCAATCATCTCGTCGCCGCGCCCCTTCAACATCACGACGGGCGTGGACACGAACGGCGACACGCTCTTCACGGAGCGCCCTGCGTTCGCCACGGACCTGACGAGGCCGAGCGTCGTTGTCACGCCCTTCGGGGCCTTCGACACAAACCCCATGCCGGGGCAGACCATCGTCCCGCGCAACTACGGCAACGGGCAGACCTTCTTCCTGACGACGCTCCGCGCGGGTAAGACCTTCGCATTCGGCGCGGGGTCTAAGGCGTCCGAGAAGCGCTACAAGCTGACGGCCTCCGTGATGGTCATGAATCCGTTCAACCGCAACAACCTCGGCGCGTACATAGGCAATCTCAGCTCGCCGCTCTTCGGGCAGGCCAACGCCACCGCGCGCGGCAGCTTCAGCGACGCGGGCGGTGCCGCGAGCTTCAACAGCCGCCGCGTCGAAGGGCAGCTCAGGCTGAGCTTCTAGGGTAGTCGGTAAGACAGAACCGCGAGCGGTAGCGAACGGGTAGTAGCTCCGACAGTGACATGCACATCGGAGCTTGATACCCGCTCGCTACCGCTCGCGGTTCCGTCTTCAGGCGTGCGGCAGGTCGAACAGGCTCAGCTTCACGTCGCGCGCGCGCACGGCGAGTGCGGCCGCGTAGCCGTGCGCGGGGTGCAGTTCCGCGAGGAGCCAACGGGAGGTCTCTTCCGGGGCGGCCTCGTCGTCTAAGAGCGCCGCGGGCTCACCCGGCGCGAGCGAGACGGCGAACTTGTCGAGCGGGTAAGAGAGCCCTTCGCCCTTCGCCTTGATGTAAGCCTCCTTGCGCGTCCAGCAGTCGAAGAAGGCGCGCGCCCTCAGTTCCGGCGCGAGGCCGAGCAGGGCTGCCGTCTCGCGCCGCGAGAAGAAGCGCCCGGCAATCTCTTCGGAAGCGAACTCCGGTCGGATGTATTCGACATCGACGCCGACCTCTTGCTCGGCGGAGAAGGCGTAGAGCGCGAGTTCGTGTGAGTTTGAGGCGTTGAAGTGCAGCGGCCCCGACGCGGCTTCGCCGACGAGCAGCGGCTTCCCAAAACTGTTGTGGGCGAAGCGAACGGACTTCGGACTGGATTCGAGGTAGAGGCCGAGGATAGTTCTGAGCGCGGCGCGAGAGAGCGTGAAGTGCATGCGGTCTTTCGCGAAGCGGAAGCGGTCGGCCCTCTTGCGCTCGTCGGGGCTCAGTATCTCCGCGAGGAGCGACGCGCGCGGAGCCAAACGCGACAACTCCGCGCGCCAGACGTGTAGGTCGCCGCGTGCGAGGCGCGGGCGCGCGGGCGGCGGCCTCCACTCCTGTGCGGGGCGTTCGGTCTCCAAAGGCTTCGACGAATCGCCGCGCGCGACCGTTGCGCTTTCACCTCGGACGCCTACGGCTTGGCGTGGTCGCGCACGTACTTGAGGGCGGCTTCGAGTTGCGCGTCGTGACCCTCAAGCAGGCCGGCGCGCGTTAAGTCAACTTCGATGTCGGGTTCGACGCCGCGGCCCTCGATGACGACGCCCTTCGGCGTACGCGGCTCGCCGTAGGCGTAGAGCAGGAACGCGCCCGTCGGCAGCCTCTTGAATGATGCGTCGAGGTCGTCGCCCGCCGAGCGCTTGCCGACGACGACGGCGCGGCCGGACTCCTGCATCCCCGCGGCGAACTGCTCGCTTGCAGACCCGCTCCCCTCGTCGAGCAGTATCACGACCGGCCCGAGGTATGGGCTCTTCCGAGGGCGCGCCTTGTAGTAGAGGTCGTCGCCCTTGCGCCTGCGCGTGATCATCAGTTGCGTCGGCTTGTCGAAGAGCATCCCGGCCAGCTTGATTCCGACACTGTCGTCGCCGCCGCTGTTGCCGCGCAGGTCAATGATGATGCCGGGCGCGTCGGCCATACTTGCGACGGCGCTCTGTAGTTTCGGGTTGAGGCTCGGGATGAACTGCGTGAAGCGTATGTAGCCGACGCCGCCCTCCAAACGCTTCGCCTCGAACTCCGAGGCGAGTGGAAAACCTTCCAGTGTGTCGAACGCGCCCGGCCACGGCAGGCGCTCAAGCTTCACCTCTCGGCGCGCGTCGCGCGCGTCGAGGTAGGTCAACTGCACCGCCGTCCCCGGCGCGCCCGCGAGCGCGTCGGAGGGCTCTTCAATCTCGGCGGCCTCGGTGCCGTCTACAGACGCGAGGACGAAGCCGGGGCGCAGCCCGACACGCTCGGCGGGCGAGCCCTGCGCGACCTGCGTGACGACGAGTTGTTCGCCGAGCTTGTCGAGCTTGAGGCCGAGAAAGCCCGGCGGCACGCGGCGCTCTTCGATGGCCTCGGCCGGGGCGACCGCGAAGTGCGAGACGTGAAGCTCGGCGAGCATCTTGTTGAGCAGCTTGTGAAACTGCGCGTCGGTCTTGACCGAGGCGAGCATCGGCTCGTAGCGTGCGCGCACGGCGTCCCAGTCAACGCCGCCGTACTTCGGGTCGTAGTGCTGCTTCTTGACGGTCTCCCAGACGAGCGCGAACGCCCTACGGCGAACCGCGGGGCTGCTCTCGCGTGGCATCTTGTTGATAGTCGTCTCGGCTTGCAAGTTGGTTGGTTGAGGCATTGCTTCCAGCGCCGCGACGTTGAGGAGTAGGGCCGTCGCAGGCAGAAGCGCGCTGACAAATTTCCGCATCCCGTGTCCGTCCTTGACTTAAACCTGCCGCTGAATCGGAGCCATTATACCGCCGCGAACAAAGGCCGCACAAACCTTAACGCCATTAGCATGGTAGTATGTGTGACATCGCACAGACTGCTGGAGGCGAATGACGTATTATGTCCACCAATGTTTTGACGGTAAACGCAGGTGCAGCCGGTTTTGACGAACGAGAGAATCGGCCGAGGTGTCCGTACCTTCGTGTGCTGTCGAGAGTTTTCCGAAGGGAATGCGTAAGGGGACGGGGAGAGCAGGAATCCTCGCCCCTCTTTTTTATCGCCTACTCCCTCGTGAAAGAAAGGTTACGACCATGAGCAACAGGATAGAGAAGCCATTCACCGCAAGATTCCTTGACGGCGACGAGAAGGTGCTTTTAGAACTGACGAACACGACCGATGAGATACTTAAGGGCGTGGAGATTCTCGCCATCTTTCTCAAAGATCAGGGGACACCGGACGGCGGCCCCTCGCGGTCTCATATAAAGTTCGACACCATCAAGTCGGTCAAGCCGAAAGAGAGGGCGGTTCTGTCTCATCGAACGTGGATTGACGGCAGGCCGACCGACGCCGACCGCGACCAGTTGGAACGCCTGAAGGCTATAGAGGGCGAGACCAAACCTTACGTGCTGGACATTTCGTGGGAGGACGGCGAAGGTAAGACGCGCTACCAGCGGATTCCGGTGGGGCACTGAACGGCCGATTGGCTCGCGCCCGGTTCGCCTCCGCGTTGCTTAAGGGACGATAGTTTCTGTGAAGGAAGGGAACGTTGATAGTTTGTGACTTCTGTACGCAGTATCGGCAGGACGGCAGTTGCCGTCTCGGCCGTAACATACCCAAGAAGATGGGCTGCCATGAGTTCGACCCGTCGTTGGAGAAGTTCTGCTCCGACCCGAAGGACTTCGTCGGCCCCGCGCAGATAGTTCAGATGGCGATCTACTTCGGGATGAAAGGGAGCGAGTTGAAGAAGGTCAACCTCATGGCCGCACGCGCGGAGCGTGAGACACTTGCGGGCGCTTGAGGGTCTGTCGCGTTCGATTGAAGAATCTCGGCCTTCTTCACGTTATATCCGGCCCGAACTGCCGCCGCCAGTTGTCAACCACTTCCCGGACTGTCTCGTCGAGGATCGCGTCCGGGTGTGAGAGACCTTCGCCGCGGTGCTTCCTCAAGAAATCTATGACCTCTTCTCTGCGCCGCCTCGTGTGGGATTCGCCGACGGTTTCGGGGGGCATGTGGCGCGCACGAAGCCTGTCCGCGACCTCCATCCTCTCTCCGATGAACTGTTCGATTCGGGAGTGTATCTCGGCTATCACAGCCCCCTCGATGTGATGAACGGGCGTGCCCGCGTCCCAGCCGAGTGCACGGACGTGTTCGGGGTCTGTGTAGACGCCCTTCACCACGTCGCATAACTCCCCGAAGCTCTGGTCGGTAAACGTGTCCTTTATCAATTGAGCGGATGCCTTCCCCGTGTTAAGTCGTCGAGTTGAGCCGCGTCGGCGGCGAGACTGCGTCTTTAGCTTTCTTGGCGAGTTTGACTAACTTAATGTCCTTCGCCAGCCCCAACAGCTTGAGCGTGCGGATGCCCCACCAGTTCATGTCCACCTCGTACCACGCGAGACCGTGTTTCGCGGCGGACGGGTGCGCGTGATGATTATTGTGCCATCCTTCGCCCCACGTGAGCAGCGCGACCCACCACGTGTTACGCGAGTCGTCTTTCGTCTCGAACCTGCGCCCGCCCCAAAGGTGAGTCGCCGAGTTGACGAGCCACGTCGAATGCAGGTTGAACGTCACGCGCAGGAAGACGCCCCAGAACAGCATCGACCAGCCGCCGAAGGCCAGCAGCGCCACGCCGAGCACGATGAGCGGCACGTAATATAGTCTCTCGAACCAGCGATGCACGGGGTCTTTCATCAGGTCGGGGGCGTAACGCACGCGCACCTCCTGGTTGTAACGCTGGCCTGTGCCCTTCAGAACCCAACCCATGTGCGCCCACCAGCTCCCGTCGCGCGGCGTGTGCGGGTCGCCCGGCGCGTCCGTGTGCGCGTGGTGGATGCGGTGCGTGACGACCCACGCGATAGGCCCGGCTTCGAGAGCCAGCAGCCCGCAGAAGGTGAGGAAGTACTCGACCACCTTCGGCGTCTTGAAGCCGCGGTGCGTCAACAGCCGGTGATAGCCCATCCCGACCCCGAGGCTGCCCGACACCCACCAGAGCACAAGACACGCGACGAGCGCCTGCCACGTGAACATAAAGAGCGCCGCCACCGCGCCGATGTGAAAAACGATCATCGTGATGTAGGTCGGCCAGTTGATGCCGGTCTTACGTTGAATGTCGGTTATTGCTTCGCTAATCATTCAGTCTCCCTGCCGCTACCGAGATGTGTACCCATACTTTGATGCCCCAACATAGAAGATTGTGATAACCAACTTATCACAGTTGTCTACTATCTTCGTCCGAAGACTTGTAGTGGGGCGATTTCGTGGCCGGGCTGAACTCTTTGCGCGTTTGCTTACGGCGCGGTGACATCGTCGGCTTAATCTTTGCGATTCTTTCCCACATCACGTATCAGGTACATGGAGAGAATACCAGACTCCACTAGAACTATGCCGCCCGCGGGCGCTGTAAATGATTGTTGACTCGACCACGCGGCGCGGCAAATTTCGTCTGCGCGGCCGGAGTCAGGGGAGAGTTCAAGCGATGAAGGAGACTTCGTGGAACACTTTCAGCGGCATTAACGGGGAGGGACAGCGGCCCGAGGTGGATTCGATCTACCGTCTGATAGTCGTGGCGGCTTTGAGGAATAAGCAGCTCACGCGGGGCGCGTCGCCGCGCATCGACGACGCCGACCCGCGGCGGCGAAGTAACACGAGCATCGTCATCGAAGAGGTCAAAACGGGTCTTGTGCCCATACACCGCCACGGGCGTTAAAAGAGGAAGAGTGAGAACCACGCGAGCCTGCTCTTGGAGAGTCCGACGGAGACCGTCAGGCTCTCAGTCTACTCTCTTTCTCGAAGGCTTCGACCTCTTTGAGGTATACGAGGTCGCGCCCCTCCACCTCGACCGAGCGTAAGCGCTGGCGGCGCACGAGGTCGTGAATTGCCGCCCGCGTCATGCCGCACATCTCGGCCGCCTTCGCCTGACTAATCAGAGCCCTGGCGTCCGCGTTGGGCTGCTCCTCATCGAGTTTCTTTCTCATAAAACACCTTTCGTTCCGTTAAAAGACGAGCGAACGTTACACACAGAGGAGCGCGTCGCCGCTTCGAGCCGCTGAATTCAGGTCTGGGGAATTCCAGAAGGACTGAAAAGGATTGGCTTGATTCCGTTAACATTATCCTGCGCCCGCCAGTGTCCGATGTCAACTCGTGCGCCGGGAAGGTCGTTAAAAGGCGATTCACGCGTAAACTCTCCGCCACTCGCGCGCCACCAAAAATTTTCAAGCCCGCACAGCCACAGGCTTCGGCGGCCGTTTTGTCGTCCGCTGTAGTTATGCGCGTGGGCTTCAGGGACACATAGCCTGAAAGAGAAACGGCTGTTATTATTAGCTTCAGCCTTCAATCCAGAAAAGAGAAGTTGGTTACGCTTCACATGCGGAGCACCGGGCCGCCGTATGAATAATATCTTAATAGTTGACGATTCGCCGACCATGCGGCGAATGGTGATGGCCTCTCTGCGCGGCCTGCCCGATGTCGGCTTCGGCGAGGCGAGCAGCGGCCTCGAAGCGGTCGAGCGGCTGGCGCTCGCCCCCGTGGACTTGATGATTCTCGACCTGAACATGCCGGACATGCACGGCCTCGAAGTGTTGGAGTTTCTCCGCAGCCATCAGGCGTACAGACACATCCGCGTTATCGTGCTGACGACCAGAGGCGACGAGGCGAGCCGCGCGGACGCGCTCGCCGCCGGAGCCTCCCTGTATCTGACGAAGCCGTTCGCGCCGCAGTCGCTCGCGGCGCAAGCGCTCGCCTTGTTGAGTTCTCATCCGGAAGGGGCTTAGTGTCAGACTCGAACCCCGACGACGGCGGCGAGTTCTTCGCCCAATTCCTCGACGATTATTTCGCCGAGTGCGACGAGCACCTGACGCTCGTGCGTCGTCACCTGCTCGCGCTCGAAGAGCAGGTCGGTCGCCCCGAAGTCGATCCTGCTCTACTCGACGAGTTGTTCCGCAGCTTCCACACGCTCAAAGGCATCTCGGCCATGGTCGATTTGAGCGAGGCCGAACAGCTCGCTCACCAGATGGAGAGCTACCTGCGTGTTCTGCGCCAGAAGGAGGCGCGGACGAGCGCGGAGGGCGTCGAGACACTCATGGCGGCGACGACCGTGCTTGAGCGGGTCATCGCCGCGCGCCGTGTGGACGAGGCGGCCCCGACCATTAACACAACGGTCGAGCGGCTTCGCGCGTTACATGCGGAACCCGCGCCGACGAACGAGCAGCTCGCGCCCCTACGAACCGTTGACGCGGGCGGCGCGGATGCGGAGTCGGAGCGGAGTTCGACGCAGTCGCACGGTACTGGAAGTCGCTTGGAGCACGCGCGCGTCTGGCGGTTCGAGTTCGTTCCGACGGCCGCGCTCTCCGAACGCGGCGTCAACGTCAACAGCGTCCGCGCACGCCTGCAAGAGATAGGAGAGATTCTGCAAGCCGCGCCGCACGTCAGGGGTGAGGGCCGGATAGTCTTCGAGTTCGTCGTCTCGACCGCCGTCGAAGAGTCAACGTTCGCGGGCTGGCACGAAGAGAACCTGACCTACACGCGGGTTGAAGAAGAGAACACGAACGCGACCGAGGCATCGCGGACGACCGGGCGGGCGGCCCCGGCTTCCGACCCGGACGCAGACGCTCGTACGACCACGGCCGCGTCCGCCGCGTCAATGCTCGCGCCCTCGAACGTCGTGCGTGTAGACCTTGCGCGGCTCGACGAGTTGATGCGTCTCATCGGCGAGTTGGTCACGAGCCGCGCGCGTCTGGATGAGAGCCTGAAGCATCTGAAGCGAACGGTCGAGCCCGCCGAGTGGCGTGAGTTGCAGGAGACGAGCCTTGCGATGTCGCGCCAGTTGCGCGACCTGCGCGAAGGCGTCATGCGCGTGCGTATGGTGCAGGTCAGCGAAATCTTCGAGCGCATGAGGTTCGTCCTACGCGACCTCGCGCGCGAGAGCGGGAAGGAGATTCGGCTCGAACTTCGCGGGCAGGAGACGGAGATAGACAAGTTCCTCGTCGAGCGGATGATGGACCCGCTCCTGCATCTCGTACGCAACGCCGTCAGTCACGGACTGGAGACTGTTGAAGAGCGTACCGCATCGGGTAAGCCGCCGGAGGGCAGAATCACACTCCGCGCCGCGACCTCTGGCGACAACGTTCTGATTGAGATCGCGGACGATGGGCGCGGCATCGACTCGGAGCGCGTCGCCGCGCGAGCGCGCGAGCGCGGCCTGATCTCCGGCGACGTGCGTCTCGACGAGGCGTTGCTGCTTGAGTTGATATGCGCGCCGGGCTTCTCGACGCGCGACGAGGCCGACCGTACGAGCGGGCGCGGCGTAGGGATGGACGTGGTCTGTAGCACCGTCGAGGAACTCGGCGGCACGCTCACCCTCTCGACCGAGAAGAACGGTGGGACGCGCTTCCGCGTTGAGCTTCCTCTGACGCTCGCCATCGCCGACGCGCTCATCGCCGACGCGGGCGGACAGCGCTTCGCCTTCCCGCAGACGGTCGTGCGCGAAGTCATCGAAGTCGAAGCAGCGGCGGTGAAGGTTTTGGAGAACAACGAGCTAGTGTCGTATCGCGGCGGGGTGCTGCCGCTCGTGCGACTCGCGCGCCTGTTCGGTCTCGAAGAGACTGCGCGCAGTGCCTTTCACGTCTTCGTCATCGGCGGCGGCGCGAGCGCGGTGGGGCTGGCCGTTGACCGCGCCGTCGGGCAGAGAGAGGTCGTGGTACGCGGACTTAACGACCCTTTGGTGAAGGTCGCGGGCGTCGCGGGCGCAACCGACCTCGGCGACGGGCGCGTCGTGCTCATACTAGACGTGGCCGCGCTCAAACAGACGGGGCTCGACGGCCGGATTGCCAACGTAAGCGGGGCGGCCTGAAACATCATGTCGAACAATACGAACGACGCCGAAGCCTTCATACTCTTCGAGCTGGCCGGGACTACCTATGGCGTGCGAAGCCGCTTCGTGCAGCAGATGGAGATGATCGAGCACATCACGCCCGTGCCGAACGCGATACCGGCGGTCGAGGGCGTCGTGCTCGCGCGCGGGCAGGTCATCCCGGCGCTCAGTCTGCGCGTGCGCTTCGGCTTCGATAAGATTCCGTACGACCTGCGCGCAAGGCTCCTGGTCGTCAGCAGCGAGGGGCGCACCATCGGATTGATCGTGGACACGGCGCGCGAGTTCGTACGCATCCCGGCCGCGTCCATCGAGCCGCCGCCGGAAGCCATCACGGGCTTGAGCGGGAAGTATCTGGAAGGTATCGCGACCATAGACGGGCGAATGATTCTCGTCCTCGACCTGAAGGAAGTGATCGGTATCGGCGACCTCCACGCTGAGGCGGCGGTGGTCGGTCGAAACTCGCCCGACGTTAAGAGGCCGGGCGATTAATCTCACGGTCAACTTCGAGCGGATGTCTGAAGCCAAGCGGATAACAGGAGAGGGGTCATGGCAGCAAAGATTGAGGATGGGGCGACGGGCAGGAAGGCGAACGCCGTGCGCGAACAGGCGGCGCGGGTGACGGGCGCGGCGCGCGAGATTGCGCGGATTGCGAACGAGGTGACGCAAGGGGCGGAGGCGCAGATACTCTCGCTGGACTCCGCCGTCAGTCTCGCCAACGAGATGGCGGCGTCGCTCGGCGAGACGACCACGCAGGCCGAGTCCATCGCGACCTCCGCGGAAGAACTCGTCTCGTCGGTCAACGAGACGGCCGCCTCCATCGAGCAGGTCGGCGCGAACTCGACGAGCCTCGCCGCCTCCATCAACGAGACGGTCGCCACCATCGAGGAGACGAGCCGCTCCATTGAGAGCGTCAACGTCAGCACGCAGGAGATGGCGACCTCCGCCCAGGAGGTGACGAGCGCGATGAACGAGATCACGGCCTCCATCAAGAGCGTGAGCGACGACACCGAGGCTCTCTCCGCCTCAGTCAACCAGACCGCCGTCAGCATGGAAGAGGTGTCGCGCTCAATCGAGAGCCTCGCGGCGGGCGCCGACGACTTGACCGTCTCGGCGGAAGAGACTGCGTCATCGATCAACGAGATGG
>JBJMGR010000194.1:0-11907 GCA_045807805.1 Pyrinomonadaceae bacterium | reverse complement strand
TTGCCCGTCGTCGTGTCTTTGGACTCGACGACCAGAGTGTATGTGCCGGGGTGGAACGGGGCGAGGCTCACGTATTTCGAGAACGTGAGGTGCGGCACGGGCGCGAGCGTAATTTCGGTCAACTCGTAGCCGAGCGGCTTCACGGCGTCTTTGCCTTCCGTCAGAAGTCTCAACGTGACCTTCACGAGCGGCTTGCCCGTCGCGGCCGAAGGGCTCGCGTTGTAGAGCCGGAAGAAGATGATGAGATTGTCGCCCACCTTGAACTCGCGGCTCGGCGAGGGGCGTATGGCCGCGCCCGCGTGGCTCAGCACGTCCGACGCGCCTTCGACTTGCGGCCCGGCGGCCTCGACGTGTCGGCTCAAAACGACCGCGCTCGAAGAGAACTCTTCGGAGGACTCCGGCAACGAAAGCTTCTCGCCCTTCGCGGCGACCTTCCCCGAAAGTCTGTCGCGGACTATCAACTCGAAGACGTATTCGCCGGGCGCGAGGTCGAGGTCTTGCCGTAGGAAGAGCTTGTCTGTGAGCATCGCCTGATACTGTCGCTCGTCGAGCACGAGTTGGAAGAGGCCGCCGATGCGCGTGACTGCGCGCTCTTCGCCCGCGCCGCGTATGCGGCCGAGCACGTCCAACTGAATCTGCCTCTTGTCGCCCTTCTGCTCGAACTTCAAAGCGCCGGGCGGAATCTCGATTGAGAGCGGAACCGAGTAGCCGCCGCCCGCCGACTTGAAGGGGCTCAACTGCATGGAGAGCGGGATGGCGGGGCGCGCCCGCGCCGCGTCGAAGCCCGCCAGAAGCTTCCTGTCTTCGGACGAGAAGAAGACCGCGTCGTTGTGCGAGATGGCGTAGAAGCCCGGTCGCGTGGAGACCTGCGCGTCGGGCCGACGTACTTCGACCTTGAGCTTGCGGAAGTTGCCGTCGAAGTTCGAGTCGGTGCTGTGATAGCCGATGGTGTAGCGCGAGCGCACCTCTTCGTCTACGCGTTCCAGGCCGCGCGCGATGTCGTTCGTGCCCTTGATGAACTTCCCGCCCGTGTCGCCGGATATGCGATAGAGGATGTCGAACTCGCGCTCGCGCCCCTCGTGCTTGACGTTGTCGAACACGTCCTCGCCGCCCTGCGCCTTCATGCGCTCGTCAATGGAGCGCAGCGCGCCGACGTTCGCGAGCGGCGTCGTGGGGATGTACGAGCCCGTCTCGGGCGCGCCGCCGCGCAGTCCCGCCGCGTCTATGATGTAGATGGCGACGTTGGCGCGGTTGGCGAGGTCTATGATGCTCTGCACCTGCCAGTCCTGCGTCGCCGACGTGATGAACCCTTGAGAGAAGAGTACGACGGTCTTCTTTCCGGGCACGTCGCGCTGCGCCTCGCAGAGCGCGGCGAGCGACGCCAGGACGGGGCGCGACTGTTGAAGGCTCAACTGCGAGCGCAGCATCGTGAACTGTTCGAGAGCGCGGCGCGCGACCATCGCCTGAAGACGCGCGCCCTGCGCGCCCGTGTCAGTGCCCGAGTTAGCGTTAGCGTCGCGCGACTCCGAGGCTTGCAGGCTCGACAACTCGGACTGCCGCCCGCCGACCTCCGCCGAGACCGCGTTACGCTCGGGCGTCCTCGAAGCCGCCGCCGAAGTGAAGGCTTTCTCCACGACGGAGATGAGCCTCGCCTTGTCGCGCGTGAAGGGCTGCAAGAGTTGCAGCCCCGCCGCGACGCTGAAGACCGCGACCGCGTCCGTGTCCGCGATGCGCTCGCGTATGTACTTGAGCGTCCCGTCGCGCAGAGGCTTCAGGTTCTGCTGCTCGGTCGTCTGCCCGTCGAGCACAATCGAGATGACGTTCTTCGCCTGCGAGGACGCGGCGCGCGCCATCTGCGTCCCCTGTCCGGCTGTCGTCGCGGCGTCTCCCGGCCCGCCGAACGGCGGGTCGAAGAACTCGACCTTCTGCCGCACGCCGTTCTCGTAGACGGTGAAGTCCTCCGGCACGAGGTCTGTGACGTACTTCCCCGTCTTGTCCTTCACGGTCACGTCGATGTTGACGAGCGTGGACTTGACCGTGACGACCTCCTCCTTCTCCTGTGACTTCGGCGCCTCCTGCGCGCGCACGCGCGGCGCGACGCACAGGCAGAGGGAGAGCGCGACGAGCGCGCGGCCGAAGCGCGCCGCAATGCCCGCGTCGATAGAGAATCTTCGGACTAACATATTTCACCTCCCGGCGTGCGAGGCGTTAAGCAAAGGCTTCCGGCGACGGCGGCGTTCCGGCGTAGCGCGTGAGGGTGAGAGTCTATTTGACGAGCGTGCCCGTGCGGCCCCAGCGTGTGTTGCTGAAGAAGTCCATGATGAAGTTGCCGTGCGAGGGCGCGCTCTCGTCGTAAGACCAGTAGACGAACATCGCGCGCCCGATGACGAGGTCGCGCGGGACGAAGCCCCAGTAGCGGCTGTCCTCGCTGTTGTCGCGGTTGTCGCCCATGACGAAGTAGTGGCCTTCGGGCACGTCGAACTTCTCGCCGCTTGTGACGCGCGCCGAGTCGCGCAGCTTGCTCGGCTGCCAGTAGGCGTTGTACTCGCTCTCGCCCGTCGGCACGGGCATGTTCGCGTCCGTGAGAGGATTCTCGCGCTCGTCCTTGAGCGGCGCGCCGCGCTCGTCGCCGTTCGACGGGTCGCCGTCTTCGTTGCCCGGCGGATTTATCGCTGCGACTTTGTGCTCGGGCAGCAGTTGGCCGTTGATGTAAACGTCCGTCCCGCGCACCTCGACGTGGTCGCCCGGCAGACCTATGACGCGCTTGACGTAGTTAGTCTTGAAGGGGACGGTGTCGCCTATGCTCTTCGTGAGGAACTGCTCGGAGTTGTACCTGCCGGGATACTTGAAGACGATGATGTCGCCGCGCCGAATCTCGCGCTGAGGCAGGAACGGAAGCACGGGGCCGGGCGCGAAGATGAACTTGTTGACGAGCAGGTGGTCGCCGATGAGTATCGTGTTCTGCATCGAGCCCGTCGGGACTTTGACGGCCTGCACGACGAAGGTCATGCCGAAGAGCGCCATCACGGCCGTCACGACCAGCGACTCGAAATACTCTCGAAACACGGAGTGCTTCGACACGTGCCCCGGCGCTTCCGCACCCGCACGCGCGCCCTCACGCTTCGCTTCATCCACGGCACGCACCGGCTCGCCCCCGGACTCGACCGGCGGCTCGGCCAGTCCGGCGCCCTTCGACTCTCTACTCATATAAACTCATCCTAGTGAACCGCCCCGACAACGGTCAAGCGACCGTGGGAAGGCGCAGGTCAGAACCGGGAGCGGTAGCGACCGGGTAGCGGCTCCGAGACAGGTCTGTATGTCGGGGCTTGAGACCCGGTCGCTACTGCTCCCGGTTCCGGCTATGTTTCATCTACGCAACAGCGTTTCACCCGCGCGCGCCTTCGTGTTATAATGCTCGGCATGAAGACGACGGAGAAGAAGAGCACGGGGAAGGTCGCGGAGTTCACGCCAGCCGAGCAGCGCTCGGCGCGTGCGGAGCGCGTGAAGGTATTCGAGGCGGAGCCTTACGGCTGGATAGCGCAGTCGGAGTCGGGCGTCGAGCGGGGCTACCACCTCTTCCGCGACCCCGAAACGCGCTCGCTCGCATGCACCTGCGCGGACTTCATCTTCCGAGGGAACGCCGAGCCCGGCTACGAGTGCAAGCACGTCGCGGCCGTGCTCAAGTTCATAGGGCGGCAGTATCTGAAGTTCGAGTACGACCCGCGTCGGCAGATGTCGCGCGTCGCCTGATAATCATTCGGAGAGAGACGATGAGCGTTAAGACTTACAAATGCGAGGCGTGCCGCACGGCGTCAGAGACCTTGCACATGCGTAACTCCGACGGCAAGTGGGTCTGCGCCCACTGCATCCCGGCCGCAGAGGTGGACGCGTGCGAGGGGCTCCGCGAGCGGCTCGGACTCAAGACGCACGCGCGCGCGCAGAGGCGCAAGGCCGCATAAGGTCGCGAAGGCCGGGCGGAAGTTAGTCTCTGGAAAAGTTAAGCGTCAGCGCGGGCGACGGATGAAGTCCGCCCGCACTCCCTTTAGACGTTCGGGCTCGTCGGCCCTTTTAGTGGACTATACGGTGTGCGCTGACGCGAGCCCAAAGAAGCTCCTCGTCCGGGTAGGCAACGCCGTTCTCCGTGCGTAGGAGCGTCGCCGTCTGGACTATCAGCCTCAAGTCCTCAAAGACGCCCTTGCAGTCCACGCAGTCGAGCAGGTGCGTGCTGATGAAGATTTTATCGTGCTCGCCGAGCGTGCCGGCGGTGTATTCGCTGAGCAGTTCGATACTTCTGGAGCAGTCCATTGCCCGTTCCTTTGGGGTGGTCGAATTCCGGCCTTCCGGGAGAACCCCGGAAGGTTATTTAGATGCTGATTGCTGCCGGATTAATTGCCTCAGCTTCAGACGCGCCTTGTGTAATTGTGATTTCGACGTGCCCTCGGCGATCCCGAGCATCTCCGCTATCTCGTAATGCTCGTAGCCTTCCACGTCGTGCAGGACGAAGACCGTGCGGTAGCCGTTGGGTAACTGCTTGAGCGCCTTCTCAAGGCCGATGCGGTCTATGACGGGCGCGGTGCGTGGGTTCTCAGTCCCCTTCACTATCTGTACGGGGGTCTCGCCCTCGTCGGTCAGGAGTTCCGAGCGCGTGCTCTTCTTGCGGAAGTGCATCAGGACTTGATTGACCGTCATGCGGTGGAGCCACGTCGTGAAGGCCGACTCGCCGCGGAACATGCCTATCTTGTTGAAGAGCTGTAGAAAAACGTCCTGCGTCATGTCCTCGGCTTCCGTAGGGTTGCCCATCATGCGCAGCGTCAGCGCGTAGACGCGCCTGTAGTGGCGGCGGTAAAGCTCCTCGAACGCCTTTCCGTCGCCGTCGGCCGCCTTCTTCGCCAGCTCGAAATCGGACGGCTGCGACTTATTTACTTCTGCAACACTCACTTCTTTATCATTCCTCTATTAATGTTTGCCCTCGATTATCCAACAATTCCGCGCGAATGGGAAACGTCGGCGTGCGAGGCGCGGTCTGATCGACTTCGTTTGAGACCCTGAGTTCACCAGCCGCCCATCGCACGCAGCTTTGTGTATCGCGCGGCCTCGCGCTCTGTGCGCGACTGGCGCAAAGTCTCTTCAAAGCTCTGCTTCAGGACTTCGTCGAGCATGCGCGCCGACTCGTCGTACTCCTCGTGCGCGCCCGCGCCGGGCTCCGGCACGATGCGGTCAATTATCTTAAGACGTAGAAGCTCGGGCGCCGTGAGACGTAGGTTCTCCGCCGCGCGCGGGGCCTCGGCCGCATCCTTCCATAGAATCGCCGCGCAGCCCTCGGGCGTGATGACGGAGTAGACCGCGTTCTCCAACATCAGCACTCGATCCGCGACGCCTATCGCGAGCGCACCGCCCGACCCGCCCTCGCCTATGATCGTGCTTATGACCGGCACGCGCAGGCGCGCCATCTCAAGCAGGTTCCGCGCGATGGCCTCGGCCTGCCCGCGCTCCTCGGCGTCAATGCCGGGGTACGCGCCCGGCGTGTCGATGAAGGTCAGAACAGGGCGGTCGAACTTCTCCGCGAGCTTCATAATGCGAAGCGCCTTACGATAGCCTTCGGGCTTCGTCATGCCGAAGTTTCGCTCGCGGCGCTGCTTCGTCCCGCGCCCTTTCTGCTGGCCTATGACGGCGACGGGCACGTCATGGTAGCGCGCAAACCCGCAGACGAGCGCCTGATCGTCCGCGAAGCGCCGGTCGCCTTTGAGTTCCACGAAGCCCTCGAACATGCGTTCGACGAAGTCGAGCGTGTAGGGGCGTTCGGGGTGCCGCGCCAGCTTGACGCGCTCGAAGGCGGCCGATGGAGAATCAGACATTAAAGCTACTCCGCAAATCTTAAGGGGGTCTATAAGGACGTGCTGAAGGATGGCCTGTAACGGCCCCGGCGTCAAGCGCCGAAGGCAAACAGAACCGCGAACGGTAGTGAGCGGGTCATAAGCTCCGATGTGAGCCCGTATGCGTAGCACACACCCGCTCACTACCGTTCGCGGTTCTGTTTGCACGCGCAAAGGGGCGCGGCCTTCATCGAAGGTTGATGAAGGCCGCGCTTATCTTCGTCTTAACTTTTGACTTCTACTGCAAGCCTTCGGTGAACGCCTTGAGCAGGCGCGCGCGCGAAGGGTGGCGGAGCTTGCGAAGCGCCTTCGCCTCAATCTGTCGTATGCGCTCGCGCGTCACGTCGAAGTTCTTGCCTACCTCTTCGAGCGTGTGCTCCTCGCCCTGCGGGCCGAGGCCGTAACGAAGCTTGATGACGACCTCCTCGCGCGGGCTCAAAGTAGCGAGCACGGCGTCGGTCACCTGCCGGAGGTTCGTCGTCACGACCGAGTCGGCCGGGCTTATGCGTGACTTGTCCTCGATGAAGTCGCCGAGGTGCGAATCCTCCTCCTCACCAATCGGCGTCTCAAGTGAGATGGGCTGCTGCGCCAGCTTGAAGACGCTGCGAACCTTAGACACAGGCATGTCAACCTTCGACGCAATCTCCTCGGTCGTAGGCTCGCGGCCCAACTCCTGCACGAGCGCGCGGCTGGTGCGTATGAGCTTGTTGATGGTCTCGATCATGTGGACGGGTATGCGAATCGTCCGAGCCTGGTCGGCAATCGCGCGCGTCACAGCCTGACGAATCCACCACGTCGCGTAGGTCGAGAACTTGTAGCCGCGCCTCCACTCGAACTTGTCCACGGCCTTCATCAGGCCGATGTTCCCTTCCTGAATCAGGTCGAGGAACTGTAGGCCGCGATTCGTGTACTTCTTCGCGATGGAGACGACGAGCCGAAGGTTCGCTTCGGTCAACTCGCGCTTGGCCTCCTGCGTCTCCGCCTCGCCCGCGACGATTGATTGATGCGTGCGCTTTATCTCGACGGCCGAGATTGCGTGATCCTCTTCGACCTTCCTGAGGCGTCGGCGCGCGGCGCTCAACTGGCGCTTCAACTCCTTCTCGACCTCGGGCTTGATGCGCTTGTTCTCCAACTTGTCGCCGAGCTTCTTTATCTCGCGCTCTTCGACGCGCACCTCTCTGTGAGCGCGCGCGATGGCGTCAATCAGACGATGGCGCGCGGACTCCTTCATGTTGAGGTTCTTCATCTCCTGCGAGATTTCGAGCCTCGTGCGCGCGACCTTTCGGCGCAGACGTAGGAGCTTCTTCGACTGCTTGCCGCGCGTGAGCTTGTACTCAGCCGAGAACTTCTCCCACTCCTTCAAGCCCTCTTTGAAGTGCTTGCGTATGTTCTCGATTCCTTCGAGCGTCCACTGTAAGTACTCGTCGGCCTTATCCTCGGCCTCGGACACGTCGGCCTGGTCGGAGAAGTTGACCACGTCGCGTATGCTTAGGCGGCCCGCCTCCAACCCCTCGCCGATGCGAATGAGTTCCTTGACGGCGATGGGCGAGCGCGAGATCGCCTTATGCGTCTTTATCTGGCCGCGCTCGATGCGCTGCGAGATTGCGACCTCCTGCTCGCGCGTCAGCAGCGGCACGGTGCCCATCTGACGCAGGTACACGCGCACGGGGTCGGCCGACTTCTCGTCCTCGCCCGCGGAAAGGTCTAGCTCGTCAACGTCGTCGAGAGTGCCTTCGTCCTCAACGTCCGTCGCGAGCGACGCGACCTCCGAAATGAGTTCTTCGTCCGATTCGACTCCGCCGATGGTCGCGGCTTCGAGCTTCTGGAGCACATCGTCAATGCTGTGCTCGGAGCCCGTGTCGCCGGCGACGACCTCGCCGTAGCCCTCGAAAAATTTTTCCCCGGTAGGCTCCAAAAGCCCGAGCCCCTGCTTCTTCATCTTCTCGCTCAAATCCTGCCCCCCGTTTCGAGACGCCCCGCCGCGTCCGGAAAGCGTCTCATACGTGGCCCGACAAACGTTTGTTTCCCGCCGCCGCCACGCCGTCCCCGTACCTAAACCATTGATATGGGTAAAATTAGATGCGCACCGAATATTCCAAGTTGTACCCGCCGCCAGCCCCTCGAATGCCCGCCGACAGAACGCTCCAAACGCCGCCCGCTTGCGAACCCGACCCCTCAGATGCACGAGTCAAGACGCAAGTTGGTAGAGGGAGGCGCAATTAGCCGCAACTCTAAACGAAGAAATATCACAATTTACGTTTAGAAGCCAGCCGATAGCGCGTTTGCGCCGTTTTCCGGCTTATTCCGCACTTCCGACAGGGCCGCCCCGACCGCCCCGACCGCCGACGCCGCCGAAAAGCATGCCGCTGGCGCCGCAAATCTGTGGTAAAAGAGGCTTGCGGCCCTTCCTCATCACAGTAAGCCGCTTTTCGGCGGTATAAGTTAAGACAAAAGGCGAAACCGGGGGAGTTTTCAAGTCGGCGATGCTGCTTTTCCTACTGCTTTTAGTTCTTTTCTGGGCGGTCGTTCCCGGCCTCATAGCCGGGTGGATGCTACATGAGCGCGGGCGTAGCTTCTGGCGTGGACTCCTCGCCGGCGCGCTCTGCGGCCCGCTCGGGATTCTAGCCACGCTCGCCTTCATATACTTCTCCGACCGTAGGGTCGCACGCACGCGCAAGCAAGGGTACGGGCGCGCCTTCCGAGTCTTCTACGACGTGCCCGTTGTCGGGCGTCTGCACGTCTCGACCGTCTGGGCGCTCGCGGGGTTAGCAACGTTCCTCTGCGCGTGGATGGTCGGCGGCATCGCCTACGAGGTCTACTGGACGGACAGGGGCGACGTACTCGACGCGCGCGACGCAAACGCGGTTCTTCAGTCGGGCTCGAAGTCGCGTTCGGGGCAGGCGGCGCAGGCGGGCGAGCCCCCGGCAGACCCGAGGCAGCCGACGCCCGCGCAGAGCAACACCTCTTCGCAGGCGCGCACGTCGCTGATGGGCAACATCGCCGCACAGCCCTCTCAGCCGGGCGGCGCGCGCGCGGACAACTCCTCGACGCAGCCGGGCCAGCCCGCGACGCGCAGTGTGTCTGACGCCTCGACCGTGGCCCCGCGTCCCGCGTCGGACACGCCCGAAGCGTCGGCAGGCGTCGGAGGCACGGCCAACGCGCCGACGCCCGCGCCGACCGCGAAGGCTCCGGCGCAGGGGCGCGAGTCGGCCGTCGCGGAGGTGACGCAATCGCTCGCGGCGCGCGGCCACAGGGTTTACGTCTCCGTCAGTGGCGACGCGCAGACCTCGACGCTCTCGCTCTCGGGCGCGACGCTCACGCGCGAGGCGGGCAACCAGATTCTCGGCAACGCGCGCCTGCGTCAGGCGCTCAAGTCGGCGGGCGTCCGCATAGTCGTCATGGTCAACGGTCAGGAGAGCTGGACGTACATGCTCTAAAACTCAAGCGCACACCTTTAAGCTCGTCCGCCGCTCCGCATGTGCGCGCGCCTTAATCCGATTTCGTTGACTTCGTTAACCATTTCGTCAACGCGCGTCCGTGCACGCCGCGACTCATCTATCACGTAATCCGGGAAAAGGCCCTGATTCTTCCAGACCGCGCATGCGTGCGCCGTTGGCACGCTGCTTGTTTATGTCTGTAGCGTCTCGCAAGAGACACTCAATGGTGCAAGCGCACCGTCGAGAAAAGATGAGGCCCGGCTGTGAAGGGGAGAGCGCAGCCGGGCTTCAACTTTGTCCGCATAAAATTTCTGTTTGAGCCTCACGCGGCCCGCGGTCTTCGTCCCGGTTTAGTCCGACGGCGGTTTCGGCTTGGGTGTTTCGCGCGAGTCGGGGGATAATGCCTGCCATGCCCGACACTACGGACGACACTGTGGAGATCGTTGAGCAGACGGGACAGACAATCCTCGTCGTCGACGACATGAGCGACAACATCATCCTGATAAGCCTCTCGCTTCAGGACATGGGCTACCGCGTCGTCACGGCCTCGAACGGCGCGGACGCGCTCAGCGTCGCGAAGCTCGCGCGGCCCGACCTCATACTCATGGACATCGCCATGCCGCAACAGGACGGGCTGGCCGCCACGCGCCGCATACGCGAGGAGGCCGAGTTGCAGAGCGTGCCTGTCATCGCGCTCACGGCCTTCGACACCGACGGCTTCCGCCAGGCCGCCTTCGACGCGGGCTTCAACGGCTACCTCACGAAGCCCATTGACTTCGACCGCCTCCGCAGCCTCATGACCAGGCTTCTCTCGAACGACAAGGGCAACACCACACGACTCTGAAATGCGGAATAATGAAGTTCCAGGTTGAAAGTTCAAAGTTGAAGACAGCGGGCCTGCTCTTAACTTTGAACTTGCAACCTGGAACTTTCAACTTTGAACTTTATCATTCATCATTTAACTTAACATGCAAACTTACGACATGATCGTCATCGGCTCGGGCCCCGCGGGCCAGAGGGCCGCCATACAGGGCGCGAAGCTCGGCAAGCACGTCGCGCTCGTCGAGCGGCGCGAGGTCGGCGGCGCGTGCATCAACACGGGCACAATCCCGAGCAAGTCGATGCGCGAGGCCGTCATGCACCTCTCGGGCTATCAGTACCGGGACGTGTACGGCGTCAACTACCGCGTCAAGGAGCACATCTCGATTGCAGACCTCTCCTTCCGCGTCAACCACGTCGTCAAGACCGAGGTCGAGGTGACCGAGTCGCAACTCGCGCGCAACGGCGTCGAGGTCGTCTACGGCGCGGCGACCTTCCTCGACGCGACGACTCTTCAGGTAAAGAACGCGCGCGGCCAATCGGACGAGTACCGCGCGGAGATTATCGTCGTAGCCACCGGCACGCGGCCCGCGGAGTCGCCGACGGTTCCGGTCAACAATCGAAACATCATCAACAGCGACCAGATTCTCTCGCTCGCGGAGATGCCGAAGACGCTCATCGTCGTCGGCGGCGGCGTCATAGGCGTCGAGTACGCCTCGATGTTCGCGGCGCTCGACGTGCGCGTCGTCCTCATCGAAAAGCAGCCGCGACTGCTCGGATTCGCCGACGCGGAGATTGTCGAGGCGCTCGGCTACCACCTGCGCGACAACCGCGTGACGCTCCGCATGGGCGAGGAGGTCGCTTCGGTCGAAGAGCAGCCGGACGGCGACGTGGTCGCCACGCTCAAGAGCAATAAAAAAATCTCGGGCGACGCGCTGCTCTACGCCGTCGGCCGTCAGGGTAACGTTGACGACCTCAACCTCGCCGCCGCGGGCCTCGAAGCGGACGCGCGCGGGCGCATCGTCGTGGACGAGAACTACCGCACGAAGCAGCCGAGCATATACGCCGTCGGCGACGTGATAGGCTTCCCCTCGCTCGCCAGCGTCTCGATGGAGCAGGGGCGTATCGCGGCTGGCAACGCCTTCGGCAGTCAGCTTCATACGAACCCGGCCGCGTATCCTTACGGCATCTACACGATTCCCGAAATCTCTTTCGTCGGGAAGACCGAGGAGCAGTTGACGGAGGAGGATGTGGCCTACGAGGTCGGGCTCGCCTACTACCGCGAGACCGCGCGCGGCCAGATTCGCGGCGACACGACCGGACGCCTGAAGATAATCTTTCACGCCGAGACGCGCGAGATTCTCGGCGTGCACATCATCGGCGAGGGCGCGTCCGAGCTTGTACACATAGGGCAGGCCGTGATGTCCTTGAAGGGCACGCTCGACTACTTCATAAACACTGTCTTCAACTACCCGACGCTCGCCGAGTGCTACAAGGTCGCGGCGTTCAACGGCCTCGACGCGCTCGCGGGCCTCGCCTAAACAGAGACTGGAGCGCGCTTGCTCTTTAAAGTCGCGGACGCTCGTGTTCGTGTTCGCGCGGGAGTCTGTTTAAGTATGAGAGGAAAACATCTTCTTCCGACAATCGTGCTCGCGCTGGCCGCCGGTCTCGCTGGCCACGCGCTGCGCGGCGAGCCTTCGACGCACGCCGCTGCGGGGCCGCGCGCAGACGCCTCCGACTTGCAGTGGGAGTATTGCGCGGTCGTGAAGGCGCAGTAC
>JBJMGR010000193.1:0-15033 GCA_045807805.1 Pyrinomonadaceae bacterium | reverse complement strand
GGCTGCGAGCCGCCTCTTTTGACTTCCATCTTCTGAAATACCTCCACTCCGTCTACTTCCCCAACCAGTTCATTGACCTGCCTCCGCGAAGACCTGCCGCGCGATCTGATTACCGTCAAAGCCGGCGACTCAAGGCTCGACCATGACCTTGAGCGCCTCGCGCTCGTTCATCGCGCGGTAGCCGTCGGGCACCCCTTCGAGGCCGACGGCACGGTTGAAGACGCGGCCCGGCTCTATCCTGCCTTCGAGCACGTCGGGCAGCAACTCCTCGATGTAGGCGCGCACCGGGGCCGGGCCGCCGCTCACAGTGATGTTGCCGTAGAAGGTGGGCTGAGCCGAGGGGACGGCCTCGTAGTGCGGGACGCCTACGCGCCCGACCGCGCCTCCCGGCCGCGCGATGCTGACCGCCGTGAGCGCCGATTGCTCCGTGCCGACGCATTCAAGAACGGAGTGCGCGCCGAACCCGTTGGTCAACTCGCGCACGCGCTCGATTGCCTCTTCGCCGCGCTCGCTCACCACGTCCGTCGCGCCGAACTCCTTTGCGAGCGCGGTGCGGTCTGCGTGACGGCCCATGATGATGATCCGCTCAGCGCCGAGCCTTCGGGCGGCGATGACTCCGCACAGGCCGACGGCGCCGTCGCCGACGACGGCCACAGACTTTCCGGAGCCGACCCTGGCGGCGACGGCCGCGTGGTGGCCCGTGCCCATCACGTCCGAGAGCGTGAGGAGCGACGCCAACAGCGCGTCGTCCTTACCCGACGGCAGGGCGTAGAGCGTCCCGTCCGCCAGGGGAACACGCACCGCCTCGGCCTGCGCCCCGGCGACCTCCGCATTGCCGAAGAACCCGCCGTGAACGCACGAGGTCTGTAACCCTTCGCGGCAGAACTCGCATGAGCCGTCCGACCAAGCGAACGGCATGACGACCGGGTCGCCGTGTTTCAGGTTGCGAACGTCCTTGCCGACCTCTTCGACGACGCCTATTGCCTCGTGCCCCATCACGACCCCGGCCTCGGTCGGCTCCATCGACTTATACGGCCAGAGGTCGCTGCCGCAGATGCAGGCGCGTGTGACTCTGACGAGCGCGTCGGTCGGCTTGATTATCTGAGCGTCGGGGACGTTCTCGACACGAACGTCTCCGGCACCGTACATGACTGTTGCTAACATTTTTAATCTACCTTTCGTTCATCATGATTAGCTCAATCTGCCACCGGCCACTCATTGCGGGGCGAGTTCGCCGTCCCAGTATGCGGCGGTCTCAGGTGTTCAGTTTCACTTCGCCCAACGTCTTCACCATCTTCGGGTCGCGGTGGTCGAAGAAGAGGCTCTGCTTCGTGTCCAGCGTGGCGACGGCGGCCATGTCTTCGGGGCTCAACTCGAAGTCGAAGACGTGGAAGTTCTCGACGATCCTCTCCTTCCGGACGGATTTCGGGATGACGACGACTTCTCTTTGTGTCAGCCAGCGCAGAATCACTTGGGCTACCGTTCTGTCGTACTTCCCGGCGACGGAGAGCAGAAGCTCGTTCCCGAATATGTCGTTCCTGCCTTCGGCGAACGGCCCCCATGATTCGATCTGAACGCCCTGCTCCCGCATGAACTGTTGGGCCTCGACCTGCTGGTTGAAGGGATGAGTCTCGACCTGGTTGACCGCCGGTGCCACTTCGTTGTGAACCATCAAGTCCATCAGCCGGTCGGGCTGGAAGTTGCTGACGCCGATGGCCCTGACTTTGCCCTCGCGGTACAACTCCTCCATCGCCCGCCAGGAGCCGTACACGTCCGCGTAGGGCTGGTGGATCAGATACAGGTCAAGGTAGTCCAATTGTAGACGCTGTGAAGACCTCTCGAAAGCCTTCTTCGCGCGCTCGTAGCCGGCGTCCGAGACCCAGAGCTTGGTCGTGACGAAGACCTCCTCCCTCGCCACGCCGCTCCTTTTAATCGCCCTGCCGACCGCCTCCTCGTTCATGTAAGCGGCCGCGGTGTCGATGAGCCGGTAGCCCGTCTGTAGAGCTTCAGAGACGCTTCTTTCACACTCTTCGGCGTCAGGTATCTGGTAGACGCCGAACCCCAGGATGGGCATCTCCACGCCGTTATTCAACACGACATTTTTCATGCTTCCCCTTCCTTCTCCCCCGAGTCACCGCCGGTAGCCTCACCTTAATTTTCTCTAAACACCTTTCAATCTCGCCGGCAGTTATTTTCTGTGTCCTATTGATTCAGTCTGATTCCAAGGCGCTTCGACACAGGGCGGCATGACGATAGTCGAGAATAACTGTACGTTCCTGCAAAAATTCTCAGCTTGGCGTTACGGAGAGGGTAAGCACTCATGCGAATCGAGAGTAGGAGAGCAGACTCGACGGTCGCGCTCAGAGTTACAGTTGATGAAGACATAAAACGGCCAGCGGCCCGCAACTGGTACGTAACATTGATTATCGACCTGCCATACTCCTCACGACCGCCCGCGAAATTAGGATTAGTTCTATTTGACATACGCCCCCATCGCCCCCGATAATCCGCCGTTGCTCATGACGAGAGTACCGCCGGATACGCAAGTCGCTGTCTCACACACTCCCTAGTGCGTCGCGTGACTTCCAACACAGACGAAATCAACTTCAGCGGTTAGCCTTTAACGGCAGTCGCACGACGAGTGTCACAGGCCACCGTTTCGTACGCGGCCTCAGACCCTATTTTAATACCCGACTAATCCCCAAGACCCTCCGATTCTGTACACCTTTAGGAGATAACGAATGCCCCGCACTCTTACCCTTACGCGAAATAACGCCGGCCGCCGCCGTAGGAATCTCTTCCTCATGCTCGTCGGCCTCACACTGCTTGCGCTCTGCGTGCCGGGGCTGTACCAGCCCCACGCACACGCCGCGACAACCTTCAACGTCAACTCGACGGGCGACTCCGCCGACAGCAACTTTTCCGACAACGTCTGTAATGACGGCGGCGGCAACTGTACGCTGCGCGCGGCCATCCAGCAGGCCAACGCCACGGCCGGGACGGACACGATAAACATCACCGCCAACGGCACCATCAACCTGACCGGCGCACTGCCCAACATCACGACCGACATGAGCATCAACGGGCCGGGCGCGAAACTCCTGACGGTGAGGCGCGACACGGGCGGCGACTACCGCATCTTCACCGTCTCAACCGGCGCGGCCGTCGTCAACATCTCCGGGCTCACCGTGACGAACGGCCGGACGCCGGACGGCGAAGGCGGATTCGGCGACGCGGGCAACGGCGGCGGCATATTCAATGCGGGGACGCTCAAGCTGTCGGCGGTGAGCGTCAGCGGCAATCTGGCCGGCGACGGCACCTTCACATACTACTGGCGGGGCGGCGACGGCGGCGGCATCTACAACACGGGCACGCTCGACCTCGTCGGGGTGACCGTCAGCGGAAATCGCACGGGCAGCAGCAACCAGCAGAGTGCCGCCGGAAGGATGCCCGTCGGCGGCGCGGGCGGCGGCATATTTAATTCAGGCACGGCGTACGTGACGAACAGCACCGTGAGCGGGAACCGCGCGGGCGTCGGCCTAATACAGGGTCAGACGGGAGATGTCGGCGCGGGTGCCGGTGCCGCCAACGTGGGCTCCATGATCTTCACCCACAGCACCGTGGTCTTAAACACTTCGGGCAACTTTAGCGGCGGCACTGCCTCCGGCATCGACTGCGAACCGTTCTTCTCCCACGCCCCCGGCATCGCTACGCTCAGCAACTCAATCGTCGCCGGGAACTCGCTCGTCAACGGGAACCAGCTGGGCGACATTCACGGCCCCATATACTCGGAGGGCAACAACATCATTCAGGAGCCGGCCTTCGCAACGGTAAGCGGCGACACGTCAACGAATTTCAGAGGCATAGACCCGAAGCTCAGCCCGCTACAGGAGAACGGCGGCCCGACACTCACGCACGCGCCCCTGCCCGGCAGCGTCGCCATCAACACGGCCAACAACGCGTTCACGAAGGATCAGAACAACATCCCGCTAACCACCGATCAGCGCGGCCTCCCTCGCACCGTCGGTGGCATCGCTGACATCGGCGCGGTCGAGGTCAACTACCAGATCGCCGCGACCGGCGGCACGCCGCAGAGCGCGGGCGTCAACACGGACTTCGCCTCGCCGCTTCAGGCCACGCTCACCGAATCGGGCCGACCCCTACAGGGCATCACCGTCACCTTCACTGCGCCCGCCGCCGGGGCGGGCGGCGACTTCCCCGGCGGCAACACGGCCGTTACGGACGCGAACGGGCAGGCCGCCGTGGCGTTCCGCGCCAACGCGACCGACGGCGGCTACAACGTCACGGCCAACATAACGCCGGCCCTCGCCGCGCCGGCCGTCTTCAGCCTGACGAACGGGAAGGGGCAGTCGAGCACGGGCGTCGTCTCTTCCGCGAACCCCTCGGCCTTCGGGCAGAGCGTCACCTTCACCGCCACCGTCTCGTCCACGGCGGGCACGCCGACCGGCACAGTCCAGTTCGAGATTGACGGGACGAACGTGGGCGGCCCCGTGTCGCTCGTCGGCGGCGTCGCCACGTTCACGACTTCGAGCCTCGGCGTCGGCTCGCACGTCGTCAAAGTCACGTACGGCGGCGACTCGAACTTTGAAGCCTCGGCGGACACCCTCGCGGTCGGTCAGTTGGTAGGCTCCTTCATCCAGTTCAGCCAGTCGTCCTACACGGCGGCCGAGGGCGCGAGCCTGACCGTCACGGTCAGGCGCACGGGCGACGCCACGCTGCCCGCGAGCGTGGACTACTCGACGGACGACGGCGGCGCGCCGAGCGTCGTCGTGCCCTGCTCGTCCGTCACCGGGATAGCGCTCGACCGATGCGATTTCACGAAGGCTCTCGGCACGCTCCACTTCGCCGCGGGCGAGACGGAGAAGACGTTCGTCGTGCTCATCGGCGACGACTCGTACGTCGAGGGGCCTGAGACGGCACACCTGAAGCTCTCGAACCCTTCGGTGGGCTCGACGCTGGTGCTGAACTCCAACGTCCCCTTCACCATCAACGACGATTCGCCCGAGTCTTCGGGCAACCCGTCGGACGACGACGAGAAGTTCGTCACGCAGCAGTATCGAGACTTCCTCAACCGCGACCCGGACGCCGCCGGGATCGCCTTCTGGAAGGGGCAGATGACATCGTGCGGCGCGGACGCGCAGTGCCGCGAAGTCCGCCGCATCAACGTCAGTGCGGCCTTCTTCCTCTCGATAGAGTTCCAGCAGACCGGGAACCTCGTCTACAAGATGTACAAGACCGGCTTTGGCAACCTCGTCGGCAAGCCCGTCGCGGTGCAGCGCACGAACTTCATCGCCGACACGCAGCAGATTCAGAGCACGCCCTCGCAGGTCATAGTCGGGCAGGGGAATTGGCAGGCGCAGTTGGAGGCAAACAAGACGACCTTTGCGCAGGAGTTCGTCCAGCGCCCTGCCTTCCAGTCGGCGCACGGCTCGCAGACGGTCACGCAGTACGTGGACTCGCTCTTCGCAAACGCCGGCGTTACACCGACGGGCGTCGAGCGCAACGCGGCCATCGGAGCCTTCGGCGGGGGTGGCGTGGTCGGTCATGCCGCTGCGCTACGTTCGGTCGCCGACAGCGCCTCGGTCTCCACGAAGACACTCAACGAATCGTTCGTGCTCATGCAGTTCTTCGGCTACTTGCAGAGAGACCCTGACGCCGCACCCGACACGGACTTCGCGGGCTTCAACTTCTGGCTCTCGAAGCTCAACTCCTTCAACGGCGACTTCATCAAGGCCGAGATGGTCAAGGCTTTCATCTCCTCGGACGAGTACCGACACCGCTTCGGGCAGTAGATAGTGACAAGCGCCTGCCAGTTTTTTCCGTCCCGGCGCGTGGGCCTATCAGGCCGCCTCACCAGCGCGCCGCGACCGGCAGCTCGTCGCGGTCTACGTCATGGACTGTGAGAATTCTGTTCGGGGGGACTTTGCCCTCCCTCCACAGGTAGTCGGTGAGGACTCGCTGGGCCTGCATCGTCCAGAAGGAGCTATCCGGCGGCAGCCGCCGCCGCGTCATGCGCTCGACGTAGCCGACCGCATCCTCGTCTATCCGCACAAGCACCTCGTGCTCGCCCCCGCCCGGACTCTTCACGGTGAATCGTCGCTCGTCCGGCACGCGCGGCTCGCCTTCCGGCTCAAGAATCGTGAAGCCGTTCATCGTGACGGTCTGGATGAGCGGCCCGGCCGCGACCTCACGCCGGGTCGGCACCGCGGCAGCCGCGCCCACACTCGGCTGCTTGGAGAGGGCCGCGGCCACGGCGTTGCGCAGAATCTCGGGCGTCATAGGCTTGCGCACGAAGTCGGCCGCGCCGAGCTTCATCGCGTCTACGGCGAGTTCGATGGACGCGTAGGCCGTGGAGATGATGACGCGCGCGTCCGGTCGTCTCTGCTTGATCTGTCGAAGCGTCTCAAGGCCGTCGAGCCCCGGCATCCTCTGGTCGAGCAGGACGGCGTCCCAGCCCGAGCCGTCGCCGAAGGCTTCCAGCCCGCGCTCGCCGTCCGCCGCCTCGCCCACTTCGTAGCCGGCCGTTTCAAGCGTCATGCGCGTCACGCGCCGGATGTTCTCCTCGTCGTCGATGATAAGAACTCTTTTAGACATGACTTCCGTTCCCTGTGTTGGATTCGGCCCCCGCCGCCAAAGGCAGTGTGAAGGTGAATGTAGTCCCGCGCCCGACCTCCGAACGGACGCTGAGCTGACCGCCGTGCGCCTCGACGAGCGACTTCGAGATGGCGAGGCCGAGCCCCGCGCCGCCCGACTGCGCGCCCGGCACCTGTACGAACTTCTCGAAGATGTGCGGCAGATACTCGGCCGGGATGCCGCGCCCCGTGTCCGCCACGCAGACCGAGACCCGGCGGTCGCCGGGAGCAGCCTTGATGGTTATCTCGCCGCCGCGCGGCGTGTAGCGCGCGGCGTTGGTGACGAGGTTGCTGATGACGCGCTCGACCTGTTCGCGGTCGGCGAGCACTGCGGGAAGGTTCGTGGGGGCCTCCGTCCTCAGCTCCAGCCCCTTCGCCTCCACCTGCGGGCGCAGGTGCTCGGCCGCCGCGCCGATTAAGTCCGAGGGGCGGACTGGCGAGAGACGCGGCGCGCTCTCGCGCGTCTCGATTCTGGTGAGGTCGAGCAGGTCGCGCATCAGACGCTCAAGGCGCTCACAGTCCTCGCGGCACGCTTCGAGCACCTCCTGCTGCTTACACGACAACTCGCCGGCCGCGCCTTCGAGCAGGAGGTGGACGCCCATCCGCACGCTCGTCAGAGGCGTCCGCAGTTCGTGAGAGGCCGTCGCGATGAACTCCGACTTGAGGCGGTCTATCTCGCGCAGGTGCGTGATGTCTTCGAGGAGCGTCACGGCACCGAGCAGTCGCCCCCCCTGGTCGTGCATCGGGGTGGTGCGTAGGCGGTAGGCGCGTTCCGAGCCGTCCACGCGGAGCGGCAGTACGCCCGACGCGCCCTCGGTCGCGACGGGGCGTTGCGAGTTCAAAGCCTCTGTGACGGCCGCCGCGACGCGGCCGTCCTTCGCGACCTCGCATACGTGTCGCCCGACGTTCTCGCCTTCGGCCCCGAAGACCTCTTCGGCCGCCGGGTTGAGCTTCGTCACACGCCCTTCCGAATCAGTCACCACCACGGGGTCTAAGAGCGAATCAATCGCCGCCTCCGTCGTCTGCTGCGCGACGACGAGCCTGCCCATGTCGGACTCGCGCAACTGGCGCAGGCTGTCCGCCATGCGGTTGTACTCCGCGGCCAGGATGCCCACCTCGTCGCCGGAGGCGACCTCGGCCCTAGCGCTCAGGTCGCCTCCGGCGATGCGCGCGGTCGTCGCCGTCAGCTCCCGCAAGGGCCTCACGATCCGCTCCGCGAGGAAGAAGGCGAGGACGAGGCCCGCGGCGACCAGCGCGAAGGCTATCGTGAGCGTCACCACGAACCAGCGCCGGGCGACGACGCCCGCGGCCTCGCTCTTCGCGAGCATGGCGCGCTGGTTGAGTTGCAGGAGGTGGTCGCAGTCCGCCCGCAGCCTGTCGAACTGCGGCTCAAGCCCGTCAAAGTATTCGCCGCGTCTCCGCTCCTCTGCGGGCATCGGCCGCGCGCCGACCTTAGGTGCGCTCGTTTCGGAGAGGAACGCTTCGTAGAGGCTGTAATAGATATCCCGGTCGCGGCGAATCGCTTCGATGACCTCCGGCTCGCCCTGCTCCGTGATGTTGTTCGCAGCCTTCTCGAACGCGGCGTCGAAGCGCGCGCGGTGCTCGCGCAACTGCCGCTCGGCCTTCTCGCGCTGGCCCAGTAGGAAGAAGAGCGCGGCCGAGTCCTGTCGCTCAAGGCTCTCCTTCATGTCCTGCGCGGCGACGACCGAGTCGTAGTTGTTGGAGATGATGCGGCGCGACACTCCGCCCATCTCCCTGAGCCGCCACGCGCTCCAACCGCCGAGCACGACCAGCGCCCCCACGAAGACCAGATAGCTGATCAGTAGCTTAGTGCGTAGACTCATAAATACCGTGAACGGTTGAACCGTAGACCGTGACAGGATTTAAGCCGCCGCTTCTTGTCACGGTCTACGGTTCACTGTTTACGCTCTCCACCGGCACCACCTGCACGGTCGCGTCGCGCACCTCGGCGAGGAAGCGATTGATGATCGAGCCGTGGAGGAGTATGTCGAGGCGCGAGCGCGAGGTCTGGCCGAAGACGACATGGGTTATCCCCTCGCGCCGCGCGAACTCTATGAGCGCGTCGGCCACCTTGCGCGCATTCAGCCTGACGACCTTCGCCCCCAACTCTTCGGCGAAGCGTATGTTCTCCTGTAGCGCCGCGTAGTCCCGCGGCTTGATGCGTCCCACCTCCTCGCGCGGCGTCTCGACGTAGACGGCGTACCAGTCCGACGCAAGCCTCCCCGCGATGCGCGACCCAGTCCGCAGGAGCTTCTTCGCACTCCCGCGCGAGGCCATGGCGACCATCACCTTCTCGGGAATTAATGGTTGTTCGAGCCCCTCGCGCTCGCGGTAGTCTTGCGCTTTGCTGGCCTGGTCTGAGGCGATCTGCCTGAGCGCCAACTCCCTGAGCGCCGAGAGGTTCCCCTTGCGGAAGAAGTTGTTCAAGGACTGCTCTATCTTCTCGACGCTGTAAATCTTCCCCTGCCTGAGTCGCATCCGCAGCGTGTCCACCGAGACATCTACGTTGACGACCTCGTCCGCGCGGCAAAGAAAATGGTCGGGCATGGTCTCACGCACGCGCACGCCCGTCGTGCGCGAGACCGCGTCGTTCAAGGACTCAAGATGCTGGATGTTGACGGCGGTGATGACCGAGATGCGGGCGTCGAGCAGTTCCAGCACGTCCTCGTAGCGCTTGCGGTGCTTCGAGCCGGGGACGTTCGTGTGCGCCAGCTCGTCCACGATGGCGACCGAAGGGCGGCGCTCTAAGACGGCGTCCACATCCATCTCTTCGAGCGTCACGCCGCGGTACTCGATCTTCCTCACGGGGACGCGTTCGAGGTCGGCGATGAGCGCGGCGGTCTCCTCGCGCCCGTGCGTCTCGACGACCGCGACGACGATCTCCACGCCCTGCCGCTTGAGCGCGTGCGCGTCTTCGAGCATCCGGTAGGTCTTGCCGACGCCGGGGGCCGCCCCGATGTAGACGCGCAGGTTCGCCCGCTCGCCCTCCTTCAGCTTCGCGAGCAGAGACTCCGGTGACGGTCGGTTGCCGTTCTCCTTCATCCCACCGAGACGCCTCACCTCTTCAACGGCCCGCGCGCGTCCAGATCGAGATTGAGTTCGAGCACGTTGACGACGGGCTCGCCGAAGAGGCCGAATTGACGCCCCTCTGTGTGCGCAGCTACGACGCGCCGCACCTCCGTATCGCTCATCCCGCGCTCGCGCGCGACGCGCGGCACCTGAAACTCGGCGGCTGCGGGCGAGATGTGCGGGTCGAGCCCCGAAGCCGAAGCCGTCACTAAATCAACCGGCACGGGCCTGCCCGGATTCTCGGCCCGCGTCCTCTCCACGTCGGCCTTCACACGGTCTATCAGCTTCCGATTCGTCGGCCCGAGGTTCGACCCCGAGGACGCGCCCGCGTCGTAGCCCGCCGGCCCGGCGGCCGACGGCCGCGAGCGGAAGTAGCCGGGCGAAGAGAACGGCTGGCCGATTAGCGCCGAGCCGACGACGCTACCGTCCTCGCGCTTGATGAGTTGCCCGTCGGCCTTGTCGGGAAAGATGACCTGCGCCAGCCCCGTCACCACGAGCGGGTAGATGAGGCCGAACAGAACGGTCGTGACGGCGGTTATCAGGACTGCCGTGATTAGATTCTTCGTGAGCCGCATGTGCAACCCCTTCACGCCAGCCCGAGGGCGTGAACGATTACGTCGATGACCTTGATGCCTATGAAGGGCGCGACTATCCCGCCCAGTCCGTAGAGCAGTAGGTTGCGTCTGAGCAGAGAGGCCGCGGCCATCGGCCTGTACTTCACGCCGCGCAGCGCGAGCGGTATCAACGCGACGATGATCAGCGCGTTGAAGATGACGGCCGAGAGGATCGCCGACTGCGGCGTCCTTAGCCCCATGACATTCAGCGCGTTCAGCGCGCTCAGGGTGGCGACGCCGCTGAACATCGCCGGGATGATGGCGAAGTACTTCGCCACGTCGTTCGCAATCGAGAAGGTGGTGAGCGCGCCGCGCGTCATCAGGAGTTGCTTCCCTATCTCTACGACCTCGATGAGCTTCGTCGGGTTCGAGTCGAGGTCTACCATGTTGCCGGCCTCTTTGGCGGCCTGCGTCCCCGTGTTCATCGCGACGCCCACGTCGGCCTGCGCGAGCGCGGGCGCGTCGTTCGTGCCGTCGCCGGTCATGGCGACGAGCTTGCCTTCCGCCTGCTCGCGCTTAATCAACGCCATCTTGTCTTCGGGCCTGGCTTCGGCGAGAAAGTCGTCAACGCCCGCCTCGCGCGCAATCGTCGCCGCCGTGAGAGGGTTGTCGCCCGTAATCATCACGGTCTTGATGCCCATCTGGCGAAGCTGGTTGAAGCGCTCGCGCATCCCTCCCTTGACGATGTCCTTGAGGTAGATGACGCCGAGCGGGCGTGAGCCCTCGGCGACGACGAGGGGCGTGCCGCCCTCGCCCGCGACGCGCTGGACTATCTCGCGCAGCTCCCCGGTCACGGGGCGGGCGGCGACGGCCGTCCCCGCGTGCGCGCCGGAAACCTGAGCGCCGCAGCCCTCACCGGCCAGGTACCTTTCAATCGCGTCCACGGCACCCTTGCGTATCTCGCGACCGTCGAAGTCCACGCCCGACATGCGCGTCTGCGCGGTGAACGGGATGAAGCGAGCCTCGTGGGGCGCAAGCTCGCGCCCACGCATGCCGTACTTCTCCTTCGCGAGCACGATGATCGAGCGCCCTTCGGGCGTCTCGTCCGCGAGAGACGAGAGCTGCGCCGCGTCGGCCAGCTCCTCCTCGCTCACGCCGGGCAGCGGGATGAACTCGGCCGCCTGCCGGTTGCCGAGCGTGATGGTGCCGGTCTTGTCGAGCAGGAGCGTGTTCACGTCGCCCGCGGCCTCGACCGCGCGGCCCGACATGGCGAGCACGTTGTGCTGGACGAGCCTGTCCATACCAGCGATGCCGATTGCAGAGAGGAGGCCGCCGATGGTCGTCGGGATGAGGCAGACGAGCAGAGAGACGAGGACGAAGATGGTCTGCGGCGCGTTCGAGTAGACGGCGAACGGCTGCAAGGTTACGACCGCGAGCAGGAAGATGATCGTGAGCCCCGCGAGCAGGATGGCGAGCGCTATCTCGTTCGGCGTCTTCTGCCGCGACGCGCCCTCGACGAGCGCTATCATGCGGTCGAGAAAAGTCTCGCCGGGGTTAGAGGTGATGCGCACCTTTATCCAGTCGGAGAGGACGCGCGTGCCGCCCGTCACGGCCGAGCGGTCGCCGCCCGCCTCGCGTATGACGGGCGCGCTCTCGCCCGTGATGGCCGACTCGTCCACGGAGGCGACGCCCTCGATTATCTCGCCGTCGCTCGGGATGAAGTCGCACGCCTCCACAAGCACCACGTCGTCTCTGCGAAGCTCGGGCGCATTGACGACCTCTATCCGCCCGCCCGGCAGCAGCCGTTTCGCGGTCGTCTCCGTGCGCGCTTTACGAAGGTTGTCGGCCTGCGCCTTGCCGCGCCCCTCGGCCATCGCCTCCGCGAAGTTCGCGAAGAGAACCGTGAACCAGAGCCACAGAGTTATCTGAAGCTCGAAGAGCGTGTTCGTCACGCCGGGGACGGGCGAGATGGTGCCGCGTACGAGTTGAAGTGTCGTCAGGACGCTCCCGACCTCGACGACGAACATGACGGGGTTGCGCATCATCGTGCGCGGGTTAAGCTTGACGAACGAATCGCCAATCGCGCGACGAATTATCTTCGCGTCCCAGATGGAAATCCTTTTGGACTTCTCGGACATTAAATTAACCTCGGAATGTTTGGCCCGCGTTCATCAAAAGGTGCTCGACGATTGGGCCGAGACTGAGCGCCGGGAAGAAGGTCAGCGCGCCGACGATGACGACGACGCTCACGAGCAGCGTCGTAAAGAGCGGCGTCGTGACGGGGAAGGTGCCCAGAGACGGCGGCACCAATTTTTTGCGCCCGAGGTTCCCGGCCACGGCCAGCACGGGGATGATCATCATGAAGCGGCCCGTAAGCATGGCGACGCCGATGCCTGTGTTGTACCAGTATGTGTTCGCCGACAGCCCCGCGAAGGCCGAGCCGTTGTTGCCCGTCCCCGACGTGAAGGCGTAGAGCATCTCCGTTAGTCCGTGCGGCCCGGCGTTATTCAACTGTGAAGTGCCGAACGTCGGCGAGACGGACGAGACGGCCGTGAAGACTAGAATCACGAGCGGGAAGATGAGGACGTAGAGCATCGACATCTTCACGTCGTAAGCCTCTATCTTCTTGCCCAGATATTCGGGCGTGCGGCCCACCATCAGCCCGGCGATGAAGACCGAGAGGATGACCATGACGAGCATCCCGTATAGGCCGGAGCCGACGCCCCCGAAAATTATCTCGCCGAGCGAGATGTTCGTGAGCGTCACGAGGCCGCCGAGCGGCGTGAAGGAGTCGTGCATCGAGTTGACCGCGCCGCAGCTCGCGTCCGTGGTCACGGTGGCGAAGAGCGTCGAGCCCGCCTGCCCGAAGCGAACCTCCTTGCCCTCCATGTTGCCGCCCGATTGCGCGGCGCTCACGGATTGGTCAGCGCCCGCCGTCGTCAGAATCGGATTGCCGCGCGTCTCAGACCAGTAGGCGGTCGTAAGACCTGCGAGGAAGAGGACGACCATCGCGGCGAGTACGGCCCAACCGTGCTTCTGCGAGCCGGTCATACGGCCGAGCGTGTAGGTGAGCCCCGCGCCGAGGGCGAAGATGGCGACCATCTCAAGGAAGTTCGAGAAGGGCGTGGGGTTCTCGAACGGATGCGCGGAGTTGACGTTGAAGAAGCCGCCGCCGTTCGTGCCCAACTCCTTTATCGCCTCCTGCGAGGCGACCGGCCCCTGCGCGATGGTCTGGTCGGTGACTACTTGCGTCTCCTTCAGGTTCGTCCCGTCCCGGTTCGCCAGGACTGTTCCGCTCGCGTCCTTCTTATCGACCTCGATAACTTGCGGGTCAACGAGCTTCGCCGTGTCGTACGGACGGAAGTTCTGCACGACGCCCTGAGAGACGAGCGCGAGGGCGAGGACGACCGAGAGCGGCAGGAGCACGTAGAGGTTGCAGCGGACGAAGTCCACCCAGAAGTTGCCGATGGTCTTCGACTCCTTGCGCGCGATGCCGCGTATGAAAGCGACGGCGAGCGATATACCTGTCGCGGCGGAAGTGAAGTTGTGATAAGCCAGCCCCATCATCTGCGTCAGGTAGCTCATCGTCGTCTCGGGGACGTAACTCTGCCAGTTCGTGTTCGTCGTAAACGAGGCCGCGGTGTTGAAGGCCGAGCCGACGAACCCGCCCGCGGCCGAAGCCGCCGCATCCACGCCGGGCAGTCCTTGCGGGTTGAGCGGCAGCACGCCTTGCATGCGCTGTATCAGGTAGAGCAGGAGCATCGAGACGAGACTGAAGAGCAGCATCGCCACGGCGTACTCCGTCCAATGCATCTCGCGCTCTTCGTCCACTCCGGTCAGGCGGTAGATGAGCCGCTCGACGGGGCGCAGCAACGGGTGTAGGAACGTGCGGTCGCCGCCAAAGACGCGGGTCATGAACAGCCCCAGCGGCTTCGTGACCGCGAGCACCACGGCGAGGAAGAGCAGGATTTGTAACCAGCCGTTGAGTGTCATGTCAGAACCTCTCGGGACGCAGCAGGGCGTAGGCCAGATAGACGAGCAACAGCGCAGACGCCGCCAGACCTAAAATCGATTCGAGATTCATCGTGCGTACCTCACTGCAACTTCTCGCAGCCGCGCACGTAGGCGAGCGCGAGCAGGAAGAAGGCGATGGTTAAGACGATAAAGATGAGGTCGAGCATCGCGGCCCCTCCGTTCAGTTAAAGTTGTAGCCGAGTTCCAGCAGGAAGAGGTGGTTGCCGCGCGAGGCGTTCCGGTTGCCGATTGAGTACGAGGCGTACGCATTCGTCTTCCTTCCGGCCTTGAAGACGACGCCCGGCGTGAAATAGCCGGAGGCGTGCTTGCCCGTTAACCAGTCGGCGGCCAGAGTGACCGTCCTACTCAACGGCTGCTCGAAGCCGAACTGACCGCCCGCGCGGTTCGCCGAGGCGACGACGTTTCGCGTGAAGTCGTACCCCCCGGCCGTCACGCGCGTCCCCTTCTTCTTGAACGTCTTGCTGAACTCTAAGTAGACGTAGTTGCCCGCGTCGTAAAGGCGGTTACGCACAGGGATGAAGAGTTGGTCGCCCACGGCCATCCGGAAGCCGTTGTCGCCGCCGTCATAGAATTTGTACTTGACGGCTGGCACGAGCGTCGTCGAATCCGGCCCCGGCTGGACGTTGCCCGCGACGTTCAGGCCCACCTCGATTCGGTTGCCTATGCCGACCACGACGCGCGGCACGAACGAGGAGAACCGT
>JBJMGR010000192.1:0-4874 GCA_045807805.1 Pyrinomonadaceae bacterium | reverse complement strand
GCGCAGGTCTATCCCCTTCAGCGCGGGCTCGGCCGCGCCGGGGTAGTTGAAGGTGAGGCCGCTGAACTCTATCTCGCCCGCTATCTCGCCCGCGTCGCTCGCCGCGCGGCCGTCGCCGATTGCCGCCTCGGTGGCGAGCACTGCGTCCACGCGCTTCATCGCGGCCATGCCGCGCTGGAAGAGCGTGATGACGTAGCCGAACATGACTACGGGCAGGATCAGGAAGCCGAGGTAGGCTTTGAACTGGACGTACTGGCCGATGGTCAGACGGCCGCTCAGTATGAGGACGCCGCCGTACCAGAAGAGCGCGATGGTCGTGAGCCCGACGATGAATTGCAGCAGCGGGTTGATGAGCGCCGCGCGCCACGTGAGCGACTGGTTGCACTTCAACAACTCGCGGTTGACGCGGCCGAAGCTCTCGACCTCGCCCGCCTCGCGCCCGTACGCGCGCACCAGCCTCACGCCCGCGACCGACTCCTGCACGCGATTCGTCAGCCGCCCGAAGTGCTCCTGCACTTCGCCGAAGCGGTTGTGTATGCGCTTCGTGAAGAACTTCGTCGAGAGCGCCATCACCGGCATCGAGCAGATGGAGAGCAGCGTGAGCTGCCAGCTTATCGAGAGCATGAGGGGGATGATGAGCGCCGCCGCGAAGAAGGTGTCGAGCAGCGTGATGACGGCCGGGCCGACGGCGACGCGCACGGCCGACGCGTCGTTGGTGGCGCGCGCCATGAGGTCGCCCGTGCGGTGCGTCCTGTGCAGGTCGAGCGGCGGGAGCCTTTGCAGGTGCCGGTAGTAATCGTTGCGCAGGTCGTACTCGATGTCGCGCGACATGGTGTTGAGCGCGCGGCGCTGCACGAAGTAGAAGAGCCCCTGCGCGCACGCGACGGCGACGAGCAGTCCGCCGAAGCCGAGCAGCGCCCCGTAGGTCACGTCGAGCGCGAGCGCGTCGATGGCACGGCGCAGCACGAACGGGGCGACAACCTTGATGACGTTCATCGCCGCGCCGCACGCGACGCCGACCGCCAAAGCCTTTCGGTACGGGCGGAAGTAGGAGAGCAGCCTGCGGAAGTGCGGCGAGAGCTGAAACCTTCCGGCGGCCTTTGGCCTGTCTGTGATAACTACTGTTGACATCTTGATCACCTGTCCGTCGGCTTCGCGCCTCTCAACGCGCGAGCAGAAGCCCCGCACCCTCTCGCTCGTTCACCATTTCGAGCAGCGACTCCGCGAGGACTCTCACGCGCGGCTCGCGAATCATCGTGTAGTGTGTGCCGGGCGCGATGCGGACTTCGACGCCGCCCACGGCGAGCGCGCCCCATCCCATCGTCGAATCGGCGGGCGTCGGCTCGTACTTCTCCGCCGCCTTGAAGAGCGTGACCTTCCCTTCGTACGAACTCGCGACGTAGGCGTGCATTGCGCGCACGTTCGCCTTGAAGACTTCGTAGAAGCGGCGCACCTCCTCGCGTCCTATCCGCGGCGGCAAGACGCCCGCCGAGCGCGCCTCGTCGAGCACGAACTCAAGCCGCTCGTCCTGCCCTTCGAGCCGCGCGAGCTGCGCCCACTCAATCTCAAGCCCGCCGCCGCTCAGGACGAGGTCTTGCGCGAAGCTCATGACGAGCGATACATCGTCAGGCTCCGCGTTATCCTTCTCCGAAGAGGGCGCGCGCGTGTCGAGCAGCGCGACCATGGCGACCTCGCGGCCCGCCGCACGGAGTTGCCGCGCCATCTCGTATGCGACGAGCCCGCCCATAGACCAGCCGCCGAGGAAGTAAGGCCCCTCGGCCTGCACGTGACAGAGGGCCGCGACGTAGTAAGCGGCCATCTCTTCGACGCTCGTCTGCGGCGACTCAGCGCTGTTGAGGCCGCGCGATTGAAGCCCGTAGAAGGGGCGCTCCTCGCCCAAAGCCCGCGCGAGTTCCCTGAAGCAGTAGACGCTCCCGCCCGCGGGGTGAACCCAGAAGACGGGCGCGCCGTCGCCGCGCTTCTGAATCCCTACGAGCGAATGGCGCGCAGCCTCTTCCCCTCCCGGCGTCGCGTGCGCGCCCGCACGCTCCATGCCTTCGGCGAGGGCCGCGACGGTCGGGCGCTCGAAGAGTGCCGACAGAGGGAGGTCGAAGCCCGTCGCCTCCTTGACGCGCGAGACTATCTGCGTCGCGAGCAGCGAGTGGCCGCCGAGCGCGAAGAAGTCGTCGTTGACGCCTACGCGCTCGACGCGCAAGACCTCCGCCCAGACTTCACAGAGCGCACGCTCGACCCCGTCGCGCGGTGCGACGTAAGCGTCCGACACCGACTGCGCGGAGTCGGGCGCGGGCAGAGCCTTTCTATCAACCTTCCCGTTTGCGCTGAGCGGCAGCGCCTCCAACATGACGAAGGCCGAGGGCACCATGTACTCGGGCAGACGCTCCTTCAGGTGCGCGCGTAACTCGGCGGCCGTCGGCTCACTTCCACCTTGCGCCACGACGTAAGCGACGAGGCGCTTGTCTCCCGGCTCGTCCTCTCTCGCCAGCACGACGCAATCTCTCATCGAGTCGTGCGCCAGGAGCGCCGCTTCTATCTCACCCAACTCTATTCGGAAGCCACGCACCTTCACCTGATTGTCCGCGCGTCCGATGAACTCCAACTCTCCGTCGGCGAGCCAGCGCACCACGTCGCCCGTCCTGTAGAGTCGCCCGCCAGCCTCCAAAGAGAACGGGTCGGGGATGAATCTCTCGGCCGTGAGCGATGGTCGATTGAGATAGCCGCGCGCCAGCCCCGTACCGGCGATGTAGAGTTCACCCGGCACGCCGACGGGCGCGGGGGTCATGCGCGCGTCGAGCACGTATGCGCGCGTGTTGCGGATGGGGCGGCCTATCGTCGGCTTCGCTTCGCCCGTGGCGCACTCCGAGACGGTTGACCAGATGGTCGCTTCCGTCGGGCCGTAGGCGTTAAAGAAACGACGCCCGCGCGCCCAGCGCTTCACGACCTCGGCCGAGCACGCCTCGCCCGCCGTGATGACGGTCTGCAAGCGCGGCAGTGCGTCGCCCTCCATCATCGCCAGAAGCGACGGCGGCAGCGTCACGTTCGTAATCTCGTGCGCGAGTAAGAACTCAGTCAGGTCTGGGCCGACCATCAACGACTCGCTGCCGTTGAGGTAGAGCGTCGCGCCCGAGAGCAGTGACATCGACAGCTCGAAGACCGACGCGTCGAAGCTCATCGAGGCGAACTGTAGGACGCGCTCGCCGGGGCCGACGCCGAAGGCATCCTTCTGCGCCTCCAGGAGATTCCCCGCCCCTCGGTGCGTCACCATGACGCCCTTCGGCACGCCCGTCGAGCCGGACGTGTAGATGACGTATGCGAGACTCTCAAGCGTGGCCGCCGAAGAGATGTTCTCCACGCTCTCGCGCGAGATTGCGTCCCACTCCGAATCTATGCGGACGACCTGCGCCCAGTGCGCGGGCAGTGCGTCAACGACAGCCTCCTGCGTCAACAGCACCGCGACACCCGAGTCTTCGAGCATCAGCGACAGGCGTTCGAGCGGGTACTCAGGGTCGAGCGGCACGTATGCGCCGCCCGCCTTGAGTATGCCGAGCACGCCGACCACCATCTCAACCGAGCGCTCCATAGAGATGCCCACGAGCGTCTCCGGCCCGACGCCGAGACGGCGCAGGTAGTGCGCGAGTTGGTTCGCGCGCTCGTTCAACTCGCGGTAGCTCAAACGCTCGTCGCCGCAGACCAACGCGGCGGCCTCCGGGTCGCGCTCGACGCGCGCCTCGAACAGTTGTTGAAAGCACGCGCTCGGCGTGCCGGGCCGTGCGGTGTCGTTCCACTCCTCCAACAACTGCCGCGTCTCGGCCGCGTCGGAGAGGGAGATTTCCGAGAGACGGCGCGAAGGGTCCGCGGCGAACTGCGCGAGGACGGTCTTGATTTGACCTATGAGCCGCTCGGCGGTCGCGTCGTCGAAACGTCCGCGGTCGTAGACGATTGCCAGCCCGAGGTCTGCGCCCGGCGTGAACTTGACGACGAGGGGGTAGCTTGCCTTCTGCGACTCCCTCAATTCGTCGTCGCGCATGTATGCGTCGCCGCTGTCGGTCGAGCCTTGAGAGTCGCCGTGGAAGTTGTGGACGGTCATGACGCTCTCGAAGAGAGGCGTGCCGCGCCCGACCTCGCTCCACCCGTGGACTTCCGCGAGGCCCGCGTACTCGTACTCGCGCGCGCACGCCTGCTCCGACTGCAAACGGTTCAGCCACTCGGCCGCAACCTCGTCGCCCTCCGCGCGCACCCTCACCGGCAGCGTGTTGATGAAGAGTCCGACCATACTCTCCGCGCCTTCGAGCGTTGCGGGCCTGCCGCTCACCACCGCGCCGAAGGTTACGTCAGAGACTCCCGCGTGCCTCATCAACAGGAGCGCCCACGCGCCTTGAACCACCGTGTTGAGAGTGAGCCTGTGTCGTCGCGCCGTCTCGCGCAGCACGCTCGTCCGCTCTACCCCGAGCCTCGTATCCAGTCGCGCGTAAGAGCCGTGCGCGCATGTGCCCGTCGTGCCCGCGCAGGGGAGTTGAGTCGGCGAGGTGAAGCCCGAGAGCGACTGCTGCCAGTAGCGACGCGCGGCCGTCTTGTCCTGACGGCGCAGCCACGCTATGTAGTCGCGGTATGGGCGCGCGGGCGTGAATTGTGCGGGAGAGGCGGAGTTGCGAGAGCGGTACGCGCCGAAGACCTCATCCGTGAGCAGCGCGACGCTCCAACCGTCGAGGAGCATGTGGTCGAAGGTTGTGACGAGGAGCGAACGGTCGGCGGCGAGCCTGACGAGCGTGAGTCGCACGAGCGGCGCTTTCGTCAGCACGAAGCCGCGCGCGCGGTCTGCGTCGAGGAGTGCGGCGAGTTGCCGCTGCTGCTCGGCG
>JBJMGR010000191.1:0-67988 GCA_045807805.1 Pyrinomonadaceae bacterium | reverse complement strand
GACGGCGCACGTCGAGCGGTGGAATAACACGTTGCGCCAAAGGCTCGGGCGCTTCGTCAGGAAGAGCCTGTCGTTCTCCAAGTCCGACGCGATGCACGAGCTGTGTCTGCGACTCTTTCTGCACGACTACAATAAGTCACGGGCTCTCTCCCGCGACTGAGCCACTACCCACGATGTTTCTGTGCGGGCTGCTGCTCCTCCTCATCTTCCTCTTCCTGGCGGGCATTGAGATGCACTGCGCCAACTCTTACGCGCCCGACGTTTACTTCTGCCCGAAGTTTTAGACCGCCCCGTCACTTCTGCGTCAGAGGCAGGCGCGCGAGGTCAATCACTTCCAACTCGTTCGTGTTGTAGTTTGCGACGAAGAGCGTGCGCCCGTCGTTGCAGCGTGACGGGGCCGTCGCGGCGCGCGTCTCGCCGCGTGCGGCGGAGGCGAAGAGTATCGTGAGCGCCCACGCGCACGTGAGCGTCAGGGTCGTGTTCGTCTTTCGCATGCCGCGAATCATATTCGCGAACACGGCGCGGCGCAACGCAAATTTCCGAAGCGCCCGCACCAACACGTTCACTCTTTCGGAGTTAAAACGCGAGGCCGGATTTTAGAAGTCCGCGCGAGCATGATCGTGTGCGCGAGCACCGCCGCGATGATGATGCAGCCGCCGACCACGGCCCAACGAGAGGGGCGCTCGCCGAGGAAGAGGAAGACCCAGACGGGGTTGAGCATCGGCTCTATGTAGCCGACCACGCCCGCGTCGAGCGAGCGCACGCCGCGCGCGATGCCGAGCGTGAAGAGCGTATAGGCGACACCTATCTGGACGACGCCGAGGTAAGAGACTATCAGCACGTCCCTCGCGTTGAGCGACGGGGCGGCGCGCAGAAAAGCGGGCAGCGTCACGATGCAGATGATGATGTTGCCGTAGATGACCGACGAGGCGCGGTTCGACTCGCCGCCGCGCTGTCGTCTGAGGAGCAGCAGGAAGAGCGCGAAGCAGAGGCCCGACGCGAGCGCCGCGAGGTTGCCCGTCACGTCGTCGGGCCGCAACTGCCCGACGAAGAAGAGCGACATCCCCGCCAAGCACACGGCGACGACGAAGAGGTCCGCGACGCGGAAACGCTCCTTGAAGACGAGCGGCTCAAGGACGAGCACGTAGACCGGCGCGGTGTATTGAAGGAAGATGGCGTTCGCGGCGGTCGTTAGTTTATTTGCGACGACGAAGAGGACGAGCAGCGCCGCGTAGAGCACGGACGCGACGAGCGTCATGAAGTTGAGGCGGAAGCCCTCGCGCCACGTGAGCGCGGCGACGGTCAGCGCCGCGAGGAGCGAGCGGCCGAAGGAGAGTTCGAGCGCGCCGAGCGGCGTCGCCTTTATGAAGAGGCCGCCCGTGCTCCAGAGCAGCGCCGCCGCCAGCACGAAGAGTATGGGCGGGACTGCGCCGCGTGTGTCTCTGTCAGCTTCCGCCATCGCGGCGTTCGACATCGTTTACTCCGCGCGCGCTCGCGTGCGAGAATACAGCCCGCGCGCCGTGCGCATGCATCTAAGTTGACGGCGCATTGTAGCGCACATAAACGTTTCATTTGAAAACAGAGGACTAAGATGAACGAATTCAATTCCCGGAATCAGGGCTGGCAGCCGCAACAGCAGGGCGGCCCGTGGGGCAGTTTCGGCGCGGAGACCGCGGCGCGCGCCGGTCTGGAGGAGCGAATGTCCTTCGTGCGGAAGGTCTACGCGCTCTTCTTCGCGGCGACGCTCTTCGCGATAGTCGGCGTCGGCCTGGGCTTCGCGTTCCCGGCGCTGATGATAGCGGTCGCGCGCCACCCGTGGCTCTCGTTCTTCGCGCTCATGGGCGGCGTGATGGGCGCGCAGGCCGTGCGCCTCGTGCCCGGCATAAACCTGCTCGCGCTCTTCGCGTTCACGACGCTGACGGGCGTCATCATCTCGCCGCTCATAGCCATCTACACGCAGCTCAACCCGGCCTCCATCTGGCAGGCGGGCCTGATGACGGTCGGCATATTCGGCGGATTGACGGCCTACGTCTTCATCTCGAAGAAGGACTTCAGCTTCATGCGCGGGATGGTCGTGACGGGGCTGATAGTGGTCATCCTCGCGGGCGCGCTCAACCTCTTCATCGTGGGGTCGAGCGCGCTGGCGTTCGGCATCTCGTGCGCGGCGCTGCTCCTCTTCTCGGGCTTCGTGCTCTACGACACGTCGAACATCATTCGACACTACCGCACGAACGAGTACGTCGCGGGCGCGCTCGCGCTCTATCTCGACGCCTTCAACATCTTCCTCGCGCTCCTGCGCATACTCAACTCAGGGCGACGCTAAACGCGCGAACAGAACCGCGAGCGGAAGCCTCGCGGGTGTGCCGATTGCAGAACGCGGGTTGATGAGAGCAAGCCTTGCTCTCATCAACCCGAATTTCGCATTCAGGCGACCCGCTCGTTACCGCTCGCGGTTCTGTTATTCCGCGTCAGAAGTCGAACTTGATGCCGAGCTGTAGCTGGCGCGGCGTGGCGAAGGTTGTCGTGCCGGATGCGGGCGACGAGAAGGCGCGCGGCGTGCCGAAGGCCGTCACGGCGGAGGGCGCGACGAGCACGCCGCCCGTCAGGTTGTAGAAGGTGTTGTTGACCAGCACGACGTTCGCGCGGTTGAAGATGTTGAAGGCTTCGAGCATGAGCCGCAAGCGTATGGACTCGTTGAACGGTATGACGCGCGTCACGCGCGCGTCGAACTGGTAGACCGAGGGCGTCGTGAACTGGTTGCGGACTGTACCGGGCAGCCGGTCGTTGGCGCGGTTGCCGTCGTTGTTCGGGTCGTTGCCGACGAGCGCGGAGTATGGGCTGCCCGACTGCGCCTGCACGATGCCGGACAGGACGTAGTTGCTGAACAGGGCGCGCGCAACCTCGTTGTCGCTCCACTTGATGCGCCCGATTTCGTAGACGGGGCTGAAGACGAAGCGGTGGCGCAGGTCTGTGTCAGAGCGCGCGAAGTCGGCCGAGGGGTTTATCTGGTTCTGGACTATCTTCGCGTCGTCCGCGCCGACGACGACGATGGTCTGGTCGGGGCGGTCGTCTTTCGCGTGTGAGTAGGTGTAGGCCGCTATGAACTGGAAGCCGCGCGTGAAGCGTTGCGTGGCCTGGAAGGCGAGGCCGTTGTAGACCGAATGCGCGGCGCTCTCGAAGACGCTGATGCGGTTGTAGGACGCGCCCGTCGCTCGCGAGATGGGGCGCGCCGAGGGGAAGCGCTCGAACGTGTAGCTCTGGCCGCCGCCCGTGAACACGGTCGCGACGGGCGCGAAGAGGTTAACGTCGCGCGTACGCGTCAGGTGCAGGCCGTGGTAGTAGAGGTATGTGGCCGAGAGGCTGAGATTCTTCCAAAGCTCGCGCTCCACGCCTATGCGCCCCTGCTCGACGTAGGGCTGCTCGTAGTCGGGCGCGAAGTAGTAGAGGTTAGGGTTGGCCGACGTGCCCGCCGGAGGCGCGGTCAGAATGTTCGGGTAATGAAGACCGAGCGTCGTTAGCTGCGCGGCGTTGAGGTTGATGCCCGTGACGTTGATGCCGTTCTGCGAGTGGGCCGTGCCGAGGACGATCACGGGCGTGCGCGCGTAGTACATGCCGAAGCCGCCGCGTATGACCGTCTTCTCGTCGGGCGCGTAGGAGAAGCCGAAGCGCGGGGCCAGATTGTTCTTGTCCTTCGGGCAGTTGCCTGTGTTGATGCCGTTCGTTAAGAGCAGCGTGTCGGGGTTGGTGACGGGCGGGCACGCCAGCGACTCGTAGTCGTAGCGGAGTCCGAGGTTGAGCGTGAGCTTCGGCGTCAGGCGCAGGTCGTCCTGCGCGTAGAAGGCATACTCGGAGAGATTGGGGTTCGTCGTCCCGCCCGAAGTATTCGCGCCCGCGAAGTTCTGCGTGTAGGCCGAAGGGCTGTTCGTGGCGAAGGCCGCGTAGGAGGGGAAGGTGTACGAGCCAGAGAAGAGTCCGGGGAAGAAGTTTAAGACGCGGTCGAAGTTGAAGTCGAGGCCGAACTTGTATTCGCTGCGGCCCGAGACTACCGAGACGTTGTCTATCACTTGCGCGCGCTTGATTGTGGTCTCGCGCGGGCTGAAGTTGTTGCGGCCGATGTTGAGGTTGCCCGCACCCGTGTTGATGACGGCCTCGGGGTCGGCGGAGTTCGCCTGGCCCGGCTCCTTGTCGCGCGCGAACTGGAAGCGAAGCTCGTTGACGACCGAGGGCGTGAGCGTCGAGGCGAACGTGCCGCTGAAGGTGTCGCTCTTAACGAGGCTGTCGCCCGAGTGCTCTTCGGCGGAGAGCGGGCCGTTGTTCTCGTTGTTGACGCCAGTGAAGCCCTGATGGTTGTAGCGAAGCGAGAGGTTGTTGCTCTGGTTGAGCGTGATGTCTGTCTTCGCGAGTATCACGTCCTGATTGCGCCCGACCTGATATGTGCCCAACTTCGGCAGGAGTGCGGTCTGCGCGGCGGCGGGCGCGGTCGAGAGATTCGGAACGTCCAATACCTGCGGGATGTCTGAGCGCTGGCCGTCGTAGGTGAAGAAGAAGAAGGCGTGGTTCTTGACGATGGGGCCGCCCGCACGCCCGCCGAACTGGTTGATGCGAAGCGGCGGCCGTACGTTAGCTTGGCCGCGCCGCGATTGGTTGGCCTTTGTGATGGGGTCGTTCGCGTTCAGAGCCTCGTCGCGGAAGAACTCGAAGAGCCCGCCGTGGAAGGCGTTCGTCCCCGACTTGGTGACGACGTTTATGACCGCGCCGCCCGCGCGCCCGAACTCGGCGGAGAAGCCGTTCTGGTTGACCTGAAACTCCTGCACCGACTCTTCCGAGAACTGGTAGGGCGGGCGCACGCCGCCGCGACCCAATGCCTGTCCGAAGAAGGTGTTGTTGTTGTCAACGCCGTCAACCTGAAGACTGTTCATGGTGCCGCGCTGTCCGCCGACCGAGAGGTCGCCGCCGCGCGGGTCGCGTATGACGCCGGGCGAGAGCGTGGAGAAGTCCTGGAAGTTTCGTCCGTTGATGGGGAGATTCTGAATCGAGCGCTCGTTGACCGTAGTTGCGACCGAGGTGCGCGAGGTCTCGACCACTGGTGCCTCGCTCCGCACGTTTACGTAGTCGACCACGGAGCCGATGTCGAGTCCGAGGTCAACCGACGCTTTGCCGCCGACCGTCACTGTCACGTCGAGGGCCGGAGGCGAGTGGAAGCCAGTCGCGCTCACGTTCACGGTATACGTCCCCGGCGGGAGAAGGATGATGCGGTAGTTTCCTTCGTCGTCGCTCGTCGCGGTTCTCTCAAGGCCCGTGCCTTTATTCGTGGCCGTGACGGTCGCGTTGCGGATGACCGCGCCGTTCGGGTCGAGCACGCGGCCCTCTATGTTGCCGGTCGTCGCCTGCGACTGCGCGAGGCCCGTGGGCGCGGTCATCAAGGCGCACAGGCACACTAATGCGAGCCGTGCGAGAGCATGGGGGATTCTCTTCGACATGTTTTCCTCTCGGTGAAAAAGTTTTAGAAGGACTTAAGGCACGAACCGGAACCGCTGTTGCGAAGCGTGATACTACGCGGCGCGCAATGCGGTGGTCAAGGGGCGCAAGAATGTCCAGGAGAAGAGGCGTGTCGCGCAGTGTCGAGCAGCCGGACGCGCGGCACTAATGCTCTACTCTGCCCTGATTTTGACTCTTCTTCCCCCCGGCCAACTTATCCACACGCTCTTTGAGAAGCCTCAACTCCTCGCTCTTCGAGCGGAGTTCGTCGAGCTGCGAAGCGAACTCTCCGTTCTTAGACTCGGCGGCCTGAAGCCTGTCGCGCAGAGCACGTAAATCTTTCGCCGCGTCATCCTCCTTCGTCGCGCCGCTGAAGACCACCGCGAAGAATAGGAGCAGGACTCCGGCGAGGCATGCCAAAGACTGCCGCCCGAAGCAGTTGCTTGCGTCGTTCGATCCCCACTCGCCCTTGAACCCTGCTTCGGTCAGGCGTTTGACGCCCACGCCGCCGTTGAGAATGCTGAAGATGAGAAGGAGGGCGGACAACACTGTGAGGATGTAGAAGGCCGCGCCGGGCAGACGCTTGTCGAGCACGTAAGTGATGAACGCGCCTTCGACGGCCATGACGGCGAGGGCGGCCGTTATGACCTGACTGCTCAGAGTCACCTCCATGGAGGCGGCCGCCCTCTTATCCTCCGCCGCGCCCGCGGAGTTTCCCGCGCCGCCGTTCTGCTCTCTACCCATCGTTCCGCCCCCAGTACAGGTATTCGTTATACCTTATCTTGTTCCACACGCCGCCGATGGCATCAATGACGCTGTGCCCGCTGATCTCCCGCACGCCCTCCCGCGCAAACGCCTCCGGCGGCTCATCATCCGTCTCGCTCCTGTAGCGGGCGTGCTCCTCCGCCGCTTCCAGTATCAGCTCGACATCGTGTTTTAAGTCTTCGCGCATCCTATCCCGGTCGAACCGTTCGCCAATCGGCCCCCTTGTCCGAAGCTCGGCGGCGATGGGGCGCAGCACCATCTCGTAGAAGTTAACGAGGAGGAAGTACTTTGCGTCGGGCCTCACGGCATACCCGTCCCTGCGCTCGACGGCGTTGTCTATCGCCCTCCGCGTCTCGTAGATCATCTCCCTCGCCAGCTCCGGTGGTAACTCCCCGATGTGCCTACCACTGCCGAAGTAGTTGTATATGCTGTCGAGATGCTTCGTGTTGTCGGACAGGTAGTTCCGGTACAACTCGTCATACACTCTGTAGAATTCGGGTTTCATGCTGAGTCTCCTTTCCGGATGGTTATCTCCGGGTGAGTTTCGGAGGAGTTTGACGGACGGCTAAATCTTCGGGGCTCGGCCGCGAATTCTCGCGCCCCTGATTTCGGGCCGCCGGATGGTTAAGACTCGTCTTCGGTCGCGCCGACGCGCAGCGGAGAGTGTTGTTTATGACAGAAGAGGATTTTAGTCAATACCATTCGGCGGCGCGGCGTCGGCGACAATCCGCTATCTGCGCCCGATGGTCGCGGGGCGGAGCGCGTCGAGCCAGCGCTTGACGCCGGAGGTTTGCAGGAGGCTCATCACGCCCATGTAGCCGTAGCCGAAGCAGAAGAGCGAGAGGAAGGGTATCGTGCCCCACATCCCCATGCGCGCGGCGTAGAGGATGGCGAGCAGGAAGTAGAGCGCGAAGGCAAGCTCGAAGGCCGGGAGCCAGCCGCGCGAGCGTTGGTACTTCTTGCGCTTCCAGGTCTCGTCGCGCCCCGCTTCCACTCTGTACTTCGGCGTGCGGACGAACTCGGTCTTTATCCGCAGCAGCGCTTCGAGCACGGCGCGCGCGTTCGAGAACGCCAGCCCGATGCCGAGGCCCATCACGAGCGGGAGGTGGAGCAGACGACGCCGCGAGTGCGGGCGGTCTAAGTACCAGATCGCCGTGCCGTAGAAGAGGACGACCGAGGCGGTCGAGAAGAAGAGCAGAGGCAGGTCTAAGAGCATCAGGTGCTGGAAGCCCTGATTGTATCGCACGAGTAGAAGAGGAAACTGCAAGAGGCTCGTCAGAATCATCAGGGGGTAGCTGATGTTTCCCGTCAGGCGGAAGAACATCTCCAACTTCACGCGCGCCGGCAGGCGCGAGCGAAAGATTCGCGGGTAGAGCTTGAGCGCGACCTCCGTTACGCCCTTCGCCCAGCGCCGCTGCTGCGCCTTGAACGCGTTTATCTCGACGGGCACCTCCGAGGGCGCGTCCTCGTCCAGAAGATATACGAAGCGCCAGCCCATTAGCTGCGCACGGAAAGAGAGGTCTGTGTCTTCGGTCAGAGTGTCGTGCTGCCAGCCGCCCGAAAGCTCTATCGCGCGACGACGCCAGAGGCCGGCCGTGCCGTTGAAGTTGAAGAAGCCGCCCGTCCGGTTGCGAACCGTCTGCTCGACGACGAAGTGGCCGTCGAGCAGAATAGTTTGCAGTCGCGTGAGGAGATTGTACGAGCCGTTGATGTGAGACCAGCGCATCTGCGCGCAGCCTGTGAGCGGCTCTTTGAAGAAGTGTACGAGCTTGCGAAGGCAGTCGGGGCGCGGGACGAAGTCCGCGTCAAATATAGCGACCAGCTCGCCGCGCGCAGTCTTCAGGCCGTGCTCCAACGCGCCCGCCTTGAAGCCCGTGCGGTCGTCGCGGTGTATGTAGCTTACGTCGAAGCCTTCGACGCGGTAGCGCGCAACCTCGCGCGCCGCGACCTCGCGAGTCTCGTCGGTCGAGTCGTCCAAGACCTGAATCTCTAAACGCTCGCGCGGGTAGTCAATCGCCGTCACCGCCGCGAGCAGGCGCGCGATGACGTAGACCTCGTTGAAGATCGGGAGTTGAACGGTGACGACGGGCAGCTCGTCCTCGTCGAAGAGACTTTTCGGGCGCGGCACGACCCCGCGATAGCGCCAGAAGTCCACGACCTGCTTGATGCGATAAGCGCCGTAGAGTGAGAGGACGAAGAGCACCGCGAAGTAGAGCGTGAGGACAGTCCAGTCGAACGCGTCGAGGCGGTAGAGCGGGCTGATGTTGTCGGCGGTCTTTGCGACGACCTCCTCGACGTACTTTCGCAGGAGCGTGTCGGCTGGCGTGTCGAAGAGCGCGGGCGCGGCAAGTGACATCTTCTGCCTTCTCTAACCTCAGAGCAGCGCGGGCGTTAGAGCGGCCGTCAAGAACGAAGCAGCCCCGCGCCCGCACAAGCAAGCGAGCAGCGCCGCCCAAGAACGCGCGACGCCGCCCGCTTAGATGTCTGGATTGTAGTCGAAAGGATGCCCGGCCGGAAGGTAGAACAGAAGGCGGAAGGCATTCAAGACGCGCAGAACAGCTCGCGCCGAGCAATAACTGTTCTGACTGCCTTCCGCCTTCCGCCTACTTGCCTTTACATCCCCTGACCGTAGCCGCCACCGCCACCACCCGGAGTGCCGCCGCCGCCGTAACCGCCGCCGCCGGGAGCGCCGGGGCCGCCGTAGCCGCCGCCCGGAGGAGGAGGCGGAGGAGGAGCGCCCGCGCCGCCGCCCTTCTTGCCGAGGATGGCCGCGCCTATGACCGCGCCGAGCACGCAGAAGACAACGGTGAAGACCGCCTTGAGCACGAACCCGAGCACGCCGCCCGCCGCCGCTATGCCAGTCGCCACGCCCGCGTTCGGCATGTCGGAGTTCATCGCGGACATGCCGACGCCGAGCAGGAAGAACGGCAGTCCTATGATGATGCTGATGACGGCACCGATGACGCCCGCGGTCGCGCCGAGCTTCGCAGCGTCGGCCATCTCCATCGGCCCCGGCACGCTCTTCGAGTACATGAAGAACGCGAGGAATCCGCCGGCGAGCGCCCAGAGGAAACAGCAGCCGCCTACAATCGGTAAGCCCGTAAGTACGCCCGCGACTACGCCGCCAATCACTGCGGCCTTTGTATTGTTGTTCATATTGTTCAGACCCTCGTCAAGAATGTCCTAGAGCTTTTGCTTTAACTCCCGACGGCGGCCGGAGTCTTAAAGGGGGACGACGGCAGCCGAACTACTCAGCACTCGAACCCGAACGAACTTCCTACGCGGCAACGTCACGCGGGGCGCGCCGCACAGACCTCCTGTAACTCAAGTCCAGCGCGGCGGGCACGACGTAGAAGGCCACGGCCGCGCCGAGCACCACCGCCGTAAGAAAGCGCGAAAGGTGCGTGTTCTCCCATACGCCGAAGAAGCCGAGCGCGAAATCGACGGTCGTCGGCGCAGCGGCGGCGAAGAGCCACGCGCGCCCCGGCGCATCGCGACGCGCAAGGCCACGCGCGAGCGGGTAGAAGAGCACGCCCGCCGCCCCGCCCGCGTAGAGCCCGAAGCAGCGCGCGCAGACCGCGAGCGGAAAGCCTTCGAGGTGGAAAGAGCGTTCGGGAATCTGGTGACACGTCGCGCTGAAGCCGCTGTAGACGACCGCGCCGAGGAATGGATGACCGTTCGCACGCGCCCACGGCGCGAGCAATATCAACCCCAGAATCGTCAACACCGCCGACGCCGTCAACGCCCAGGCCCACACAGCGCCGCTACGCACCCGTGCCGACTCGTCGGGACTCAAAAGCTGCGGCACGTACTCCGAAATCGGTAACGGCATAGGAATGCTGGATGTCAGATTTCAGGTGCCGGATGTCAGATGGAACGGCCCGCGATTACTTAACCGGCGTCTGACATCTGACATCTAAAATCTGATTACGGTGTCGGGGCCGCCCTCGACGTGGACTGTGTCAACGAAGCGTATGTGGCGCGACTCGGTCGTCATGACGAGCGAGTGCGTGCGGCGGCCGGAGCCGAAGAAGCGTACGCCGCGCAGGAGCGAGCCGTCGGTGACGCCCGTCGCGACGAAGATTATCTTCCGGCCGGGCGCGAGGTCGTTCGTGTCGTAGACCTTGTTCGGGTCGTTGATGCCCATCTCCTTCAGACGCGCCAAGACCTCTTCGGCGGGCGGCACCTTCGACTTATCGACGCCGAGCCGCTCATGGTCGTAGACGAGCCGCGCCTGAATCTCGCCGTTGAGACACTTCATCGCGGCGGCCGTCAGGACGCCTTCTGGCGCGCCGCCGATTCCCATCAGGGCGTGGATGTTCGTGCCCGCGACCGCCGCCGAGATGCCCGCCGAGAGGTCGCCGTCGCCTATGAGGCGTATGCGCGCGCCCGTCTCGCGCACGTCCGCGATGAGCTTACTGTGGCGCGAGCGTTCGAGGACGATGACGGTCAAATCTTCCACGGCGCGAGAGAGACGGCGCGCGATGGCGCGCAGGTTGTCTTTGACGGGAGCGTCGATGTCAATGGCTCCGCGCGACGAAGGCCCGACGACGATCTTGTCCATGTATATATCGGGCGCGTTCAGGAGCCCGCCGCGCTCGGAGGCGGCGAGGACTGCGATGGCGTTGTTCGCGCCGAGCGCGCAGAGGTTCGTGCCTTCCAGAGGGTCTACGGCGATGTCAACTTCGGGGAAGTCTTCCGGGTCTTTGTCCGCGTGGAACCCCTCGCCGACCTCCTCGCCGATGAAGAGCATCGGTGCCTCGTCGCGCTCGCCCTCGCCTATGACGATGCGGCCGCGCATCGGCACGGCGTCCATCTTCTGGCGCATCGCCTCGACCGCGACGTGGTCGGAATATTTGCGGTCGCCCTGCCCCATCGTGCGCGCGGCGGCGATGGCGGCCTCCTCGCACACGCTCAGGAAATCGAGGGATATGTTGACGCTGTTAAGCTCCTGAGCCATCAGTCAGAGACTCCCGAAAACGAATAGATTTACGGCCGCCATGAAAAGGAACGCTTTGGCTAGGAAAGGCACGGGAATACTACCAGAGAGAGAGAGGAATTGATAGAGGCAAAAAGCGAGTAGGCAGAAGGCAGAAAGCAGAAGGCAGTCAAAACAACTTCTCGCTCCGGCCGGCTAAATTAAAGGAGGCCGGAGCAACATGCCTCCCGACCGCCTTCTGCTTTCCGCCTTCTGCCTACTTCTTCGTCTCCGGCCTCAGATTAAGGTTGCGTATCAGCCTGTGCAGGTAGTTCGGGTGGACGCCGAGCGCGCGCGCGGCTTCGGTGATGCCGCCCGCTGACTGTTCGAGTGCGCGCGTTATAAGTTGGCGCTTGGCCTCGCGGACGGCCTCGTGGTACTTCGTGGCGGGCGCGGCATTCGAGCCGGCGGCGGGCTCTGCTTCGAGCACGGTCTCGGGCAGATCTTCCGGCAGTATCGAGGCGGTCGAGCCGAGGACGACCGCGCGCTCAATCGCGTTCTCAAGCTCGCGGACGTTTCCGGGCCAGTCGTAGCCGGTGAGACACTCGCGCGCCGCCGTCGAGACGCCCGTCACCTTGCGCTTGAACTTCGCGCCGTACTTCGCCGCGAAGTAGCTCGCGAGCAGCGGCACGTCCTCGCGCCTGTCGCGAAGGGCGGGCATCTCGAAGGAGACGACGTTCAGTCGGTAGTACAAGTCCTGACGAAACGCGCCCGAGCGCACAGCCTCTTCGAGGTCGCGGTTCGTCGCGGCGACGACGCGAACGTCCACGCGTATCGTCCGCGTGCCGCCGACGCGCTCGAAGGCTCGCTCCTGCAAGACTCTGAGGAGCTTCGCCTGAAGGACGGGTGCCATCTCGCCTATCTCGTCGAGGAAGAGCGTGCCGCCGTCCGCGACTTCGAGCTTGCCCTTTTTCTGCGCGAGCGCGCCCGTGAACGCGCCGCGCTCGTGGCCGAACAGTTCCGACTCCAGAAGCGTCTCCGTCAGCGCGGCACAGTTGATTGCGACGAAGGGCCGCTCGCGCCGCGGGCTGTTCTGGTGTAGAGCCTGCGCCGCGAGTTCCTTGCCCGTGCCCGACTCGCCGCGTATGAGCACGGTCGAGTCGGTCGGCGCGACGCGCGCGACGAGCTGATAGACCTTCCGCATCGCCGCGCTCTCGCCGACCATGCCGTGCTCGACGCGTGACGCCGCGCGCAGAAGGTCGTTCTCGCCCTCTATCTGCTCGACGTGGCGCGCGTTGTTGATTGCGACTGCCGCGAGGCCCGAGATGACGGAGACGAGGCGCAGTTGGTCTTCGTCGAAGTGGGTCGAGGAGTCTATGGCGGTCAGGTATATGACGCCGAGCGCGCGCCCGAAGAGTGTGAGCGGCGCGCACAGGAGCGAGCTGATGCGCGAGACCTTCAAGCTCTCGGGGCTGAGTGCGCTGCTGCCTTCAAAGAGGTCGTTGCCTAAGAACGCCTCGCCCTCTTCTATGACCTGACGGACGACCGTGCGGCTCACCTTCACCGCCTCGCCCGACTGCCCCTCGCGTTCGAGCGCGAACTCGGAGACGACATCGCCCTCTTCGCCCAGGAGGAGTATCGCGCCGCGCTCGGCGGGCACGACCTCGAAGACGAAGCGCAGAAGCTCGCGCTGCAAGGCGTCCGTGCCGCGCACGGAGTTTATCGCCGTGCTTATCTTGACGAGGAGCGTGAGGTCTCGCGCGAGTGCGGCCAAAGCACTCGCATGCTCCCCGGAGCCTTCCACGGGCGCGAGCGCGTCCGAGACCTTGAGCCGCACGGTCGAGCGCGCGGTCATGCTGCGCTCGCTCAACTCGACGGGGTTCGAGTCCCGAGCGGGCGCTTCCGCGTCGCCCGAGAGGAAGACGATTCGCGACTCGCCGATGCTTATCTCGTCGCCGTGCGCGAGCGCGTGTTCGCGCACGGGGCGGCCGTTGACGAAGGTGCCGTTGAGACTGTCGAGGTCTACGAGCACGAAGCCCTCGTCCGCGCGGCGTGCGGCGCAGTGTCGGCGCGAGAGCAGCGCGTCCGCCACGCGGACGGTGTTGGAAGAGTCGCGGCCGATGGAGACTTCGGCGTCGCCTAGCTCGACGGCCGAGTCCTTCAAAGGCCCCGCGACGAATGCGAGTCTGGGGTTCGTCAACCCTGAAGCCTCCCGCCTGTAGTTTGAGAGCAGCGCGACAAATATCACTTCGCGCCCCAAATGTCACTGCCCCGGCCCGCGGGCCGTGGACGAAGGCGAGCCTTCATGACGGGCGAAGACCAGCCTTTAGGATAGACGCCTATCCGTTCGGATAGCTTTTTCCACTCGATACATGCGCGCGCGTTCCCGACGGCGACGCCTTCATCCGTCGCCGAATCTCAAAGTTTACGGCCCTTTCCGCCTGAACCGGAGCGTTGACGCGCGGCGGCGCGCGCGGCGGCACGCAGGTTGTAATTGTATTAGTCCGTAAGGAAGAAGCAGCCGAAGTTAGAGATTGGCCGCTGAAGGCCGAACGTAAGAGTCTCCCGGCAATTTCACTTTGAAGCTCACTCACCCACCCCAAGCTTGAGCTTCAGCACGGGGCGGCGGCCCCACCCCTTCCGGCGTCGCCGCCCCGATAGCTTTTGAGAAGTAGGCAGTAGGCAGAAAGCAGAAGGCAGTAGGCAGTAGGCAGTCAAGGCGCGCACGCTCCTGACTGCCTTCTGCTTTCTGCCTTCTGCCTTCTCTCCTCAGTCCGCCGCGACCGCGTCGCGCGACTGTGCGGGGCGGTAGGGCGGGAGAGTGCGGCGCGCGGGGCGCTCTCCCTTGAGGCCGAGCGCCCAGTCGGCCTGCATCAGCGTGTGTATGTCGCGCGTGCCCTCGTAGATGACCGCAGCCTTGCAGTTGCGTAGGTATCGCTCGACGGGGTAGTCGTTCGAGTAGCCGTTCGCGCCGTGGACTTCAATCGCCATCGAGGCGGCCTTCTCGCTTCTGACGGTGGCCTGCCATTTGGCGAGCGAGGTCGCGCGCCCGTTCGGCTTGCCTTCGTTCTTCAGATAGCCCGCGCGCAGCCACAGAAGGTGCGACATCTGGTAGTCGGCCTCCATGTCCGCAATCTTCTGCTTGACGAGCTGGTGGTTGGCTATCTTCGTCCCGAACGTCTCGCGCTCTAAGGCATACTTGACCGAGGCGTCGCGCGAGGCGCGTATGACGCCGGTCGCGCCCGCGGCGACCGTGTAGCGGCCCTGCTCCAACGCGAACATCGCAATCTTGAAGCCCTCGCCCTCTTCGCCGACCATGTTCTCTTGCGAGACGCGCACGTCCTGCAAAGAGAAGTAGCCCGTATTGCCCGCGCGTATGCCGAGCTTGCCGTGAATCGTCCCCGAAGTGAAGCCCTGCATACTTCGCTCGACGATGAAGCAGGACATCCCCGAGTGGTCGCGCTGGCGACGCTTCTCTTCGTCCGTCCAGCAGAAGAAGAGGAAGTTGTCGGCCACGTCCGCGAGGCTTATCCACATCTTCTCGCCGTTCAAAACCCACTCGTCGCCTTCGCGCCGCGCCGTCGAGCGCGAGCCCACGACATCGCTCCCCGCGCCCGGCTCGGTCAGGCCGTACGTGGCAATCTTCTCGCCCTTCGCCTGCGGCACGAGGTACTTGCGCTTCTGCTCCTCGTTGCCCCAAGTGTAGAGCGTCATCGAGTTCAGGCCGGTGTGGACGCTCATGACGACGCGCAGGAAAGTGTCCACGGCCTCAAGCTCTTCGCACACTAGCCCGAGCGAGATGTAGTCGAAGCCCGCGCCGCCGTACTCCTCCGGGATGCAGACGCCGAGCAGCCCCAACTCGGCCATCTTGCCGAATATGCCTGGGTCGAACTGCTGCTTCTCGTCCCACTCCTTTATGTGCGGCGCGACCTCGCCCCGCGCGAACTCGCGCACGGTCTGCACGAGCGCCCTGTGCTCTTCCGTCAGTTCAAAATCTATCATTTCGGTCTTCTCTTCCTTATGGATTGATGTGGCGAGCGAGGCCCGGCGCGCGTGGGTCTCGGCGGGCTTCGCTGCGGTTTAAAGTCTCCCGGCGGGTCAAAGGTTAAGCGCCATCTTACAACACGCCCCGCGCGAAAGTCACAGCGCGCCGCGAATTAAGTAGCGGCTCACGCGCCTGAGCTTCGAGCCGCACGCGCCCGAACTTTAACGCGGCTCCGACAGAAGCCCGCGCGCCGCGGCCTTCGCCTCTTCGAGCGTGCGCACGCGGTTGTCGAGCTGCATCTCGTAGACGGCGCGCGTCACTTCGCCGACGCGCGGCGAAGGCTCCAAGCCCATCTCAAGAAGGTGCCGGCCCAACAGTATCGGCGCGGGTGCTTTGCGCTCGACGGAAAGCTCGCGCGCGCGCGCGATGAACCAATCCTGCGCGTCCGAAGTGAACCAGCGCTCGCGCGGAACCCAAGGGGCGTTACGGCCGAGCGAGTCCGCCTTCGCGACCCGGTACAGAAGCTCAAGCTCGCAGCCGCGCGCGAGCCGACGGAACGCGCCGTCCGTGACCTCATCGCGCGCGCGGTAGAACTCGCCGGGCTTCAAGTGGTCGCGCACGAGCGCCGCGACCTGCGAGCGCACGTCGTAGCCTTCGAGCGTGAACATCTTCAGACGTTCGAGGAACGCGAGCGCAGGCCCGACGCCCGCCTCCGCGTGCCCGCGCGAGCGCGTGCGCCCATCTATGAACTTCGTCGTCGAAGGCTTACCGAAGTCGTGACACAGCGCGGCGAGCATCACGGCCAACTGTCTCGGATAGTCGAGGTCGTCAACCAACTCGCGCGCGCGGTCGCAAGTCAAGAGCGTATGAATGAACACGTCGCCCTCGGGGTGCCAATCCGGTTCTTGAGGCACGCCCTTGAGCGCTTCAATCTCGGGGAAGAGTTGGCGCGTCGCGCCGAGCGTGTCGAGCCAGCGCAGGCCGACGGAGGGCTCGCGCGCGGCGAGGAGGATTTTTTCAAGCTCGCCCCAGACGCGCTCCGACGGGAGGTCTGTCAGGTCAATCGAGCGGCAGAGTCCAAGCGTCGAGGGCTCTACGTCGAAGCCGAAGCGCGCGGCGAACTGCGCGGCGCGCAGCACGCGCAGAGAGTCTTCGACGAAGGTCTCGGGCGAGACGGCGCGCAGCAGTCGGGCTTCGAGGTCTGCGCGCCCGCCGAAGGGGTCTATGAGTTCGCCCTTGAGCGGGTCTTCGAGTATCGCGTTGACGGTGAAGTCGCGTCGGCGCGCGGCGTCCTCGAACGACATCGAAGGGTCGCCCTCAATGTAGAAGGCACGGTGTCCGCGCCCCGTCTTGCGCTCGCGGCGCGGGAGGCTCACGTCCAAGTCGCGGCCGAGCTTGTAGACCGTGAACGCTTCGCCGACGACGTTGACGCGGCCCGTTCGGTCGAGAAGTTCGCGCAAACGCGCGGGCTCGACTCCGTAAACCTCCACGTCCCAGTCCTTCGCTTCGAGCCCCAACAGGCGGTCGCGCACGCAGCCGCCGACCATGAGCGCGCGCCCGCCCGCCTCGCCTATCGAGCGCGCGAGCCTCAGAATCTTTTCGGGGACGCGGGAAGACATCGTGGAGAGAAGCGGGACGGGCACAAACGGCGCGCACGACAGAAGAGCCATGCGGAATGGATTCTAGACAGAGCCGCCTTCGTCAACGCCCCGGACGGGGCCGCCAGCATCGCCTTCGTCAACGCCGTCATCGCCGTCGTCATCCTCGTCGGCGAGTTCGTCATCATCGTCGCCGTCGCCGAAGTCTGCGTACGCGTCGGGCTCTTCAAAGATGACCTGCATGCCGCGCGTAGAGGGCAGGCAGCTTATGACCTGCACGCGATCTATGCGCGTCTGCTCTGGCGTGGAGTGCCAGAGCTTGACCCAGAAGCTGCGTGTGTCGCCGTGGACGACGAAGGTCGAGCCGTCCATCATCACGGGCACGGGCTCGGCCAGAGTCCCGTCGCGCAACTCTTCCAGAAGCTCGGGCACGTACTGGCGGAACTGCTCGAACTGCAACACGACCGCCGTGTCTTCGACCTCCGCGGGCGGAAGCTCGACGGGCTCGTTCGATTCGAGCAGAAGCCGCGACTCGGTCTGCTGGTTTCTCTTCTTAACAACGGGCATCTGAAACTAAAACTCCTCCGAGCGCGGCTTCCTCGCCCGATGATCGCGAGACAGGTTGCAGGCTCCGTACAGTTTAAAATTCTCCCTCGCGGCGGTCAGGCTCAAGTCGTAATTCGGCCCGCCGCACACCACGTCGGCGTCACTATCGTCCTGACCGTCGTCCTGCCAGAGACAGACCTGGCATATTTCGTAAATAGGGTTTGCGGGCAAGGTCTTATATCTGCAACAGGGACACCTGACTTTCGCCGTCGTCTCGCCTTGCGCTGAATCCATGTTGATTTACGCTGCGCGTAAAAGCGGACTAACAGTTGATATGTAATCTACGTTTCAGATGCTCGGACAACTCCGAAATCTTGACGCGCTCCTGCTCCCATGTGTCGCGGTCGCGGACGGTGACGGACTCGTCTTCGAGCGACTGGTGGTCAACGGTGACGCAGAAGGGCGTGCCTATCTCGTCCTGACGCGCGTAGAGCTTGCCTATGCCGCCCGTGTCGTCGTAGACGGCGCGGATGGAGGGCTGAAGCTCGGACTTTATGCGCCTCGCCAAGGCGACTATCTCGGGCTTGTTCTTCGCGAGCGGAAGCACCGCGACCTTTATCGGCGCGAGGCGCGGGTGCAGTTTCAGAATCACGCGCTTCTCGCCCTTGTCGGTCGTGCGCTCGGTATATGCGTCCATCAGGACGGCGAGCACCGTTCGGTTTACCCCGGCTGCGGGCTCGATGACGTAAGGGTAGTAACGCTCCTTCGTCGCCTCGTCGAAGTACGAGAGGTCTTCGGTCGAGTCGGGGTTGATGCGCTTGCCTTCCGAGTCCTCGGGCTTCTTCGAGTGCGCCTTCAAATCGAAGTCCGTGCGGTTGGCGATGCCCATCAACTCATCCCACTGGCGCTCTTCGTCCTCGCGCTCGGGGAAGAAGCGATAGTGTATGTCCACGGTTCGCTTGGCGTAGTGCGCAAGCTCCTCTTTCGGCTGCTCGTAGAAGCGAAGGTTGTCGGCGCTGATGCCGAGAATCTTGAACCATTCAAAGCAGTAGTCTATCCACTCCTGGTGCACGCGCTCGTCCTCGCCGGGTCGGACGAAGTACTCCATCTCCATCTGCTCGAACTCGCGCGTTCGGAAGATGAAGTTGCCGGGCGTGACCTCGTTGCGGAACGACTTGCCAATCTGCGCGATGCCGAAGGGAATCTTCCGCCGCATCGTCGTCTGCACGTTCAGGAAGTTGATGAAGATGCCCTGCGCCGTCTCGGGCCGAAGGTACGCGAGCGCCGTCGGGTCGTCCTCTTCCGCGACCGCGCCGATGGTCGTGCGGAACATGAGATTGAAGGCACGCTCCTCAGTCCAGTTACTCTTTCCACAGCTCGGACACGGAACCAGTTTTTCGCGAAATGCCTTTTCGCGCGCCCCCATAAAGTTGGCAAAGAAGTCGCTCGCTTCGACTCTGCCTTCCTTCATAGTTTCGCTCAAACGTTGTTGCTTGTATTCTTCCCACAACTTATCAGCACGGAAACGTTGATTACATTCCTTGCAGTCAACGAGCGGGTCGCTGAACGTGTCTTCGTGGCCCGAGTATTTCCACACAAGCCGGTTGAGGATGATGCTCGAATCAATGCCCTCCATGTCGTCGCGCTCGTGAACCATCCAGCGCCACCAAGCCTGCTTGACGTTGTTGCAAAGCTCGACGCCGAGCGAGCCGTAGTCCCAGGAGCTACCCAACCCGCCGTAAATATCCGACGAGGGGAAAACGAACCCGCGACGCTTCGAGAGCGACACGATTGTCTCGATGTTCGGTGCTGCCACTTCTCTTCTCCGGTGAATGGTGAATAGTAACGGTCAATGGTGCGGGAGTGTGCGCGCACATCCATTCACCATCTACCATTGACTATTTACCTTCATACTAGCAGCGCACACCCCGGTTGAAAAGAAGAGGAGCGCCGCGCTTATGGACGCGGACGCTCCTCTTCATGTGAGAACCGGGCTTCGGTATTGCGTCGCTACTTCGTCGCGGGGGCAGACGGCGCGCTGACGTTGACATCAACCTTCGTCGATTTGCCGCCGAACATACCGCCGCGCCACGCGAAGAATGCGGCGAAGACCACTATCAGAAAGATCACCAGTATGGCGACCACACCGGTGTTGCTTGCGCTCTCGGAATCGGCCATTGTCTTTGAGTCCTCCTCGGAAATCTGTTCTTTTTAACCGCGCCCCGCACGGGCGCGCGCGAGGTCAAAAGTTCTAAAACTAAACAACTCGGGTAACTCTGACGCCTCCCTCGTTTGATAACAGTACGCCGGAGCACGTCCGCACAAGGTATATAGAAAAGGCCGTGCCAGAGGAAAGGTAAAGGGCAGAACCGCGAGCGGTAGCGAGCGGGTAGCGAGTTATACCGAGAACTTTATCGCGTAACACAGACCCGCTCGCTACCGCTCGCGGTTCTATTCGCGCGCAAAAACAGAGCGGCCTTCATCAAACGTTGATGAAGGCCGCTCTGTTTTGAAACTTAACTTCTGACTTTGAACTTGTAACTTTTGCCCTGCCTTCAGTCGCGGCGCGTGTGGCGCGTCGTGGGGCGAATCTGTTCGGGCGTGAGCGTAGGCGTCGGGCTCGGGGGCGTAGCGCCCTGCGGCACGAGCCAAAGCTCGAAGGAGTTCGTCTCGCGGTAGCCGCCGTTGACGAAGCGTACGCGATCGCCGCTCAACCCGCGCGTGGTCGTAAGATAGTCGATTGCGCGTCGGCCCATGCGGTCGGCCTCGCCCGCGCGGCTGTTGCGTCCCGCGTATGCGAAGACGTAGCCGGTCGAGCCGGGGTTGTTCTGAAGCTCAATCGCTAGATTGTCGAGCCGCGCCTTGTCGTCGTCGAAGGCTATGGACGGGAACTCGTCGAAGCGCTTCGGCGGCGTCAACTGCGGGAGCGCTGCGACGCCCGTCGCGGCCTGCGCGGTCTGTCGGCAAGCGCGGTCGCCGGAGCCGTCGTCAACTACGAGTATGGCCGTCAAGCGTCGGTTGTTCAGGCCCGACGAGTCAACCGTGATGGTCGGCGTGCCCGCGCCGGACATTATGCGCGCGGCGGGCGGGCTCACAGTCCAAGTGTAGTTGAGCGCCGAAGGCCCACTGTAGCCCACGTCGGCCGTGAAGGTGACGATGTCGCCGTCGTTGACGTTGGCGGGCGCGGTCACGTTCACAGGATACGGGCAGGGCGACACGGCGATGGCAGGAATCTCAATCGTGCGCGGGCGGTAGTTGAGCGCGATGCAGTTCTTGCGGCCCACGATGATGTTGAAGACCTGCGACCAGCGCGTGTTGTTCGGGAACACTATCTCGACGGTGTGCGTGCCGGGGTCTAACTCGATTGCGCGCACGTAGTCGGTCGTCTCGCCCGCAGGCTGCCCGTCAATCGTGATCGGGTAGCCGCCGGGGTTTGTGGAGACCTCTATGCGACCCGTGGTCGGCTGGTTCTTCTTATTCTTCTGCTTGGCGCGCGCCGCAGTCGTGACGAGCGAGGCGCAGGCGACAACGGCGACTATCGAGAGTGCGACGGCGATGAGTCCGGCGCGCGCGGAGCGGTCTTTCGTGCCTTCGGGTCGAAGCATCAGTCTAGACCTCCTCCGTCGTCGCGTTCATGGACTGCTCGGCGAGCCTCTTGAGGCCGTAGCGGCGGCGTGCGCGTGCGCCGATAGCGAGTAGGCCGGAGCCGAAGAGAAGCAGCGTCGTGGGCTCGGGCACGCTCGGAGGCGGAGGCGTCGGAGGCCCAGGCGGCGTGGGCGGCTGCGTCTCGTCACCCGTGCAGATGCCGCTCAGGCAGATGAGCGGGATGCCGCCGAGGAGGGGCCACCAGGGGATGCCCCCCTTTATCGCGGGCGCTACCGGAATCTCGCCGCAGTCGCAGACGGTGCCGGTAACGTCGCCGAGGTCAACTGTCTCCACGTGGCCGCCGCTCTGCGAGAGCGTCGGGTCGGAAGGGGTCGCGGGCGTCGTGCCGCCCGGCTGCTGCTGTTGGGTGCCGGTCTGCTGCTGTGTGGCGGAGGCGGAGGTCGAGCCGCTCTGTGCCACGGAGCTTTGCGCCGCGCCGCTCTGCGCGCCGAGACGGAGGCGAACCTCCGCGGCCGTGCGCAACTGCGCGCTCGCATCCGCTGCCCTCACAACGTCGGCGAAGGTGATAGTGCCGGCGCGTGCCGCCGGCGAGGCGGCGAAGATAACGCCGAGCATTAGGGCTGTTGTGCGGACTGCTTGACGCCTCATCGTGGGGTCGTCCTCCTTGAATCCCCGTCGCGTATTTACCGTTAAGAAAGAGTGCGTTAGAAACCTCTCCCGGCTTCCTGCAAGGGGAAGAGACGGCGAATGCGCTTTCGATTCCACAATTTCGGGTGCCATTAAACCCGTGGCGGGCGCGCCCTGTCAAGATAAAAAAAGGGCCGCCCCGTGGGGCGAACCCTTTAGGCTTCAAAATTTAAACACTGACGGTCGCGCGGCCTAATCCCCGTCGCCCTGCCCCGCCGCCTCCGCCCGCTCCGAATTGCCGGACTTCTGCTTCTCGTCCTTGAGCACGGCCTTGCGGGAGAGCTTTATCTTGTTGCCCTCCTTGCCGATGCACTTGACGAGAATCTGCTGCCCCTCCTTCAGTTCGTCGCGCACGTCGCGGACGCGGTGCTCGGCAATCTCGGAGATGTGGAGCAGCCCGTCCGTGCCGGGGAAGATTTCGACGAACGCGCCGAAGTCCACGATGCGCTGGACGGTGCCGAAGTAAACCTCTCCGATCTCGGCCTCGGCGGTGAGTCCGCGTATGCGCGCGACCGCTGCCTGCGCCGCGTCGCCGTCGGCCGTGGAGATGAAGACCGTGCCGTCGTCCTCAACGTCGATCTTCGCGCCCGTCTCCTCGACGATGGAGCGAATTATCTTGCCGCCCGGCCCGATAACGTCGCGTATGCGGTCGGGGTTAATCTTGATGGTGATGATGCGCGGGGCGAACGGGCTCAACTCCTCGCGCGGCTCAGAGATGGCCTCCTCCATTATGCCGAGGATGTGCATGCGCCCCTTCTTCGCCTGCTCTAAAGCCTCGGCCATGATCTGAGCGTTGATGCCCGCGATCTTGATGTCCATCTGGAGGGCCGTGATGCCTTCGCGCGTGCCCGCGACCTTGAAGTCCATATCGCCGTAGTGGTCTTCAGCGCCCGCGATGTCCGAGAGAATCGCGTAGCGGTTGCCCTCCATCACGAGGCCCATCGCGACGCCCGCGACCGCCGACTTGATGGGGACGCCCGCGTCCATCATCGAGAGCGAGCCGCCGCAGATGGTCGCCATAGAGCTTGACCCGTTCGACTCCGTGATGTCCGAGACGATGCGGAGCGCGTACGGGAAGTCCACCTCCGAGGGCAGCACGGGCTCAAGCGCGCGGCGCGCGAGTGCGCCGTGGCCTATCTCGCGGCGCGAAGTGGAGCCGAAGCGCCCGACCTCGCCGACCGAGTAGTGCGGGAAGTTGTAGTGGAGCAGGAAGCGGCGCTTAATCTCGCCCGATTCCAGGTCGTCCATGAACTGCTCGTCCTGCTTCGTGCCGAGCGTCGAGGTGACGATGGCCTGCGTCTCGCCGCGCGTGAACAGGGCGGAGCCGTGTACGCGCGGGAGCCAGCCGATTTCGCAGTCGATGGGACGAATCTCACTGAAGCGGCGGTTATCGGGGCGGCGGCGGTTGGCGAGTATGTCTTCGCGGAAAATCTTCTCCTTCAGGTGGTCGAAAATCTTCTTCGCCTGCTGGCGGAGCGCGGGCTGGTCTTCCGGATAGCTCTCGACGACCTCCTTCTTCAAGGCGTCAACGGCGGCGTATGAGGCAATCTTGCCCTGCGCCTCTGTGTTGAGCGACTCGCGCAGGCGGTCGGCGTAGTTGCGCTCGACCTCGCCGAGCATCTCCTCGTTCAGGACTGGCGGCTCGACGGGCCGCTTCTGAATGTCTAAAGCCTTGTATAGCTCCTTCTGCCAGCGGCACAGGCGGTTAATCTCCTTGTGCGCGAGCATCAGCGCCTCGACCATTATCTCCTCGGAGACTTCCTTCGCCCCGGCCTCGACCATGACGATGGCCTCTTCCGTTCCGGCGACGACGAGGTTCAGGCGCGACTCGCGCACCTCGTCGTAGGTCGGGTTGATCAGGTAGCGGCCGTCCACGAGCCCGACGCGAACGCCCGCGATGGGGTTCGGGAACGGGATGTCCGAGAGGTATAGCGCGAGCGACGCGCCCGTGATGGCGAGCACGTCCGGGTCGTTCTCGTCGTCGGCCGAGATGACCGAGGCGATGACCTGCGTCTCGTTGCGGTACCCTTCGGTAAAGAGCGGGCGACAGGGGCGGTCTATCATGCGCGCGGTCAGAATCTCCTTCTCGCCGGGACGCCCCTCTCGCCGGAAGTAGTTGCCGGGAATGCGCCCGGCGGCGTAGTTGTGCTCGCGGTACTCGACCGTGAGCGGGAAGAAGTCTATGCCTTCGCGCGGCGCGCCCGCGCCAATCGCCGCGACCAGCACCATCGTGTCGCCGTAGCGGACGACGACGGAGCCGTGCGCCTGCTTGGCGATGCGTCCGGTCTCGACCGACAGCTCGCGCTCGCCCAGCTTTATCTTCTCTCTCAGTAACTTCTTGGCTGTCATCTTTTCTAGTCTCCTTCGGGCGGGCCCCGCCTGGCTCGGCGGCCACTCTCTCGCGGGCGCGGCGTCTCATCCGCCGCGCGACGCCCGGAAATTTTCGTCTTGTGCCTGTCCCGAATCGCACGCTACGTGAGGCGTTCGACTCGTTCAGGCCGCTCTAAAAGAAAAAGCGACGCCGCTCCAACCGTGAAGCCGACGCCGCCCTTTGCCCTGTGCGCTACAGGCCGTCACCCACCGTCCGCGCGCGTGGGTGTGCGCCGTCACGTTCGGCAACCCACACGAGCCTGTCACTGGACGCGGGCTCTTTTTAAAGAGGAGAAAGTCCTCGTTCACTTAGGCTGACAACAACGAACTCCGAACGGGCTAGACGTGCGGCCCCGCGAGGGGGACGCAAGCCTGCTGTAGACCCTACCGGCGCAGGCCGAGCTTGCCGATGAGTTCGTGATACCCCTCGATGTCTCTACGCTTGAGGTAGTCGAGCATGCTCCTGCGCTGCGAGACCATCTTCAGAAGCCCCCGGCGCGAGTGGTTGTCCTTCTTGTGAGTCTTGAAATGCTCGGTCAGCTCGTTGATGCGCTGCGTGAGCAGTGCGACCTGCACCTGCGGCGAGCCGGTGTCGCCGTCGTGCGTCTTGTACTCGTTTACTATGCGTTCCTTGACCTCAGTTGCTAATGCCATGACTTCCTTAGATGGCCCTCCCAATCCGCAGTCAACCCGTCTATCCTCAGGCAACCGCAAGAGTTAATCTACTAACCGGAAGAATCTAACACGCGCCCTCCGGCACTGTCCAGCGGGCAGCCCGGCCGGAAAATCTTCCCCGCGCTCTTCCCCGTCTTTGCGTCAAAGCTCTAGCTCTTCAATCGCGAAGGGCGCTGAGAAGACGCGAAGGGCGCAAAGTGATGTGTGAAAACGGCGCTCGTCTGCTACGATGCGGCACGCTCTTTACGCGTGGAGGGACGGGGGACTTTCATGGACGCAAGCGAAGAGAAGATTGAGGAGCGCGCGCGAATTCTTATCGTGGGCGGAGGGTACGGCGGGCTCTTCACGGCGATGGGTTTGGCGGGCGCGGGCGAAGTGACGCTCATCTCGAACGAGGAGAACTTCCTGCACACGCCGCTGCTCTACGAGTACCTGAGCGGCGAGGTCGAGGCCTGGCACATCGCGCCGCCCTACCGCGAGCTTCTGAACGACAAGGTGCGATTCATACAGGGCGCGGTCACGAACGTCGACCTTGATAAGAAAGAGGTCGAGGTGGCGGGGCGCGTGCGTCGTCTTCGTTACGACTACCTCGTGCTCGCAGTCGGCGGGGTGACGAACTTCTGGGGCGTAGAGGGCGCGGAGGAGCACACGCTCCCCTTCCGGAAGATTCGACACGCCGACGACCTGCGCGCGCGCATGATAAAGGTGCTCGACTCGATACAGCCCGACGCAGCGCCGCAGGACGCTCGACGCGCCGCGACGTTCGCCATCGTCGGTGGCGGGGCCTCGGGCGTCGAGCTTTCGACGAAGATGGCAGACCTCCTGCGCGACGCCTTCCGCCGACGGGGATTGCGCGGCGAGCCGCGCGTCGTCATCGTAGAGATGGGCAAACAGGCGGTGCCCGGTATGGGCGACGACCTACGCTCGGTCATCGAGGGCGTGATGGCCGAGAAGCGCGTCGAGTTGTTCACGGAGACGCGCGTCGTGAAGGTTATGCGCGACGGCGTCGAACTCGAACACGCGGGCGAGCGCCAGACGATAGAGGCCGCGGGCGTCGTATGGACTGCGGGCGTCAGAGTCAATCCGCTCGTCGAACGTTTGGACGTTGAGAAGACGAAGAGCGGGCAGATCGTCGTCGCGCCGACCCTTCAGGTGCGCGGCCGAACGGAACTCTTCGCGCTCGGCGACATCGCGCACTTCCCTTCGGTCGTGCCGACGCTCGCGGGCACGGCACAGTTAGCATTGCAGGAGGCGCGACACGTCGCGCGCGGCGTTCAAGAGTTGATAGACGGCGGCGTCCCCTCGGCCGGACACTTCGAGGAGTTGGGCGAGGCCGTGAGCCTCGGCACGGACGACGCGGCCGTGCTTGTAGAGGGACGCGTAGTCTCGGGCAAGCTCGCGCGCCAGGCACGCTTCGCGCTCTACACGACGCGCCTCCCGACGTGGCACCATCGCCTGCGCGTCGGCGCGGCATGGTTCTTCGGCGGCAAGTCGCCGCGCCCGCTCGGGCTTTAAGAAGACGTTACGTTCGAGGGGTGTGAGTGGGAACGCGCGCGGACAGAAAGACGAGACTCGTCGGCGTCATCTCCGACACGCACGGGCTCTTGAGGCCAGAGGCGGTCGGGGCTCTGAAGGGTTCGGAGCTGATAGTCCACGCGGGCGACATAGGCGGCCCCGACGTTATCGAAGCCCTGCGAGCAATCGCGCCCGTCGTCGCCGTGCGTGGCAACAACGACCGGGGCGAGTGGGCCGAAGAGTTTCCGGTCTACGATGTTGTCGAAGTCGGCGCGGTCTTCGTCTACGTCCTGCACGACCTGAAGGAGTTGGACTTGAGTCCAGAGGCGGCGGGCTTCCGCGTTGTTGTCAGCGGCCACTCGCACAAGCCCCTCGCGGAAGAGCGCCGAGGCGTCCTCTACCTCAACCCCGGCAGCGCAGGCCCGCGCCGCTTCACACTCCCCGTCACCATCGCGCGCCTCAGCGTCAGCGGCCACGACGCGAGCGCCGAGATAATCAACCTTCTCTAGGGTCTAGTCGCTAGATTGTCGCGGCTTCGCAGGAGTCGAGCGCGGGCGCTTCCTCTTCGGGCTCTACCGCGCCGCCTTCGCCGAGGTATGTTCGGCCTGAGGCGACGGTCTCGAAGTATTCGCCGATGCGTTCGAGGATTTCGTCAACCGAGTGCGAGTGGTATATGACCTGTCGGAAGCGCGAGCCGCCGTGGAGTCCCTTTGTGAACTGGCCCGCGAGCTGCTTCATGCGGCCGATGGCGGCGAACTCGGGCATGTCGGCGCGCAGCAACTCGAAGTATTCGAGCAGCACTGCGCGCTTGTCTTCGAGCGTGGGCTGGAAGGGCTCGCGCCCCGCGAGCGTGTCTTCAATCTGGCGGAATATCCACGGGTTCGCCATCGCGCCACGGCCTATCAGGATGCCGTCGCAGCCCGTCTCGCGCCAGCGGCGGAAGGCGTCCTCGACGGTGATCACGTCGCCGCTTCCCGAGACGGGAACCTTCACGGCCTCCTTCACCTGCCGAACCAAATCCCAGTCGGCGAGACCCTTATAAGCCTGCTCCTTCGTGCGGCCGTGGAGCGCGATGTGTTCGGCTCCGCAGGCTTCGGCCATCCGCGCGACCTCGACCGCGTTGCGATGGTTGTCGTAGAAGCCCGCGCGAATCTTGACGGTGAGCGGAATCTTGATGACCCTCTTTATCTCTTTGAGGATGGTTTCGAGCCGCGGTAAATCCTTGAGCAGCCCGCTCCCGCCGCCGTGCTTGACGACTTTGGGCGCGGGGCAGCCGCAGTTCACGTCGAGTATGTCGGCGCCGACCTGCTCGGCCATCTCGGCGGCCATAGCCATGCGTCCGGCCTGTCCGCCGAATATCTGCACGGCGAACGGGCGCTCGTACTCGTGAAAGCGCATCTGCCGTTTCGACTTCGGGTTGTTGCGCGTCAGGCCCTCAACCGAGATGAACTCGGACACGGTCAGCCCGATGCCGCCTCTACGCTTCAGCAGCGCGCGGAACGGCACGTCCGTCACACCAGCCATCGGCGAGAGCACGAGCGGCGGGCTTATCTCAACGTCTCGAATCTTGAAAGGCTTAGTCATCGGGTTACTTCCCCCAATTACTATCACCAACTATTACTGATCTGATTTATTCGATTCAGATGCTTCTCTGTTCAAGACACTATACTGTTGCCTTTGACTCACCTTGCTAATTGCAGCTACAACCGCCTCTAGCTTATCGGGTCTTTGGACAGCAGTTTCTAATACTAAGTCAGTATATTTTTCCTCAGATGTCGGTTTAGGCTTTAATGAATCTAACAACAACTTCTGCTGGTCAGTTACACACGTTAGTAGGTTCTGATAGTTTTCAGAAACCAACATCTGAGTCTTTTCTAAAACCTTTTCAATCTCTGCCAAGACATCTTTAGTGTTTTCATAACTCTGCTGGCTTTCCTTCCTTTGTTGAAAGGCAACCCAAATAGCAAACAGAGCTAGCAGTATTGAAAAAGCTGATGTTGCAATCGAAAAGGCTTCTACTGCTGACATACAGTCCTGCCTTATTTATAGAATTCTATTCTTTCGTATCGAGCCTTCCATAGAAGAATCCATCTATTGATTCAAGCCTTCCTCGCCATAATGCTCCTTCCTTCCCCGCTGGCACTGGAGGAGCACCAGGTATAAGGAATTTGGCATTCTTCAGATGAATAAATCTCTTCTTCGGCTTATCAACATTTTCAAGCTTATCCTTTAGCTCTTTATTAGTACCCAAAAAATTCTTCAGCGATCTGGAAAGTACACCGTTCATGAACTCCTTCAAATACTCTTCCTCACTAATAACGTCTCCAGAAATCAAGATACCCCCTACATTAAGTGTAATGCTAATTAATGGGTCGTTAAGCTCTTCACCCGCAGCCAGCACAACTGTTAATACGAAGTCAGTTCCTTCGCCTTGAAGTAAAAAAGTGCTTTCATCCATAAATATTGAACCTCCTTCTAACAGAAGCGAAGATTTTACTTCCAGAGTTCCACGCCCGTGGCGAGGAAGGCCAGTTCGTCGGCCGTGCCGTCGGGGTTCGTCTTTATCTTCGCGCCGTCCTCTTTGACGAGATGCTCGACCGTCTCTTTGCTCAGGGTCTTGACGGAGAAGGTACCCTCGGCGCGGAACTTCATCTTCGCGGACTCCTTCGGGACTGAGAACTTGTGGTCGAAGGTGACGCGCACAGCGCCCGACTCAGCGCCCGCGTCGGGCACAATCTGCATCCAGCAGCCCTCCATCTGGCAGACGCGCTCGACAGAGCCTTCGATGACCACGGCCCTTTCCGCGAACCTCTTCGGCTCCTTCAGCACGTCGGCGAAGGCCACGCGCGGCGAGTCGCCGATGGGCGTGCCGCGCTTGACCGTGGCGTCGCCGTCCACGGTCGCATCTTTGGTCTGGGCGGGCGCGGTATGTTGGTGCGAGTCCTGCGCCACTGCGACGAGGGCGACGAAGCATAGTGCGAGAAGTGCAACTGAGAATGTCTTCACGGCGGAAATGGGTTATCCTTTCAGTCAACTTATCGTGGCCGAAACTCTCCGAGGATTATAGCAATGCGCCGTAGACTCATCCAATGGGTCGGCATCGCGTGGACGATTCTATACGCGTCGCTCGTCGTGTGGGTCTACGCGAACGCGCCGCAGAGCGTGCGCGACGTTGCGACGGGCGCGAGCGTTGCGGCAGGGACTTACGAGGTTGACCGCGCGCGCTTCGACGCCGCGCGCTCGCTCTTCCTGCGCGAGCAGTACGCGGCCGCTCGCGACGAGTGGGCGCGCGCAGACCCGGCGCGCCGCGACGCGCGCACGCAGTTCTACGTCGCATACTCTTTCTACCGTCAGGGCTGGGGCCGCGTCTACAACGACGACGCGCTCTTCCGGCAGGGGCTCGAAGCGGTCGAGCGCGCGATAAGCCTCTCGACGGACGCGCCGCTCGAAATCGAAGACCCTGAGCTTAAGATGCACTCGGCCGCCGAATTGAAGGCGGAGTTGCAGAGTGGCACGGAGCGTTCGGCCGAAGACCTGAACCCCTTGAAGGTCTTCCGCGAGAGGAAATGACTGCCTGACCCACCGCTCGACTAATCGCGCTCTGCTGATATACGTCCTGCTGCCGACGCTCTTCTTGACGGCGGCGCTTCTGGGCGGCGTGCGCGTGGGCGCACGGGGCGGCGCGATTGTGTTCGTGCCGCCGCCGCTCATCACACTGATACTCGCCTCGATGCTGCTCGCGCTCTTCGTGCGCGGGCGTGCGATTGCGTTGGGCCAATGGCTATCGTCGGAGTTGCACGCGCTCTCGAACGTCTCGCACGCGCTCACGCTCGCGTGCCTGTTCTTCGCGTCGGCGCAGGCGTTCAACTCCGTGCTGCCCGACGCGGGACTTCTGCGCTGGATGCTCTCTTTCTTCTTCCTGTGGACGCTCTGGCAGAACCAGTTCTCCGCGTTCGACGCGCGCCGACTGCTGCGAAGTCTCGCCGCACTCTTCGGCACGGCCTTCGTCGTCAAGCACATGCTGCTGGCTTCGCTCTACGCGCCGGGCGGCGGCTGGCTCGCGAGGCTCGTGGGTGCCGCGCTCGAAGGCGTCACGCTCGGCACGCTCGGCGGCGAGGCGCAGTCGAACGCCACAGGCTACGTCTCCTTCTTCACGCTCGCGCTCTACGTTACGGGCCTCGCGCTGCTCCCGCCCTCGCCGCATGTGGATGCTTCGCCGGTCTCGCCCGGCGCGGGTTCCGCCCTTGTGCCGCGGACGACGAGCGAGGCGACGGGCGAGGCGGCAGAGTTGGACGAGTAGACGCCGACGCGTGTGTGGGAAGGTCGATGCCGTAAAGAACTCCCGCCGGTATGATAGTGTTCGCTAGGCGACGGTGCGTTAAATGATTAGGGGAGGGTACCGGCGCGAAGTCTTCTCGCGGGCCGCGCCATTCACAAACGAAGGAGTTTCGTATGGCAACTAAAAAATCTACTAAGAAGTCGAGCAAAAAAGCGGGGGCTGAGGGCGGTGACGCCTCCATCATCTTCACGGGGTTCTCGGCCACGCAGATAGATTCGCTGCGCTCCGCCAAGCAGTCCGCCGCCCAGCGGCTGCTCCAGCCCGTGCAGGCCGCCGCGTTCACGGCCCTCGCCGCCACGACGAGCCCGCAGCCGAGCCACAACCTTGTCGGGGTCGGCATCGGCGAGAAGATATCCGGCGGCAAGCATACGGGTATACTGGCGGTTAAATTCCTCGTGCGGATCAAGTATCCGGACAACCAGGTACCCGAGCAGGACAAGCTGCCGACCGAGGTCAACGGCCAACCGGTTGATGTCGAGCAGGTGGGCACGTTCCGCCGGTTCATGCCGCCCGCCGCGGCGACGCAGATGCCCAACCCGCGCGTCAAGATACGTCCGGCGCGGCCCGGCTGCTCGATAGGCTTCAAAGACCCGAACAACCAGTTCATCATGGCCGGGACGTTCGGCGCGCTCGTCAGCAAGGGCCAGACCCGCCTCGTCCTGAGCAACAACCACGTGCTCGCCGACGAGAACAAGCTGCCCATCGGCTCGCCCATCTTCCAGCCGGGCTTCCTCGACGCCGGCAACCCGCCCAACAACGGCCCCATCGCCAAGCTGACGAAGTTCGTACCTATCGTGGTCGGCGTCATGAACAAGGTTGACTGCGCCGTCGCCGCGCTCGACAGCAATAACCTTGCGACCAACTCGGTGCTCTTCATCGGCCCGCCCACGGGTAAGAAACGCGCCCAGATAGACATGGTCGTTCACAAGTTCGGGCGCACGACCGGCTTCACCGTCGGCCGCGTGACCAGCGTCGAGACAGATGTGAGCGTACAGTACGAGATCGGCATCGTCTCGTTCGAGAATCAGATTATCATCGAGGGGTTGGCCTCTCACCCGTTCAGCGCGGCGGGCGATTCCGGCTCGCTTATCCTCGAACGCAGCACGAACAGGGCGGTCGGCTTGCTTTTCGCAGGCTCGTCGTCTCATACTATCGCCAACCACATAGACGACGTGCTTCAGGCTTTGAACGTCAAGCTCGTCGTCTGACCGAAACATCGGGCGGAGGCGAGACGATGGCGACCGAGCAAGAGATTCGCGACTTGAAACACAGGCACGGGGCGCAGCTACTGTCACGTCCCGGCGTCTCCGGGGTCGGCATCGAGAGGGGAGACGCGGGCGACTACGTCCTCGCGGTTCACGTAGACACAGACGACCCCGAGGCGCTCAAAGAGCTTCCCGACGACATCGAAGGCCACGCGGTCAAGTACATCTCCAGCGGCCCGTTCCGCAAACTCCCGGCGAAGTAAGGGGCCGCCCCGTACGACGAAGAGTGGGCGCGTGGCTTCCACAGCCTCGCGCCCTCTCTCTCCGTTTCTGCCCGCGCGGGAGAACTTACCAGTTGACGACCAGATTCTGTTCCGACTGCCAGACGGGAACGTCATCGCGTATGGAGGCGCGCGTGAGCCTCGCCTTGTCCGTGAGCAGGCGGCCCGCGCCGAGCGCGACCGCGCCGAGCGGGTCGTCCGAGACCGCGACGTGCAGCCGCAGGTCTTTCTGCAAGCGCGCGGCCATGCCGCCGAGCAGCGCGCCGCCGCCCGTCAGTATCAGACCCGTCTGGTATATGTCCGCCGTCACGTCCGGCTTCGACTCCTCTATCAAGCGTCGAGCGCCCGCGACCATCTCCGAGACGACGGGCTCGATGGCCTCGCTAACCTCCTCGGCCGTTATCTCGATGGCCTTCGCAAGCCCGTCGGTCAACTGCTTGCCGACTATCTCCATCTGCCCCTCCGCGCCCGCGCCCGTGTAGCCCAACTCCTTCTTCAAATTCTCCGCCGAGCGCTCGCCGAGCTGCATCTCGTGATGAGCGCGGACGTAGTCGCAGATGGCCTGATCCATCGCGTTGCCCGCGGCCTGTAGGCTGGCCGAAGCGACGATGGAGCCGCCCGCGACGATTGCGACGTTCGTCGTGCCGCCGCCGATGTCAACGACGAGATGCGCGCGCTCGTCCTCGTAGCCGAGCCCCGCGCCGAGCGCGGCGCACAAGCCCTCGTCAACGAGGTCAACGCGCGTGGCCTTCGCGTCGCGCGCGGCGTCGCGCACCGAACGCTGTTCGAGACCCGTCGAGGAGCCGGGCACGCCTATGACGACGTGGCTGCGTCGGTGGCTGCTGCCGCTGACGCGCGCGATGAATGCCTTGAGCATCTTCTCGACGGCGTCGAAGTTCTCGATGGTTCCGCCGCGCACGGGGCGAAACACGTCAACGTCCTTCGGCTCGCGGCCGAGCATCTTGTGCGCCTCACGGCCCACCTCAAGAACTTCACCCGTGTACTTGTGAATGGCAACCGCCGAAGGCTCGTTTAAGACGACGCCGCGGTCGGGCGCGAATATGAGCGTGTTGACTGTGCCGAGGTCTATCGCAAGGTCGTCCGTAAAGATACTGCTCAGGATGTTCATAACTCCCCCACTCGTTTTCGACCGGTCTCCAGATAGTAATGTCCGCCGAGGTCAACAGACGGTTGGCAAACCGCGTTCCACTTCGGCCCGCTGGAATTTTCGCGGACTTCGCGCGACGCATGCCCGCACTCCCGTTCCGTTTCAAAACAAAAGCCCCGCCCACAAAAGGGCGGAGCGCGCGAAAGGCGAACGGTAGTGCAGTCTTCAGTTTTCAGACAGAAGTCCGTCTCTGCTGACAACTGAAAACCGGCTCATCGTTCAGCGTTCATGGTTCATCGTTCAGCCTGATGTCGCTGATTACTTCGTAGAGGTCTGAGGCGTCGGCGCGTGAGACCTGTTTTGTCTGCGGGAGCGAGCGGACGCGTACGGTGAGGGCGCGTTCGCGTCGGCGTATGGTCAGCTCGTCGCCCTCGCGCACGGTGCGTGAGGAGCGCGCCGCCGCGCCGTTGACGAGGACTGCGCCCGCTTCGCACAACTCCTGCGCGACCGTGCGCCGCAATACGAGACGGCTTGCGCGTAGATACTGGTCGAGTCTCATAGGAAGAGAGCGTTCAGCACTCAGCACTCAGCTTGAAAACCTTTTGCGCCCCACGCGACTACTTCGAGTGGGGCGCAAAAGGTTTTTAGCTAAGCGCTGAAAGCTGAGCGCTGACGGCCTTACACTTTACTGCTTCTTGCTCTTGTCCTTCTTAGCATTCGCGTTGCCGGAAGGTTGGCTCGCGGTCTCCTGCTTGGTCTTCGCGTCGCCGGACTTATCCTTGTCGAGCAGGGGCTGTATGACCTCGCCGTAGTTGGCGGCGGGCTTGATGTATGCCTCCTGTCGGAGCTTGCGCAGGTAGTCCTCGTGCTCCTTGTCGGAGCGCTCCTGCGTGATCATGCCGCGCACGAAGTTCTCCTTGAACGAGTCGTCGCGCTCGTTGACGCGCAGGATCATGTAGCCCTCGTCGGCCTTGATGGGGTCTGTGATGCCGCCCACCTTCAGGTCTTTGATGGCGTTAGCGACGTTCGCCTGCACGTCCGAGAGCAGATACCAGCGCGGCTTGCCCGTCTCGTCGAGATGCTGGCCCTTCGTCTTCTCGGCGGTGCGCACGCCGTCCTCCTCGCGCTCGGAGTTCTTCGCGGCGAGTTCTCCGAAGTCTGCGCCCGTGCGCGCGCGCGCGGCGAGGTCCGCGGCCTTAGCTCGCACGTCGGCTTCGCTGCGGCCCGCGAGGCTCAGGAATATCTCGGAGATGCCGACGCTGATGAACTTGGAGCGGTTCGCGTCATAGTACTTGTGAAGCTCGGCGTCGGTCAGGCCGTAGTAGACACGCGAGTCAACCTCGCGCTGCAAGACGGCCTGCTTCGTGTACTGCCGCCGGAGCGTGTCCTTTATGTCGGAGAGGCTCATGTGCTCCTTGCGAAGCTCCACGTCCAACTCTTCGAGCGAGTTGAGACCAGCGCCCTTCGCGACGCGCAGGACTTCGCGGTTAACGTCGGCCTCTATCTCCTCCGGGAGTCGCGGCAGGTCTTTGCCCTTCTGTACGAGAAGGATTTCGTTGATGAGGTTGAAGATTATCTCGGGCTGCTTCTTCGCGACCTCGGCGTCGGCCTGCTCGGGCGTCATGTTGCGCTGCTTCATGAGCACGTCGCGGAACTCCGAGTTCTCGCGCTTGAGCATCGAGAGCATTATCACGTCGTTGTTGACCTGCACGACCGGCTCGTCGAGCACGGCGGGCGGGGCCTCCTCCTGCGCGCGCGCGGGCGCGGACAGAAGCAGCGAGAACGCGACGGCGGCCAGTGCGGGCGCGAGTGCGCGAGTCCAAACGTTCTTCAATTGCACAGTTATCACTCCTCTAATCATTTGCGCGGGCGGCGGCGCACCTGCGCGCGGGGCGGCCGAAGCCGTAACGTTACCTTCTTGTAATTTTCGCTCTTGTAAACTTCTGAAGGCCGCGGGCGCTTACCCTTAACTCAGTCTCGCCCCGGCGTCGAAGGTCGGGCTACAACAGTTGCGGTCTCTCCCGAAAAGGACTGGGGCGAGCCTTCTTCGGAAAGCGCGTATTCTAACCTTCGGCCCGCACGTCCAGCAACACGCGGCGCGCCTGCTCGATAATCTCGACGCCCGCCGCCCGCTCGACCTTCAGCACGCCGCTCGGGCTAAACGATGCGCCCTGCCCTGAGCCGACGAGCGCGAGCAGTTTGTCGGGCGAGACGCGCGCCGTCTCCTTCAGCTTGAAGGCGAGCCCCGTCGGCGTCCGGTCAATCGAGGTGACGCCGGTCTCTTCGGCGGCGCGCCTGAGACGCGCGTACGCGAACAGGCTCTCGACCGACTCGGGCAGGCGACCGTAGCGGTCTTCCGTCTCGCGCCTGATCTGCTCAAGCGCTTCGTCGTCGCGTGCCGAGGAGACGCGCTTGTATGTGCGCAGGCGCTGCCCCATGTCCGAGATGTAGTCTTCCGGGATCGCCACGTCAACGCCGAGGTTTAGCGAGACGGAGGTCTCGTCCTCGACGGTCTCGCCGCGAAGCTCCGAGACCGTTCGCTCCAACATCTGCGTGTAAAGATCGAAGCCGAGCGCGTCCATGTGGCCCGATTGTTCGCCGCCCAAGAGGCTCCCCGCCCCGCGCAGCTCAAGGTCTAGGGCCGCGACGCGGAAGCCCGCGCCGAGGTCTGAGAACTCGCGTATCGCCGCGAGGCGGCGGCGCGCGATGGGCGTCAACTCCGTCTCGGATGGAATCAGAAGGTATGCGTAGGCCCGCCGGTTCGAGCGCCCCACACGCCCGCGGAGTTGATAAAGCTGGGAAAGACCGTAGTTGTCGGCACGGTTTATGATGATTGTGTTGGCGCGTGGGATGTCTATCCCGTTCTCGATAATCGTCGTGGCGACGAGCACGTCGTGCTTGTAGCCGACGAAGTCGAGCATCGCCTGCTCCATCTCCTTCTCGTTCATCTGCCCGTGGGCGACGTGTACGCGCGCGCGCGGCACGAGACGCTGGACGAGCGCCGCCACGGTCTCAATCGTCTCGACGCGGTTGTGTATGAAGAAGACCTGCCCGCCGCGCCCGATCTCCAACTCTATCGCGGACTTCATCACCGACTCGGAGAACTGCACGACCTGCGTCTGTATGGCGAGCCGGTCGCGCGGCGGAGTCTCTATCACGGACATGTCGCGCAGGCCCATCAGAGACATGTTGAGCGTGCGAGGGATGGGCGTGGCCGAGAGCGTGAGCACGTCCACGCGCTTCTTCAACTGCTTGAGCCGCTCCTTGTGCGCGACGCCGAAGCGCTGCTCCTCGTCCACGACGACGAGGCCGAGGTCGCGGAAGGCGATATCTTTCGACAGAAGCCTGTGCGTGCCGATGATGATGTCTATGTCGCCCGCCTCGACGCGCTTGACTATCTCCTTCTGCTCTCTGGCCGAGCGGAAGCGCGAGATCAATTCAATCGTGACGGGGAAGGCGGCGAAGCGCGAGCGGAAGGTCTCGTAGTGTTGATAGGCGAGCACGGTCGTCGGCGCGAGCACGGCCGTCTGCTTCGAGTCCATGACGGCCTTGAAGGCCGCGCGCATCGCCACCTCGGTCTTGCCGTAGCCCACGTCGCCGCAGAGAAGCCTGTCCATCGGCGTCAACGCTTCCATGTCGCGCTTCACGTCCTCGATGGCCGTTTCCTGGTCTACGGTCGGCACGTACTCGAACGCGTCTTCGAACTCGCGCTGCCAGGGACTATCGCCCGAGAAGGAGTAGCCCTGCACCAACTTTCTTTCGGCGTACAACTTCAGAAGCTCGTCGGCCATGTCGCGCATCGCGCGCTTGGCCTTCGCCTTCGTCTTCTGCCAGCCCAAGCCGCCCAAGCGGTCGAGCGTCGGCTCGTGCCCTTCGGCGCTCGAATAGCGCTGCACTAAATCCAACCGCTCGACGGGCGCGTAGAGCTTCGCGTCTTCGGCGTAGAAGAGCAGCATGAACTCGCCCTTGCGCCCGCCGAGTTCGAGTGTCTGCAAGCCGCCGAAGCGCGCGACGCCGTGGTCTATGTGTACGACGTAGTCGTTGACTTTTAAATCTCTGAAGTCGGAGAGGAAGGCGGCCGTCTTCGACTTCTTCCGCCGCGCCGACGCGGTCGTCCCCGAGCCCGTGCCGGGCGCGCGCTGCTCCGGCCCCGCGCCGCTCGCCTCGTCGAACAGGTCTGTCTCGACGTGTACGACGAGCGCCGAGCCCGGCAATTCAAAACCGCCCGAGAGCTTGCCCGTCGTGACGACCGCCGCGAATAGTTCGACGCCTTCCGTAGACGGCCCGCCCTCGCCCGCAAACGCGACGCGCGACGAGACGTTGTAGTCCGAGAGCATCTCGCCGACGCGCTCGGCTACGCCCGCCGAAGGCATCGCGAAGAGCGTCAGCGTGCGTCCCGTTTCGCGCGCGCGTCGAACGTCCGTTGCGAGTTCGGGTATGCGGCCGTGATAACGCTTCGCGGGAAGCGCGCGCCACTCTATCTCGGGGGCCTGCTCGACGGCGGGGAATAGGAAGAGAGGCTTGGGCGCTTCGCGTCGTCGGCCTATCTGCGCGGCTGGCTGTTCGGCCTCGCCCGCAAAGCGCTCGTCCGTTATCGCGGCGGCGCGGCCGAGCGCGCGGAACTCTACGCGCGACGAAGAGGAGACGCGCTCTCGCAACTCTTCGACGCTCAGGTAAAGCTCTTCCGGCCTGAGTCCGATCTCGCCCGCCGCGTCGTTCTCGGCGTAGCGCGCGGCCACGTTCTCGAAGCTGTTCGCGAGGTACTGCTCGACGCCCGTCGGCTCGTCCACGACGAGCACGGTATCGCGCAGGTAGTCGAAGCCGCTCGCGGGCGTGCGCGCGACCAAAGGTATAAGCCACTCCCAGCCGGCGAAGGTCTCGCCCTCGGACGCGTAGGCGGTTCTGTCCTTGAGCGCGCGCGCGTGCGACTCGTCCGACCAGCGGTCGCGCGCGAACTCTGCCCACAGGCGGAAGTCGTCGCGGCCGACGGCAAGCTCGCGCATCGGTATCACTTCGACGTTCTGCAACTGCTCGATCGAGAGCTGCGTCTCGGGGTCGAAGCGTCGGATGGAATCGACGGTGTCGCCGAAGAACTCGACGCGCACGGGCGACTGTTCGCCCGGCGACCAAACGTCGAGTATGCCGCCGCGCATAGAGAACTCGCCGACCGCGCCCACGGGGTCTTCGCGCACATACCCGGAGGCGAGCAGCAGCTCGACCAAGTCCTCGGGCGGATAGTCCTCGTCTCGACGCAGACGCGCGCCCGCCTGCTTTATCTGCTCGGGCGCGACCGTGCGGCGTACGAGAGCGCGCGCGGAGACGAGCGCGAACCGCCCGCGCCCGTGCGCAAGGTGCCAGAGCGCGAGCGCCCGGCGTTCAAGCGTCTCCGCGTGCGGCGAAGCGCCCGCGTAAGGGTCGCCCTCGGACGCGGGCAGCAAGAGAACCGGCTCGCACTCTTCGCGCGCGTCGCCCGCACGCAGCGCGCCGCACCAGAAGGAGAGGTCGCGCTCCCACGTCTCCATGTCGCGGTTCGCTGCGACGACTACGGCGAAGCGCCGCCCCGTCTCGCGCTGCAATGCCGCGAGCGCCAGCGCACGCGCGGGCGCTGACGTGAGCCCCGCCACACTCAACACGCGCGCGCCCGACCCGACGGCCGCCGCGAGACGCACGAACTCCTCGCTCTCCAACACGCGCCGCAGCACGCCCTGCAAGATCGGGATTGATTGAACGGAACTACTCATAACCGCAAAGGATGAAGGCGGAAGGATGAAGGATGAAAGCAAGGCTCCACTTCATCCTTCATCCTTCCGCCTTCATCCTTATCCTTTCAATGATGCCCGTCGTCGAAGCGCCCTCGACGAAGGGGAGCGAGAGGACTCTGCCGCCCGCGCGCTCGACCTCTTCGCGGCCGTGTATCTCTTCGGGGCGGTAGTCCCCGCCCTTGACCAGAACGTCGGGCAGGACTTTTGCGATGAGCGTGCGCGGCGACTCGTCGTCGAAGACTGTGACGAAGTCCACCGGCGCGAGTGCGGCGAGAATCTCCGCGCGCTCCGCTTCGTTCATGACGGGACGATTCGCGCCCTTGAGCGCGCGCACCGAACGGTCGCTGTTTATCGCGACGAGCAGCGCGTCGCCGAGGCGGCGCGCCTCCGCGAGATATCGCACGTGCCCGACGTGCAGAATGTCGAAGCACCCGTTTGTGAAGACGAGCCTGCGTCCCTCCGCGCGCAAGGCTTCGCGCACGCGCAGCAACTCTTCAAGACTGAGAATAACCTTTCCGCCCATTGTCGTTTGAGGTAAGAATCTAACACGGCGCGGAAGCTTTCAGCTATCAGCGGTCAGCGTTCAGCCTTAATTCCCTTTGCGACCTTTGCGTGTGCTTTGCGCTCTCCGCGGTTAGAGGAATTCTTACTTAAACGCAAGGGTCGTTAAGTAGTCGCAAAGGTCGCAAAGGATTTTAGCTGAACGCTGATTGCTGAGTGCTGACAGCTTCTCTATAATCCGCCTTTGTCTTACCACGGGCGGACACGACTATGAGCACAACACTTTCTGAACGCGGCATCATCGAGGAGAACGACCAGACGCGCGCGCGAGCCGAACATCTGGACAAGATTCGCGCGCTCGTCGGCAACGCGTACCCGAATCGCTTCGAGCGCTCACAGCTTACCGAGAGCGACGAGGGCGAGGACACGCTAACCTCAATCGTCAAAGAGTTCGCGAAGCACGAGCCGGAGACGGAAGATGGCGCGCGGCCGACGCCCGAGCAGTTGGAGTCGGCGAACGCGACGCTGCATGAGGTCGGCGTCGTCCGTATCTCGGGCCGTCTCGCGACTCCGCCGCGCGTGATGGGCAAGGCCGCGTTCGTGCATCTCTCCGACGGGCGCGAGCGACTACAAATCTACGTGCGCAAGCAGGAGGCGCGCGCGATTAGCAACGACTCTCTGCGCGATACGGAAGAGGAGGAGAGCGGCTGGAAGCTCTTTCAACTTCTCGACCACGGCGACTTCGTAGGCGTCGAGGGCCGACTGTTTGTGACGAAGACGGGCGAGCTTTCCGTACACGTCGAGACGATTCAGTTCCTCTCGAAGGCTCTGCTCCCGATGCCCGACAAGCTCCACGGCATCTCAGACCCCGAGATACGCCAGCGCCAACGCTACGCCGACTTGATTGCGTCGAGCCTCAAGGTCAAGACCGACGACGAAACGGAAGGCGCGGATACTCAGCACGAACTCTCCACACGCGAAGTCTTCGTGCGCCGCTCGAAGCTCATCACCGCGATGCGAAGACATCTGGACGACCACGGCTACATCGAGGTCGAGACGCCCATGCTCTCGCCCATCGCCTCGGGTGCTGCCGCACGCCCCTTCAGCACGCATCACAACGCGCTCGACATCGAGCTTTACCTGCGCATCGCGCCCGAACTCTACCTCAAGCGCCTGCTCGTCGGAGGCTTCGAGCGCGTCTACGAACTCAACCGAAACTTCCGCAACGAAGGCATCTCCACGCGCCACAACCCCGAGTTCACTATGCTCGAATTCTACACGGCCTACAAGGACGTGAACTGGATGATGGACTTCTGCGAGGAGATGCTGCGAAGGACAATTGAACACACCACAGGCGGTACGCGCGTTCAGTTCGAGGAGCTAGAGATTGACTTCGGACAGACGTTCCAACGAATGAGCATGACGCGTGCGATAAGTGTCGCGTGGCTCAATCATCCAATCAGCGGTTATTTTACTGAAAAGCTAAACGAGGAATGGTTTAGGGACGCAAAGAATGTAAACGGTCTCGTGACCTTGTGGAATTGGTGGCGTTATGGTGAGGTAATCCCTGAGGTAGTCAGGCTGGCAACTTCAATGACTGAGACTGAGAGCACGAAAGAATTTATCAGAACAGAATATACAAATAGGGTTGCGGATAAGTGGAGAGCTATCATCTCAAATGCTGACACGGATAGTATTCTCGACGAAGGCCAAACGGGTCGCAACATTGAGTATCTCTTCGGGGAGATCGCAGAGGTTTATCTATCTCAGCCGACGTTCATCTATAACTTTCCTAAAGTAATTTCCCCACTCTCCAAAGCGTCGCCCGACAACCCGGCAATCGCGGAGCGGTTCGAGTTGTACGTGGCGGGGATGGAGGTGGCGAACGGGTTCTCGGAGTTGAACGACCCGGTGGAGCAGTTGGAGCGTTTCGAGGAGCAGGCGGGGCAGCGCGAGCGCGGCGACGAGGAGGCGATGCAGACAGACCTCGACTACGTGCGGGCGCTCTCGTACGGGATGCCTCCGGCCGCTGGCATCGGCATCGGCATCGACCGCATGACGATGCTCCTGACCAATCGCCGCTCCATTCGAGACGTGATACTATTCCCGCACATGAGGCCGCGTAAGTCCCAGACGGAAGAGTCGGAGGACGCGGGCGGCTCTCAAGAAGATTCAAACGAGCAGAAGTAGGGCGACTCCCCGCCCCTTGAACTCACGGTCGGACACAAACAGCAACCAAAGGAGCTATTAAGATGTTTCGCAAAATTTCCCTCGTTGCGGTCGCCGTCGCGCTGACCGCCGTCTTCGCCTACGCGCAAGAGGGCGAGAAGAAGTCTGTGAAGGTGACGGGCTACGTCGTGGACAACATGTGCGCGGGGATGCACGGCACGGAGGCGGAGGCGAAGAACCACCCGAACGCGTGCGCGCTCATGCCCGCGTGCGAGAAGAGCGGCTTCGCCGTCGTCGCGGGCGACAAGACCTACAGGCTCGACGAGCAGGGCAACAAGCTCGCCGCCGAGGCGCTCAAGGGCGTGAAGACGAAGAAGGGCCTCAAGGTTGACGTGGAAGGCACGCTCGAAGGCGACACGCTCCACGCGGACAAGCTCGAAGTATCTAAGTCGTAGAACAGAACCGCGCAAGAATAATTAACGGGGATGGACGGGACGAGCAGGATAAGAGCGGATGCTTAAATCCTGCTCGTCCTGTACATCCCTTCTAATTTTCTCTGCCGCTTAGAGCTTGTTGAGCAGCTTGCGCGCGAGCGCGGAGGCTCTCTTTATCTTCTCGTCCCGGCTCTCGGGGCCGCCGAGGCTTACGCGGACGACCGCGCTCTTAGTCAGTACGGAGAGCGCGCCCGTAATCTGATTGCCCGACCAGTAAGCCTCTTCGCCGAGACCGGCGACGCGCTGCGGGCGCGACTCCTCTTCGCCCTCGCGCTCCTTCTCGTCGTGGCCGCCCTGTCTGACCTGACCGCTCGCGCGCTCGCGCTCCTTCTCGCGCTCCAACTCTCGCTCGCGCTCCTCCGTGCGTTCTCGCTCGCGCTCGCGCGCCTCGATTGCCTCGGGGTGGAAACGCTCACGCCAGAAACGCTTCAAGGCCGCGCCCTCGGTGTCAGCCTCCCCGCGTATGACTTCGATGTTGACCGACTTGCTGAAGGTCGGCAGGCGGTAGAAGCATTGCGACATCGAGAGCCCGCCCACGAGATGCTCGCTCCCCTGCGCGTCCTGCGGCGCTTCGCCCTGCACTTCGCGCACCTCTTCCGCCGAGAGCATACGGCACGTCGCGCTCTGCGGCGGCGGCATCGGCGCGGGCGACTGCTCGGCGGCGGGAGTCGGCGTGGCCTGCCTGTTCGCCAAGTCGCTCTTCGACGCGCACGCGAGGCACGCGACGAGGGTGAGGCTGAGCGTCAGTGACATTGTCCTGAAGGTCTTCGGGCGCATCGGGGCCGTCTCCGTCGTTCGACGATAAGCTCTGTCGGTACGCACATGCTAATGCCGAACGCGGCTCACAGGCAAAAGCAGGGATGAGGGATGAGAGCAAGCCTTACCGTCATCCTTCACCTTACAGCCTTCATCCCTTGCCTTACTGTCCGTCGTACTGGGCGAAGAGTCCCTTCCCCGCGGACTGTCGGATGATGGTCGCGACCGCGCCGCCATCGTTGTCGTTGCCGTCGAGGCGGCCGTCGTTGTTGCGGTCAACGCCCGTCCTGCACGCGTCGGTCACGCAGCCGTCCGCGAGCGCGGCGAGCACGCGGCCCGTCTTGTCAACGGTCAGGTCGTCGAAGTCCAGAAGGTTTCGTGTGTTGCCCGAGCAGCCGAGCGTGCCGCCGAGACAGACGGGGCCGCGCTGTACGGGGTCGCCCGGCGTCGCGTTGACGAGAGTCCAGGTGTTGCCGCCGTCGTAGGTCGTCGCGATGTACGCGTACCACGCGCCGCCGAAGCCCGTGGGCTCGCCGCCCGTCGCGCCCGCGCCTCCCGTGTTCGTGCCGAGGAAGAAGACCGACGCGCGATTCGCATCGCCCGCGACGGCCGAGGGGAAGACGCTCCTGACGACGCCCGCGCCCGCGCCCAAGTCGCGCGCGTTCGTCCAGGTCTTTCCGCGGTCGTGAGAGACGGAGGCGCGCGCGCTCCCGTCACCGTTCGAGTATGCGAAGTATACCGTGCCGTCCGCGCCCAGGCCGATTGACGGGTCGGTCTCGCCCGCGCTGCTGCCCGGAACTCTCCTGATGCTCCACGTCAATCCGTTGTTCTCGGAGACGACCACGGCCTGCTGCCCGCCGCAGCCCTTCGTCGGCACGTACGCAGTGCCGTCGGGCGCGACCTTCACGTGTCCGTGCAGGCCCGCCTCGCAGTCGAGGAGAGTGTAGATGCGAACCGCGGGGCCGAACGTCTGACCGCCGTCGAGCGAGACGGCGCAAGAGGCGTCGTAGCCAACGTCCTGCGAGCAGTAGTAGACGGCGTTCGGATAGAGGAGCGGAAGGCCGCTTCTGGTGAGCGGCGCGGCGAACGGGCCGCCGCCGAGCGTCTGGTGGTCAACGGAGGCGGCCACGCCTGCGCCCTGACTCGGCGTCCAGGTCTTGCCGTCGTCGTCGGAGTAGGCCGTCAGGCTCGTCGCGCCCGCGAGCTGCGAAGAGAAGACTCGGCCCGTGCGGCTGTCCGTGTAGAGAATCGGGTCGAGGCTGAGGATTGAGGTCGTCGGCGCGCTCACGTCCTCCCACGTCGCGCGCGCGGGCGCGAACGAGTCGTCGAACTTGACGCGCATGGTCTGTAGGCTCGACTGGAAGAAGACGCTGCCCGTCTTCCAGTTCGAGCCTATCGAAGGCTCGCCCGCGTCGGACTGCTGGAAGCCCGCGGGCGGCGTGTAGACGCCGTAGGCTGGCCCCGTCTGCGCATACGCGCGGGTCATGGGCGCGATGGTCGCGAGCAGTAGGACAGCCGAGGCCAGAATTGCGAAAAGGATTAAAGTGAGGTTTAAGTCGGCGCGTGAAAAATTCTTTCCCGTTCCCTTCGACACGACAACGGCGGGTATGGCAGCGCCCGCGGCCTTGCTGAATCTCATTTTTTAACTCTCCCTTAGTCCCGAACCTTGGGGTTTTCGTCGCGCCGCGTCGGACATCGGCGGCGACGGACTTTGCGACGTTGACAGGATAAGGAAGCGGCTTGAGAAATTCTTGAGGTCGGCTGGAAGGTGCCCTGCGACCTGTTAACGAGCCTCTCGCGGGCCGGTCACTATTTACGTTGACGTTAAGAGCGGCCGGGAATATATTGAGCCTCTTCCGCAAACAGTAGCCGGTCTCCCCGGCCTTAAATTCTTCTTCCCCCGACCTGCGCCGTCCCCGTCTCGCTGCGGGGAAGGATCACCCACCGCCCGTTTCACCACCTGAGGAGGATACGTGTATGAATCGCCTGAAGACCTCTATCATCGGGGCAGCCGTGTTGCTGCTTCTGGCCGCCGCCGTCTCTAGCCGCGTCGCCGTCAGCCGCAGCACGCGGACGCTGCCCGCCGCGCAAGCCGCGGTTACGAATCAGACCACAATGCAGACCAGAGCTGCACGGCCGCCCACGGGGCAGGCCAACGTGGCGTCGAACGTAGATGAGGTTCAATGCGAGGTTGACGACGAGGTGACGAGCTGCTCGCCGCCTAACGTCTGTTTCCCGCAAGAGGCCCCGACCGCCTTCAACGACGAGACCAACGATTTAGTAGACCAGACCCAGCACGACGCAGACCGCGCGACCTTCGAGGTCAGGGACGACATTGCAAAGGGGCTCGGCCCCGTCTACAACGCGCAGTCGTGCGCCGAGTGCCACCAGAACCCCGTCACGGGCGCGATCAGCCAAGTAAACGAGCTTCGCGCGGGGCGTCTCGTGCCGAGACTCTGCCGCATCCCCTGCGGCGGGCCGACCTTCTCTGACGCGCCCGGCGGTTCGCTCATACAGCATCGCGCCATTGACCCGCGCTTGCAGGAGCGCGTGCCGCCGCTCTTCTCGGCCGGAATCGAAAAGGGCGGCGAGATTACAACCGCGCGCACCTCTCTCAACACGATGGGCGACGGCTTCGTCGAGGCCATCTCCAACGAGACGCTGGTCGCGATTGCCGCCGCACAGCCGGACGACACCGTGAGCGGCAACCTCGTCGCGGGCCAGGCCATCGCGGTGCCAATCGAGGAGGCAGACCCCGAGGCCGCGATCAGGTGCCGTATCGGGCGCTTCGGCCACAAAGACCAGCACGCGAGCCTGCTCTCATTCTCGGGCGACGCATACCTCAACGAGATGGGTATCACGAACCGACTCTTCCTCGCGGAGAACACTTCGCTCGGCCGCGACGTGTCGGCCTTCGACCCCATCCCGAACGACGCGACGATAGACTGCGACCCGAGCCCGAGCCCCGCGCCTCCCGGACAGAACGCGAAGTGCGGCGAAGACCCCGAGCGCGACATAGACGCCTTCACTCAGTTCATGCGCGCGACGAAGGCTCCCGCGCGCGACGCGACCATCGCGGCGACCGAGGACGCGCAGGCGGGTGATACGCTCTTCCACCAGGTCGGCTGCGCCGTCTGCCACGTGGACACCATCACCACGGCCATGCCGGGCACGACCATCAACGCGGGCACGTTCGTCGTCCCCCAAGCGCTCGGCAACAAGGTCATACACCCGTTCGGAGACTTCCTGCTGCACGACATAGGCACGGGCGACGGGATAGTTCAGAACGGCGGGCAGGAGACGCGCCTGAAGGTTCGTACCGCGCCGCTCTGGGGCGTGCGCACCCGCACGCTGCTGATGCACGACGCGCTCTCGCTCACCTTCATGGACGCTATCTTGCGACACTCGGGCGAGGCCGAGGTCGTCCGGCAGAACTTCGAGAACCTGACGCCCGAGGAGCAGACTCAGGTCATCGTCTTCCTCGAATCGCTTTAGATCAGAGCCGCGAGCGGTAGCGAGCGGGTGTGCGCTGCGATAAAGGCCCGCTCTATTGAACGCCAACCCGCTCGCTACCGCTCGCGGTTCTGTTTGCGCCTCGCTGAAAAAGTGCGAGGGAGGATGAGAGTAAGCCTTACTCTCATCCTCCCTCTTTCTCGCGTCAGGCCGACGCCCTTCCTCACAAGGTCAGGCTTCTGCTTCCGAGTGGCCGTCAGCGTTCGTCTAATTCTTCGCGGGCGCGGGCTGCTCCGAGCCTTGCGCCGACCTCTTGAGTTGCTCGACGCGCGAGCGCGCCCAGTCGGGCACGCCGCCCGCGCGCGCTTGCAGGCGCACGTACTCTTCGGCGGCGGCGAGCGCGCCCACGTAGTTTCCAACGCGCTCGCGCACACGGCTCAGGTCAACGTAGAACTGCGGGCTTCGGTCGCCCATCAACTCGGCCGCGCGCGCGAAAGCCTCTTCGGCCTCGGCGAGACGGTTCATGTGCTCGTAGAAGCGGCCGACATGATAGAAGGCAATCGGGTAGCGCGTGCCGTCGCGGCGTATGACCGAGAGGACGCTTGCGGCAGCCTCTTCGTTGCGACGCAAGGAGGAGAGCGTGTAGGCGAGTTCGAGGTTCGCGGGCGCGAAGTAGCCGCCGTTGCTCTCGACGGCGCGGCGGTAGAGCGAGAGCGCCTCTTCGTCGCGCCCGTCCTCGCGCGCGGCCCTCGCGCGTCGGAGAAGGTCGAGCGCATCGCGGTTCGCTATCACCGGGCGCGAAGAGGCGGAGCGAGCGTTGTGAAGCACGGCCGACGCGTCCGCGTCGCGCGGCAAGGCCGACCGCATGACCCACCGTGTCGCGTCGTTCGCGGCCTTCGTATTAACCAAGACACTGTCGCCGTCCGCCTCCGTTAAGCTCACGCTGTTGCCCCCGGCGTGGCCGTTCTCGCCCGTGCGGGCGTGCGCCTCTTCGGCTAAGACGTTCGAGGCCGCGACTATCTCGCCGCGCGCGACTGCTATCTCGCGCGCGGCGACAGTGCCGCGCCGCGCGAGCCTCTCCGTCAGTGCGTCGAGCACGGCGAGCGCCTGCGTGGTGTCGCCGCCTTCGGCGAGCAGACGTGCGAGCGAGACGGCCGCATCAGTGTGCTCGGGCTTGAGTTTGAGAGTGCGCGTCCACTCGGCCGTCGCGAGTCCGGACTCGCCTCGCAGCGCGTGCAGGCGGCCGAGGCTGTAGCTCGCCTCGGCGTAGTTGTAGCTTTCGAGCTTGAGCGCGGAGGTGAGCGCCTCTTCGGCCTCCTCCCAGCGACCCAGACGCGTGAGCACGACGCCGAGGTTATTCTGCGCGCGCGCGTAGTTGCCGTGGCGCTGCGCGACGGCCTTTCGGTAGGCCTCGACCGCCGCTTCGGATTCGCCCATGCGCGCGAGCGCGTTGCCCGTGTTGTAGAAGAAGGCGGGGTCGAACCTCTCTTCGGCGAGCATCGAGCGAAGCAGCGCGACGGCCTCCGACCTGTTGCCACCCTCGGCGAGTTGCTCGGCCATAGCCTGACGCTGACGCCCGCGCTCCGAGGGACTCTGCGCCGCGTCCGCCGACGCACTCCGCGTCTCTACGGTCGCGTCCGAATCCGCGGTCTCGACCTTCTCGCTCGATTCGGTCGCAGTCTTCTCGTTCGACTTGGTCGCGGTCTTCTCGTTCGACGCTTCCGTCGTCTCCGGCTTCGACTCGGGTGCGGCCCTCTGCGCTTCGGTCGCGCGCCGCTCGCGAACGGCCTCCGTGCCCTTCGCGTGCGCGCCCTGCGCCCAGACGCAGGGCGCGCACGCGAGTGTGAGAATCGCCGCCGCCAACTTCGGTCTCAAGCTCTTATTCATGCCGACACCTCTGACACGCTCGATAAATTCAGTTCAGTCCTTGAACGCCACGACCGTGCCGCCGAAGCCGACGGCCCACGCGCGCTTGCGACCGAGGAAGAAGAGTCGCTCCAACGAGTGGTCGGTCGCATGCGCCTCCACCCTCCAAGTCTGCCCGCCGTCGGTCGTGTGAAGCACAGTGCCCTCGCCGCCGACCGCCCAGCCTTCCGCGCGGTCGAGAAACTTAACGTCGCGCAAGTCCGAGCCCGTGCCCGATGCTTGCGGTCTCCATGTGCGCCCGCCGTCCCGCGTCGAGAAGATTGCGCCGCCCGCGCCGACGGCCCAGCCCGTCTCCGCGTCCGCGAACGAGATAGCGTTTAGCCGCTGCGAAGAGAGCTTCGCTGGCTGCGCGTAGACCGTACCCGCGCGCCACGTCGCGCCGCCGTCCGTCGTCGAAAGGAGGGTGAGCCCGCCGCCCGAGAGCCAGCCCGTGCGCGCGTCTGTGAACGACGCGCCGAGCAGAAGGTGGCGTGTGGGCACCGTCTGCCGCGACCATGTCTCGCCGCCGTCCGTCGTCGCGTAGAGCACGCCCGCCTCGCCGTAGACCCAGCCGTGCGTCGCGTCCGCGAAGCGTAGGCCCGCGAGCTTCACGTCGGAGTATTCGCCGCGCGTCACGTCAACGCGCGACCATGTCTCGCCGCCGTCCGTCGTCTTCAAGAGGTACGAGACGGACTCGCCCTCGGCGGTCGCGAAGATGCTACGCTCGCAGACGATCCAGCCCGTGCGCGCGTCCGTGAAGAACACGTCCTGCATCGCGTCCTCCACGAATCGCGGTCGCAACTCCCAACGCGCGCCGCCGTCGGACGTGTAGAGCAGCGCGCCCTTGCCGCCCACGGCCCAGCCATTCGACTCGTCAACGAAGAAGACCGAGTGCAGCCACGCGAACGTGCCCGTCTGCTGCTTCCGCCAGGAAGGGTGAGCGGAGACGTTAAGGCAGAAGGCGAAAGTTAACAGAACCGCGAGCGGTAGCGAGCGGGTGACGGCAGGATTTACCACACAGGCACAGAGGCACGGCTTGATGCCTTTAGCCGTGCCTCTGTGCCTGTGTGTTGGAACTACCCGCTTGCTACCGCTCGCGGTTCTGTTCTTACTTTTGCCTTCCATATCACCATCCGCCGGTGAAGACGCGCGCGAAGCTCAGGACGGGCAGAGCCTTCATCACCGAGTCAACGGTCTTCCACTTGTTGCCGGGGACGAATATCTGGTCGCCGGGGCGCAGGAAGTAGTTGTCGGGCGCTTTGCCCTTCGTGATTGCGGCCACGTCAACGGTCGTCGTCCTGAGCATTCGGTCGGCGTCCCAGTGAATCACGACCACCTGCTTGCGGCCCGTGCGAAGGATACCGCCCGCCTCGGTCAGAGCCTCGTAGACGCTCAGGCGGCGCGTCATCATGCGTATGCCGGGCTGCGCCACGTCGCCGATGACACTGTAGCGGTGCGACATCGCCTTATCGAGCGTGACCGTCACCTTCGGGTCGATGATGTACTCGTCGAGGTGCTTCACTATCTCGTCGGAGACCTGTTGCGTCGTCTTGCCGTTGACGAACAGACCGCCGCGCATGAGGTAGTAGTCGATGCGGCCGTCGGGCGGGATGGTGACGCCGGCCATCGAATACTTTTCGACGGTCGGGCCGCCGAAGACCTTGATGGAGATAACGTCCTCGGGGCCGAGCCGATAGGAGGAGAGGAAGTTGTTGTAGGAGGGAATCTCCGCGTCCGCGTCCTCGCTCATCTGCTCACGCCGGTTCGCGAGCACCGACTCCGGCACATCGCTGCGCGCGGGCGACGAGTCGTCCGGCTCAAGTCGCTCGTCCGGCTTCACCGCGCGCGGGCGCTGCTGCGCCTCCGTCTCCTTCTGCTTCTTATCCTTCTGCGCGAACGCCGAAGGCGCGGGCGCGAGCAGCAGGAGCGCGAGCGACAAAAGTGCCGCGAGTCTGTAGTTGGACTTCATCTCTTCAAACCTCCCTAACTTCGACCGGCAAAGTCGCGGCCTCCGGTTTCACTTCGGCCAGACGACTCCGCAACATGCGGCCGGCCAGATGTATTGCGGCGAGCCTTAACACGCAAAGAACTATGAAGACTAAGGCAACGGCGCGGAGTAAGGGGCCCTCGATCTTCCACGCCTCCAAAAGGTTGTAAGTGTAGTCGCCGCTCGGCCACGCCCACCAGAGAAACGAGACCGCGAGCGCGATCACGAGCAGGGCGAGGTGGTGCAGGAACGTGTAGACCTCGCTCCTCAAATCTCCCGCCGCGTCTCGCATCGCGTCCCCTTCCGCCGCGCGGGGCATTAAGTCCCGCGCCCGAACAGAATCGTCTTCACCGTCTCGAACATGATTACGGCGTCGAGCAGGATGCTCTGGTTCTTCACGTAGTAGAGGTCGTATTGCAGCTTCTGCCGCGCATCCTCTATCGAAGCCCCGTACGGGTACTTTATCTGCGCCCAGCCCGTGAGGCCCGGCGGTATAAGGTGTCGCTGCTCGTAGAACGGAACCTCCTCGGCAAGCTGTTTGACGAAGTGCGGGCGCTCGGGGCGCGGCCCGACGAAGTTCATCTCGCCTTTGAGGATGTTCCAGAACTGCGGTATCTCGTCCACGCGAACTTTGCGGATGACGCGGCCCACGCGCGTCGTGCGCGAGTCGCCGTTCTTGCTCGCCCAGACGGGGCCGTCGCGCTCGGCGTCCGTACGCATCGAGCGGAACTTCATGATGTTGAATGCGCGGCCGTTCTTGCCTACGCGCTCCTGCCTGTAGAGCACGGGGCCGGGCGAGTCGAGCTTAATAAGCAGCGCCGTCAGCAGGGCGATGGGCAGAGAGAAGAGCGCGCCCGCGAGCGCGACGCCGCGGTGCACGGCCGTCCGCATCGCGCCGCTCAAGCGACTCTGACGGCCGCGACCCGAGAAGATGAGCCAGGAGGGGCGCATCATGTCGAGTGAGACGCGGCCAGTCAGGCGTTCGTAGAAGCTCGCGCACTCCTCAATCGCCACGTCGCCCGAGAGGCTCATGTCCAAAAGCTCGCGCACGGGGAACTGCCCGCGCCGCTCGCCAAGCGCGACGACGACGCGGTTGACGCCCTCGCGCCGTGTTATCTCGGCCATCTGCGAAGTCGTGCCGAGCACGCGCGGGTTGATGAGGCTCTGCCCAACCAAGTCCGCGTTAGAGTCCACGAAGCCGACGACCCGGTAGCCCGCGTCGCGACGGCCGAGAATCTCGCGCGCAATCTCTATGGCCGACTCGCCCGAGCCGACAATCAGAATCTTCTCGCCGACCTTCGGGTGGCCGAGCAGCCAATGGGCGGCCACGCGCCATGTGACCATCAGCGCCAGCGCCATCGGCAGCGCAATGAGCGTCACGCCGCGGCCTATGACGAGCGCGGGCACGAGGTACATCACAATCGCCAGCGCGACCCAGGCGAGCCCGAGCGCCTGTATGAGACGGAGCACAAGCTCGCGCCGGTCGTGCATGACGACGAAGTCGTATAGGTCGTAGAGGTAGAAGGCTATGAGGCAGAAGAGCGTCGCGACCGCCGCCTTGAGGAAGCCGAACCTCTGGTTCAGCTCGTAGTATGCGTCAACCCACCCGAGGCGCAGGTATGCCGAGGTCACCATCGCGAAGAAGATTAGAAGTGCCTCCGCGACGATGAGCAGCAGCGTTCTCAGGTTGAAGCGCGTCGAAGCCAAACGGCCTTACTCCCCTCGCGTCCCCTTCTTCACTTCCTCCGCGCCCTCGACGTTGCGGCGCGAAGAGTAGCGGCGGTAGTAGTAGTTCTGCTCGTTCATCTGCTCGTCCGAGCCGTTGAGTATGACGCCGAGCAGCGAAGCGCGCGGCAGCGGCTCAAGCAGACGTTCGAGCGCCGCGTAACGCGTCTTGTTCGCGCGCGCGACGATGAGCGCGGAGTCGGCGCGGCTTATGAGCACCGTCGCGTCGGTGAAGATGCCGAGCGGCGGCGCGTCGATGATTATGTAGTCGAACATGCGCCGCGCCTCTCGGAGCACGGCGCTGAACTTCGGGCCGGAGAGCAACTCGGCAACGTTGTCGCGCGCGGAGCCGCCGGGCAGTAGATGAAGCCCCGCCGGTTCAAGGCGCACGATTGACTCGGCGAGCGTCGCCTCGCCTCCGAGGACTTCCGAGAGGCCCGTGGGCGCGTCGAGCCCGAGGTACTCGGCCGCGCAAGGGTTGCGCAGGTCGCCGTCGATGAGGAGAGCCCTCACGCCGTCGGTCTGCGCGAGCAGCCACGAGAGGTTTATGGCCGTTAAGGTCTTCCCCTCCATGACGCCCGCGCTCGTGATGACGAACGCCTGCATCTTCTTTCGCTCGCCCGCGTGCAGCACGCGCGTGCGAAGACTACGGAAGCGCTCGGCGTGGCCCGAGCGCGGCTGCGTTATCGCTACAAGGTGTGGTTCGACGCGCGCGGCGGAGATGTCTACGGAGACAAACTCCGGCGTGCGCGCCGAACCGGCAGCGCCCAAAGTTGCCCCGGCCTCACGCGGAGCCGAAACGTCGGGGAGTGCCGACCCGACGCCAGTTCCGGTGTGCCCAGAGGGCGCTGTTCTGTGCGCCGTCTCCGGCGACTGAAAGTGTCTAGACGTGCGCAGGAAGAGTTCGGGCGCGTCGTCCGCGACGGCCGCGCTTGTCTTCGCGGACTCCTCGACGGCCGTGACGGCGCGCACCCTTGCAGTCTCGGCGTGCGCCTTCGCGTCCGTGTGCGAGCCGTTGCCGTTCGACTCGGCGTGCGGCGCGATGGCTCTCTCTTCGCGCGGGTGCGAAGAGGATTCGCCGTTACCGTTCGTCTCGCCGTGCGCGCCGTTCTGCTCTGCCGCGCGCTTGAGTGCCTCGTAGACTCTGCCCATTACGAATCTCCCTCACGGTCGTCCCAGCTTTTGAACGCGCGGCCAAGCTCTTCCGCGTCGGGCGCGCTCTCTTCGTCGCCTCCCGCGCTCTCCAACTCTCGCTCGACCTCGCGCTCGTGGCTCGCCTGCGCCGCGCCCGCGACGCCCGGCTGCCCCTTCTGTCTCTCGTACGTCAACCCCGCGCTCGCGGCCCAAAGCTCCGAGCGACCGGCGGGCGTGAAGACGCGTGCGGCGCCCGCGCGCTCCTCGCCCGACTGCCGCCCGCGCTGCGCGTTCGGTAGAAGGTCGAAAGTCTCCGCGACCTCCTCGACTACGGGGCGGCCGATCCGCTCGGCGCCCGCCGCGAAGCCCGCGAGCATCGAGTTGTCGCAAAGATTATTTATCTGCCTCGGTATCCCCTCCGAGCAGCGGAATATGAGGTCAACGGCGGGCGCCGTGAACACGTCCGTGCGCTCGGCCCCGGCGGCGAGCAGGCGAGAGGCGATGTAGCGACCCGTCTCTTCGATGTCGGGCAGCGCACGTATCTCGCAGCGCAGCGCGACGCGCTGTTTAAGTTGACGAAGCTCGGGCTGATTGAGCACGTCGCGAAGCTCGGGCTGGCCCGTGAGAATTATCTGCAACTGCTTCGCCGAGTCCGACTCGAAGTTCGACATCAGGCGTATCTCTTCGAGCACAGAGGGCGAGAGCCCGTGCGCCTCGTCGATGATGAGCACGGTGCGCAGGCCGCGCGAGTGGCGCGAATCCAACACGTCGCCCAGCTTGAGGAGCAGTTCCGACTTGCTCTCCCAGCGCGGAACGTCGAGGAGCTTCGGCGAGGAGACGTACTGGTAGAACTCCGAGACCGTCATGCGCGGGTTGAAGAGGTAGGCGACGAGAACGGTGCGGTCGAGGCGGTTCATCATCCAGCGGAGGATGGTGGTCTTCCCCGTCCCGACCTCGCCCGTGACGACGATGAGCCCCTTGCCGCTCTCGATGCCGTAGTGGAGGTTCGCCATCGCCTCTGTGTGCGAAGGCGTGAAGTAGAGGAAGCGCGGGTCGGGCGTCAGCGCGAACGGCAGCTCCTTCAGTCCGTAGAAGTCAAGGTACATCGGCTTCAACCTCCTCCGAAGTGATGAGTGATGAGTGATGAGTGATAAGTTAAGAAAACCGCGTGAGCCGTATTTTCTTATCACTCATCACTCATCACTCATCACCTTCTTCTCACCCTCTCGACGCGAGCAACTCGATGAGATGCAGGCGGTTTAAGACGAAGGCGAGCGCGGGCGCGGTGATGAGCGTCGCCACGACCGCGGCGACCGCGAGCGCGTAGCGCCGCACCTTCATGCGCCGCTCCTCGCGCGCCGTCAAGAGCATCGGCAGCGTCACGAGCACGGGCAGGCCCGTGTAGTGCCGCGCGTCGTCGGCCGTCTGGACGGTGAGCAGGCGCGGCAGCTCGAACGCGGCCGCGAGCGCGACGCCGAACGCGAAGCCCGCGACGAGCCCGAGCAGCATGAGCAGGGGGCGCTTGGGCGCGACCGGCTGTTCGGGGAGACTCGCGGGGTCTATGACGGCGATTGATTCGCCCTGCGAGCGCATCGAGACCTCGGCCCCGATGTCCGCCTTCTGCTGCTGCGCGACGAGGTTGTCGTAGTTTGACTTCGCCGTGAGGTATTCGCGGTTGATGGCTTCGAGCCCTATCTCCGAGCCGGGCACACCGTTGAGGCGCTGCTCGACCGCGACTATCTGCGACTCGGTCTGCGCGAGTAGAGCCTGCTGGCGCTTGAGTTCGCCCGACATGCGCGAGTTCTCGCCCTTGTAGGAGGTGAGGCGCGGGTCGATGCGGTTCTCAAGTCGCTTGCGCTGCTCGGCCACCTTCTGCCTGTGCTCCTCGACCTGCTCGTCCATCTGCCGCTGTATCTCGTCAATCTGCTTCTGGTTCGCCCGCATCTCGGGCGCCGCCGGTTTCAACTGGATGCTCATCTCCTCGCGCTGCGACCTTAGCTCGGCCATGCGCTTGACCAACTCCGCGTAGCCGGATGTGCTCTTGGGGTCTTGCATCTGCGCCATAAGCTCCTCGACGCCCTGGTCGTTCGACTTCGAGAGGTCTGCGATGTACTTGTTGTTGGCGGCTATCTGGTCGTTGAGTCGACCTATCTCGTTGATGCGCGCCTTCTGCTCCTCGCGCAGGCCCGAGAGTTGGCTGACGAGCCCCTGCATCTCCATCGGCAGGCTGCCGATGTTTCGCTTCATGAAGTCGAGCCGCTGGCGGTCTAGCTCGTCGAGCCGCTCCTTGGCCTGACTCACCTGATCGTTGAAGAACTGCTTCGTGTTCTGCGCGTCGTTGCCGGCGGCCTGCGTCTGCGTGAAGACGAACTTCGAGGCCAGAGCCTCGGTGACGGCCTGCGTGGCGCGGCGGTCGGGGCCGCGGTAGGAGAGGAAGAAGCCGTTCGTGATGTCGTTGCGCGTCGTGTTGAGGCTGAACTTTATGTCGCGCGTACGCATGCGCTCGATAAGCTCGTCCATCGAAGCGCCGCGTCGGCGCTCCGCGGCGTAGAGGTCGTAGCGCTGAATCATCGGCTCTAAGGTGCTGCGGCTCGTCACCTCCTGGCTGATGTTGTTGATGCGAATCGAGAGGTCGCTCTCCGATAGCTGCGGCACGGCCGAGGTCGTGATGGACGCGGGCCTGACGGTCAGAAGCGTCGTTGACTCGTACACGTCCGGCAGCTTCCAGACGACGGCCGCGACCGCCACGGCCACCGCCAGAGTCGGCAGAACTATCAGCCACTTCCTGCGCCAGACCATCGCCACCAACTCGCCTGGCGTCCTCTGTCGGAACTCAATACTCATGGCTCACTCCGTTCGCTAGTGATAAGTGATGAGTGATGAGTGATGAGTGAAAGCCTATTCTCATCACTTATCACTCATCGCTTATCACTCATCACTTTATGACAGGCTTTCCAGCGTGCGGCGCACGTCGTCAATCGGCGTCTGCGTCGGCGGCTTGATGGGGCGCTGCTGTTCGAGCGCGTAAAGCTCCTGACACTTCTGAAGCTCGCGGCGCGCGGCCGCGCGGTCGCCCCCTTGCGCGAGCGCCGCGCCGAGGTGCCAGCGGTAGAGCGAGTTGTCGCCGCCCCTCTTCGAGGCGAGTGCGACGGCCCGCTGCAACTGCTCGACCGCGTCGCGATAGAGCCCCTTGCGGTAGTAGACCCAGCCGAGCGTGTCGGCGAAGCCCGGCTCGTTCGGATAGCGGCGCACGATGTCCTGCGCGAGGCGAATCGCCTCCTCTGCGTTGCCCTTCCCCTGCTCGGAGTACATCGCCGCGAGATTGTTCGCCGCGACGGGCTCGTCCGCCCTTATCGAGAGCGCGCGGTGATAGTAGTCGGCCGCCGCGTCGAGTTGGCCGCGCCCGGACTCTATCATCCCGAGCATGCGGTAGGACGTGAAGTCGTCGGGACGCCGTTCGAGAATCTTCTTGTACTGCTCGACGGCGCGGTCGGGCTGATTCGTCGTGACGTAGATTTCGGCGAGCGCCGAGTATGCGGGCATGTAGTCGGCGTCGAGTTCCACGGCGCGACGCATCGCGGCCTCCGCGCGCGCGGCGTCCGACGGCTGCTGCGCGTTGCCGCTGCGGTAAGCCTGACCGACGAGGTACTGAAGCTGCGCGTTCGCGGGCTGCTCCGATGCCAACTGCTCGACGCGCGCGCGCGCCTGATCGAGTCGGCCCCACGCCGCGCCGAGATTTATGAGCGCCGTGAGCGCCTGAGTGTTCGTCTTGTCAATCGAGAGCGCGTGCTCCAACTGCTGCTGCGCGTCGTCGATCTTGCCCTCCGCGCCCGAGGCGTCGGCGAGGTTGACATAGGGCAGCGGCGAGTTGGGTAATGACTGGCGCGCGGTCTCGAAGTCCGTGCGCGCCGCGGCGACGAGCTTCGAGGCTTCGCCCTGCGAGGCGGCGGAGCTTGCGAGACGCAGCGCGGCTTTGCCGCGGAGAAGCAGCGCGTTCGTGCGAACGTCCGCGAGTATCTGCGGCGTCATGTCGCCCTTCGGCGCGGCGTCCTGCTCCTGCAACTTCTTCACGAGGTCGTCGGCCATGCGGCGCGTGCCCTCGTAGTCGCCCGAGTCGAGATTTATCTGAATCTGTAGGAGCTTGGCGGGGAAGAAGTCGGGGTAGTAGCGCTCCAACTCGCCTGCGCGCGCGCGCGCCTGCTCGTACTGGCCGTCGCGGTAGAGCGCGTCGGACATGAAGTAGAGGCCGAGCTTCGAGCGCGGCTCCTGATCGAGCACGTCCTTCAAGTCCGCGATGGCGTCGCGGAGTTTGCCTTCGGCCGCACGCATGCGCGCGCGAAGGAAGAGCGCATCATTGTCCTTCGGGTTCGCCTTCAGGAGTTCGTCAACCTGCGCGCGCGCCCCCGCCACGTCGCCGCGCTGAAGGCTTATCTCGCCGAGGCGGTAGCGGCCGCGCGTGTAGTCGGAGAAGTTCTTGACGATGTCTTGATAGAGCGTGGCCGCGTCGTCGAAGCGTCCGACCGTCGCGTAGTAGTCGGCGAGCCGCGCACGCCCCTCGGCCTTGTCCCAGTCTAGGTGCGCCCAACGGTTGTATGCCTCTTCGGCCTTGTCGTATCGCTTGTTGACGAGATAGTAGCTGGCGAGAACCCATTGCACGTCGCGGTTCTCGGGGTCAACCTCCGCGGCCTTCACGAACTCGCCCTCGGCCTGTCCGGGGCGATTGGTCTGCGTGAGGAACTTGCCGAACTCGACGTGCGCGAGAGACGACCGGTCGTTGATCGAGATGGCCTGCTTGTAGGTGGCCTCCGCGTCGGCGGCTCGCCCGATCTGCTGGTAGAACTTCGAGAGCCCCATGTAGGACTCCATGCGGCCCGGATTGAGCGAGACGGCGTACTTGATCTTATCCTCGGCCTGCTTCGCGGCATCGGGGCCGCCCTTGAAGTATATGACGTTGGCCGAGAGTATGTGGCCGTCCGGGTTGTTCGGCTCGCGCGCGAGCACCTCGCCCGTCAGCCGCTCGGCCTCTGCGAGAAGCTCCGGCTTCTTATCGCGGTCGAAGGCGAGCAGGTAGCCTTGCGCGAGGCGCATGCGCGCCTCAATGTTGTTCGGGTCGAGCTTGACCGTGCTCTGAAGCTCTTCGACATACTCGCTGCCGCGACCGAGTTGCAGGTACGCCTGCGCGAGCCCCCAGTGGGCGGCGGCGAGGTTCTGGTCAATCTGTATGGCGTTGCGGAATTCGAGCGAGGCTTCCTGCCAGCGGCGCTCCTTGAGCAGGGCTTCGCCGTGCTGGACGTGTTCGGCCTTCGCCTTTTCAGGGTTGGAACATGCGGCCGCGAGGAGGACTAGGGCGGCGAGCAGCGCGAAGGCGAGCGCGCGGACACGCCGCGCTCGCGGGCACTCTTGAAGATTCATCTGTCGGCACTCCTTCTGTACGGGCCGCCCCGCTCTCTTTAAGAGTCCGAGGCCGGGGCTAAGGGTCTCGGGGCGCGGGGCTTGCACTTTTAGTTCTACCGCTCGCTCGTCACTCTACAGTCGGCGGGCAACGCCTTTCTGTCCGAGTCCGCACGCGTTGCGGCTTACCACGAATGGGAAGACTTTCGAGTCTGACCGCTGTCGTCTTCCCTTTTCAAAATCTCTACGCGACGGGCATGCCGCGAGAGACAAGTTTAAGATATCACGAACGGGGCCTCTCTTCCGGAGAAAGGTGCCCCGGCCGCTCCGAAAAGAGAGGCGGCCTTCTGACAGTCACAGCCCCTTTTCAGTCGGGGACGTAGGCCGAGAGCTTCGGCTCGACCTGCGAGGCGAACTGCGTCGCGCGCTCAATCGCCTCTCGCTCCGAGCCGCGTACGGGCACGAGCACGCGCACCATCGAGCCGTCCGAGCGACGGCGTCGTATGCTGTCGAGGACGGTGTAGACCTTGTCCACGTACTCGCTCGCGACCGCGCGGCCGCGCCCCTGATACCAGTAGACCATCAACTGCCGGTCGCCCGCGTGCTCGATGATGTAGCGGTTGGCCTCGAAGGCGGGCGAGCCGTCGGCGGGCTTTATCTCCAAGCGTCCGGGCTCGTTCAGAGTCCAGCCCGAGCCGGGCAGGCAGTTGAGCGGGCTGTGGTAGGTCGCGCCCGTGCGCTGCGTCGCGTAGTAGCCGACGTAGAGCGAGGCGGACGTGCCGCCGTCGCCCGCCACGTAGTCGCGCGAGACGTAGTCGTCCGCGCGGAGCACGGCCTCGGTCGCCTGGTCAAAGCGCACGTCGCGCCCCGCCTGGCGCCAGCCGCCGACCTCCACCGGAAACTCCGCGAGCGGACGACGCGGCGCGCGCGACTCGCCCGCCGCGGCCCACACATTGATGACCGCCCCGCCCGCAACGAGCAGCGCGAGCATCAGCCAGAAGTTTCTCGTGTGCGACTTCATCAACTCTCTTTCATCGTCATCGCGGTCGAAGGCGCGGCCACTACCCCACCGTCGGAGACCGAATGCGCGTGGCTCTCCGCGCCGTCGGTGACGACCGCTTCGCCGTCGCCCCGGCCCGACGAGCCGCCGCCGCGCGCCGGGTTGAAGCGGTCTATCAGCCAGCCGAAGGCAAAGAGCAGAAGGAACGCGGCGATGTATATGACCCAGCCCGAGAATTCGTGGAAGAAGCCGTCGGCCACCTGCGTCCCGTAGTAGCGCGCGAGCACGCCCGTGCCGCTCACGCGCGCCGCGTTCGTGATGATTGCGATGGGCACGGCCGCGACGACTATCAGCACCGCGCGCCACACGCGATAGCGCGCGAGCCTCTTTCCGCCGCTCCCGTCCTCGTCCGAAGGAGTAGTGAAGTACGCGAAGACGACGGCGAGCGTTACGAGCGTCATCAGACTCCGTATGCCGCTGCAAGCCTCGACGACTTCGAGCTTCTTCGTCGTCAGAGACCCGAGCGGGTAAAGCTCTATCACGTTGCCCTCGCGCAGCACCGTGATGTTGAGCGCCCGCATGACAAAAACAGCACACTGCGAGGCGAAGAGCTGAAGCGGGAACGCGACCTTGTTGAAGACTATCGTCGGAATGGGCACGGCCAGCGCGAGCAGCAGGAGCGGCACGAAGAGCGCGCGAAGCATCCTCCATCCCCAGAAGTATACGCACACGCCCGCGAGCAGGAGGAGGAGCGACATCCTCTGCGTGAACAACTCCGCGCCCGCAGTCCCAACCCAAAGGGCCAACAGCCCCGCGACGACCGCCGCCGCGCCCCACGCCGCGCGCGGCCGTCCCACCAGGCCCGCGAGCCTCTCGCGCTCGGCCCAGATTATGTAGCCGATGACGAAAGGAATGAGGAGCCCGTGCGAGTAGTTCTCGTCCTCCCACCAGAAGCGGCCGAGCCGCGCGAGCACGCCCCAGTAGGCGAACGCGACGGCCGCCGCGACGAGCAGTGGCTTCCAAAGTTGTCTGGCGGAGATTGAAAGGGGCATTGGTTCGGGACGCCGAGGGCGCAGACGGCTTCTCTGGTTCGAGCGGTTCTCAGGAAGCGCGGCCCATGCATGCGGGCCGCGCGGCGCAGCCGAAGCGCGCTATTTCAGATTAGCGCATGGCGGGCGGGTGGGGCAACAAAAATCCCCTCGCGCGCGACGCAAACGCGCGACGCAAAAGAGAGAGGGTTCCGGGTTCCGGGTTCCGGGTTTTGGTTTGAACCAGCACCCGGAACCCGGAACCCAGAACCCTTCTTCCTCCCGGCCGAGTCCGTTACTGCTGCCTGAAGCGGTTTCGGTACTCGTCCGAAGAGAGGAAAGCCTTGACCATCTCGGCGCGCACGAAGTCGCCGTTGAAGCCTTCGAGATGGCCGAGCCAGAAGTTGAAGCCGCTCTCGTCGGGGTCTCTGCGCAGGTAGCCGAAGTACTGCATGAGTACGAAGGCGCGGTTGCGCTCAAGCCGCGAGAAGTCCGCGTTGTCAACCAGCTTCGCCAGAACGTCCGCGCGCGTTGCCGCGCCCGACTGTAGCGACGAGACGAGCGCGTCGCGCTCCGAGCCTTGCGCCGCGACGCCCATCGAGGCGTAGAACGAGTCTACGAACTGCGTGTTCGTCAAAGAGTCGTACCGAGCCTTGAAGTCCGCGCGCTGCACCCACGCCTTGAAGAAGACGCCCTTGTTCGCGGCGAGCCTGTCCTGCCATCCCGCCTCGCCGACGATGACGCCCTTGCCGACCTCCTGCGTGTCGCCGAGGAACTCGCGCAGCAGAACAGTGCGCCCGAACGACGCGCGATAAAGTCTGTGGATGAGGAAGCCCGTCTCCTTGAACTCTATCGAGAGGAAGTATGCGGCCGAGACGTTGACGCGCTTCACCTCGACGCAGTGCGCGTCCGCGCCGCACTGGTTTATCTGGTTCTGCCAGAAGGCGCGGCCCGCCTCGTCCGGCTCGCGCCCGAGGAAGTCAACGTAGTGCTGACGGACGAAGTACTGCGCGTAGTCCAAAGGGTTCTGCACGTCGCCGTAGGTCATCAGAACGTCGGCCAGCTCCATGTTGTCAATCGCCTTCTGGAGACTCGCCTTCGCCTCCGACAACTGGCTCTGCCACGCGTAGTTGCTCGCGGAGGCGGCGTGCGTGAGCGCGCTTGAGAGCGCCGTCTCGATGCGCGAGGCCGCCGCGTAGTTCGTGCGCTCGTTCGAGAAGTAGATGTAGGTCTGCTGCACGTCGGCGACGACGGCCGCTATACGGTCGGCGGGGCTCATGACGGCCGCGCCCGTCGAAGCCGAGGACGTGTTCACGGTCGTCGCAAGGTCGTTGCTGATGGTCTGCGCGTCCTGCCTCGCCTTCAGAAGACTGCTCTGCGCCTTGAGCGCGGGCGTGGGCATCGGAGTCGCGGCGGGCGTCGGGGTCGCCGTCGGAGTCGGGGTGGCTACGGGGGTCGGGGCGGGCGTCGGCGTCGGCATCGGAGTCGGCGTCGGTGTTGCCGTCGGAGTCGGAGTCGGAGTCGCGGCGGCGGGCGGGTCTATCTTCGCGACGAAGAGGTCAACCCTGCTCGACCCTCCCCAGTTAGAAGCGTAGGCCGCGAAGCGTCCGTCGTAGCTTATGTTCGCGCGCGGAATCTGCCAGTAGTCGTTCGCCTTCGAGCGGTGCTGCACGAGGCGTCGGAAGCGGCCCGACCCGTCCGTGCTGACGAGAACTATCTCGTCGTGAAAAAGCCCCGGCTCCAACCCGTAGCCGCGATAGCTGAAGAAGGACGCGAGCCCCCAGGACTCGTCTTTCGCGAGCATGCTCAAGTGCTGGTTCATCCAGTCCGAGCCGAGGTTGAGTATAGAGCGTACGTGGTGCGGGTCTGACCAAGAGCGTATGAGGAAGCGGTTGTCGTCGTTGTCCCACGCGACGATTGTGCCCGTGCCCACGTCGCCGTGTCCGGGCGAGTAGTCGGGCGCGCCGTCCACGAGGCCGGTCTTCACGCCCGTCTGCACGTCGAGTACGAAGCAGGCGAAGCCGTCCGCGCCCACTTCGCTCAGGAAGAGGCCGAGGAAGCGGCCGGTCTTGTCTATCCTGACCTCGTCCTCCTTCGTGCTCTTAACGTCTATGAGCATGGTGTCGGTCGAGCGCTTGTAGACCGTGTAGCCGACGAGCCCCGCGTTGCCCTTGTGCGAGAAGGCGAAGATGTCGTTGTCGCCGCTCATGCTCATCTGCCAGAGGAAGTCGCCGGGCGAGAAGGACGGTTCGCGCGTGAAGTCGTGGACGAGCGTGTACTGGCGCGTGCTCGCGTTCAAGGCCCAGAGCTTCCCCGTCCAGCCGAGCACGTAGAGCGTGTTGGGGTCGGTCGTGCTCCAGATGGCTCCCTCGGTGATGGTCGTGCCGTTGTCGGGCAGGCGCGGGACGACGTAGCTCGTGCCGAGCGTGAAGGTGTCGGGGTTGAAGGTGTAAATGGCGTCGCCCGTGTCGCGTCGCCTGACGAGGAGGCGCGTCGAGTCGGAGTTGAAGGTCGGCCAGTGCGGGTAGAAGTTCCCGTTCTCCGCGCCGTCGCGCTCGTCGGTGACGCGCATTATCTCCGTGCCGAAGGCCGGGTCGCGAAACTTACCGCCCGCCGTGGGAAGCACGGGGAGCGGCGGCTCCGGGATGATGGCGCTTGAGGTTCGCGGGTCGGACGCCTCCTGCGCGCGCGCCGTCTGCGACGAGAGGGCGCAGAAGGTGACGGCGAAGAGGAGCGCGAAGTTGACGAGAGTGCGGAGGGAGCGGTGCGAGAGCCTGCTTGTAGAACGCATTTGACCTCACTTCGGTAACCGGACGATCTCGGGCGTGTGCTCCGAGACTCCTGGCTTTGCGTCCCTGCCTCGCGGCAGGTTTGCCTTTAGTCGGTGACGTGGCCGCGCTCTTTTTTGGCGCGGGAGTACTGGCGAGGGGAGGGCTTCCGGTCGTAGGCGCGACGCGAGCGAAGGCCGTGGGCGCGTTGACGCCTCAGACCTCCAAAAGAGTCTGCCTCACACGAAAGTGGTTTGACTGCGCCGTGCCGTCTGGTCTGATTTGATAGGAAGGATTGCCGGAGAGATTTGAGCCACGGCGGATGGTCTGAAAAGGCCAAAGCATGTGGTTCGAGCCTCGCTTCGGCCACCGACGGAAGACCCGGCCGTGCCCCCATGTGGGGAGGGGTCGGCGGATACTTGGTCGGCGGGCGGTGCTCTCACCGCCGCGAGTCCCGAAGCTACAGCTTTACGGATCGCCTTCGGCAACCAGACAATCTACGCGCGCGGCCCTTAAATCGGGCCGACTGCGCGGAGACTCACGGCTTTGCGTCCCTGCCTCGCGGCAGGTTTGCCTTTATCGTGTGCAACCATCGCCCTGTGAAAGAACGTTGCCGCCCGCTCTCGGACGACCACACTTTCACATTAACCGTTGGCTCGCGCGTTTGTCAACGACCTTTTTTCGACACCTTTTCGGGCCGCCTTCGGGTCAAGCGCAACAACAGAACCGCGAGCGGTAGCGAGCGGGTATCAAGCTCCGACGACGGCATGTATATCGTGACCACTGCCCGCTCGCTACCGCTCGCGGTTCTGTCTTAAAGTTGTCAGGTCGATTCGCGAACCCCTATACTCTTTGCGGCCGCCGCGCCTTTTTCGCCCGGCCGCACCTTCCCCTTTTGAGACTCAGAGGAACGCCCTTACCCCGAGATGAAGCCGCCCATTAAACTGCTCGCCCTGATGGAGGCGACGACCGTCACAGGCCCCGCGAAGCTCCTGATAGAGTTCTGCCGCGCGGCGCGCGAGGCCGACGCGGCGCTCGACGGCCTGCCGCGCGTCGAGGCTTCAATCGTCACGTTCAATCGCGTGCGCGCGACGGAGCGAAACGGCGCGGCGACGCCGAACCGGGACGACTCGCCGAACAAGTTCGTCGAGGCGGCGCGCGCGGCCGGCGTCGAGGTTGACGTGATAGAGGAGCGCTTCCGCTTCGACACGAGCGTCGTCGGTCAACTGCGACGCGCAATCGAGAGGCGCGCGCCCGACATCGTCGAGACGCACATGATAAAGTCGCACTTCCTTACGCTCGCCGCCGGGCTCGCGCGCGGGCGTCGATGGGTCGCGTACCACCACGGCTACACGACGACCGACGCGAAGATGCGAATCTACAATCAGCTCAACCGCCTGACGCTGCCGCGCGCCGCGCGCGTCATAACGGTCTGCGGCCCATTCGCGCGCCAACTCTCGGGCGCAGGCGTAAGCCCCGAGAAGATTTCCGTCGTCCACAGCTCAATCGCCGCGCCGGACGCGCCGCGCGCTGAGGACGTGAGCGAGTTGAAGACGAGGCTCGGCGTGGCGGAAGGCGAGCGCGTCATACTCGCCGTCGGCCGACTCTCGCGCGAGAAGGGGCACGTCGGACTCGTGCACGCGCTCGAACATCTGCGTCGCGACGCGCGCGCGACAAAGCTCAAGCTCGTGGTCGTCGGCGAAGGGCCGGAGAGAGAACGCGTCGAGGCCGCGGCGCTCTCGCTCGGACTTGGAGCGTGCGTCGTCTTCGCGGGACACACGAGCGACGTGCGGCCGTTCTACGCGCTTGCCGACGTGCTGGCGCTGCCGTCGCATAGCGAGGGCTCGCCGCTCGTGCTTCTTGAGGCGATGGCGGCGTGCGTGCCCGTCGTCGCGACCGCGGTCGGCGGCGTGCCCGAGGTCGCGACGGACGGCGAGACCGCGCTGCTCGTGCCGCCGCACGACCCTTCGGCCATGGCCTTCGCGCTCGCGCGCGTGCTCTCGGACGCGACACTCGCGCGCTCTCTTGCTGACAAGGCCGCGGCGCACGTCGCGGAGCGTTTTTCACCCGAGGCCCGCGCACGCGCGCTCCTCCGAATCTACGGCGCGCTGGTCTCAGGCGAAGCAGGCCGCTTGAGTTCGCAGTCGGTCAACGCCTAGCTCGTTTCACCCAACGTCTAACTCGACTCGTCAATGTCTAACCAGACTCGTCAAAGCCGACTCGTGCTCGTATCCGTCATCATCCCGCTCTACAACAAAGCGCCTTACGTCGGGCGTGCGCTCCGTTCCGTCTCGGCGCAGACGTTCCGTGACTTCGAGGTGATAGTCGTAGACGACGGCTCGACAGACGGCGGCGCTGAAGACGTACGCGCATACGCGGACGCGCGCGTGCGTCTCGTCTCGCAAGGTAACGCCGGGCCGGGCGCGGCGCGCAACCGTGGGCTCGCGGAGGCGAAGGGTGAGCTTATCGCCTTCCTCGACGCGGACGACGAGTGGCTTCCTAGTTTTCTTGAGACGTGCGTGAGCCTGCTCGAAGGCTACGGGCCGGGCGTGGCGTCCGCGACCGTCGGGTACTTCATACATCCGCCCGGCGATTCAAAGGAAGGAATGTGGCGCGCGCGCGGCGTGCGCGAGGGCGTCGAGCGCATCAGCACAGAGACAGACGCCGCGCGCTTCGTGAGTCTTCTGGCATACATGTCGCCTTGCACGACGCTTGCGCGCGCGGACGCGTTGCGTCGTTGGGGCGGATTCTACGAGCGCGGCCGTTGCCTCTACGCGGAGGACGCGCATTTGTGGATGAAGTTCCTTCTGAACGAGACGGTGGCCTTCGACCTTCGGCCGCTCGCGCGCTTTCATCAGGACGCGTCGGGGCTGAGCAAGAACCTCGCGGGCGCGCGCCCCGTCGAGCCGTTCCTCGAACATCCCGAAGAGATAGAGGCGGCGTGCCCGCCGCACTTGCGACCTCTGCTCGCGCGCGTGCTCGCGGCGCGCGCGTTCAAGACCGCGTGCGTGCTCGGCTACTGGGGCCGCTGGCGCGAGGCCCGCGCGTTGTTCGCGCGCTTTCGTCCGCCGGGCGCCTGGCGTCTGCCCTACTACGCGCCCGCGCTTCTGTGCAGCACGCCCTTCGGTGCGGGACTCGGCCTCGCGTGGCGCAAGCTAAACTCCCTGCGCGGGTGAAGCGGCGCGACAACGCCGACACTCACGCCGATGCAGACTTCAAAAGGAGTTCAGTTAGAGTTCACACGGCGCGGGCGCTGTTGAGGGCGCGCGTTGGCGGGCAGCGCGGGTGACGGTTGGGTTCCGGCACCGAGTGGCGGGTCTATCTTCGCGACGAAGAGGTCAACTCTGTTCGTGCCTCCCCAGTTAGACGAGAAGGCTACGAAGCGTCCGTCGTAGCTCAGATTCGCGCGCGGCGTCTGCCAGTAGTCCTTCGCCAATGAGCGGTGCTGAAGCAAGCGCCGGAAATGGCCGCTCCCGTCCGTCCTCACCAACACCAACTCATTGTGGAAGAGCCCCGGCCCGAGGCCGCCCGCCGCGCCGTAGCTGTAGAAGGAGACGAGCGCCCAAGCCTCGTCGCGCGCGAGCATGGAGACGTGCTGGTTCATCCAGTCGCCTCCCATCGAGAGCACCGTGACGAAGGGGTGCGGGTCTGAAAGCTCTCGACGCAGGAAGCGGTTCTCGTCGTTGTCCCACCCGACGAGGAAGCCGCTTCCAACGTCGCCGTGACTTAAGGAGAAGTCGGGCGCGGTCGGTTTGAGCTTGACGACGCTGCCCGCGCGCAGGTCGTGCACGTATAGGTCGTAGCCTCGCGCGTCGGGGCGGCCGAGATACGCGATGAGGTAACGGCCGCTCTTGTCGAGCCGCACCTCGTCAACGTCCTCGCTCGTCTCGTTGAGCGTGAGCGAGTCGGTCGAGCGGCGGTAGACGCCGTAGCCGACGGTCTTGTATGAGGCGTTCCTGTGCGTGAAGGCGAAGGAGTCGCAGTCGGCACTCATGCTCATCTGCCAGAGGTAGTCGCCCGCCTTGAAGCCCACCTCGCGCTTCAAATCTTTGACGAGCGTGTAGCGTCCCGCGCTGACGTTGAGTGCCCAGATGTACGGGCCGTTGAAGGTCGCACCGTAGAGCGTGTCGGGGTCGGTCGTGCTCCACATCGCGCCCTCCGTGATGAGGACTCCGTTGTCTGGAAGGCGCGGGATGGGGCGGCTCTCGCCGAGCCTGAAGACGGAGGGGTCGAAGGAGTAGATGGCGTCGCCCTTGTCGTATCGCTTGACGAGAAGGCGCGTCGAGTTCGAGTTGAAGGTCGGCCAGTGCGGGTAGAAGTCACCGTTGAGGTTGCCGTCGCGCTCGTCCGTCACGCGCATTATCTCCGTGCCGAACGCCGGGTCTTTGAAGGTGCCTCCCGCGGCGGGGAGCTTCGGCGCGGGCGAGTCGGGGATGACTCTGCGGTCGTCCGCGTCGCGCGACTGCGGCGCGCGCGCGGGACTCCGGGCCGCGCGCTGCGGCGCAGCGAGCACTTCGGGCGCGCGCGGCGCGCACGCCGACGACGCGAGCGCGAGCAAGCTCACGCTCGCGACGATTGCAGCCACAAGAGACTTTGAACCGGGGCTCACTCTCTCTGCCTCAACTCAAGAACGATAGCGGCGAAGTTAACCAACGCAGACACAGCCTGACGCCTTTAGCCGTGCCTCCGTGTCCGCGGTGGTTAATAGTTATCACACGCGCTTCTCGAACACGAACTCGTTGCAGCCGAGTCCGACCCCGCCGCACTTCATCTTCGTCAGGTTGAACCCGCGCTCGCGGTAGAAGTCGAAAATCTCTTCGGGCTTCGCAACCTCGTAAG
>JBJMGR010000190.1:0-17071 GCA_045807805.1 Pyrinomonadaceae bacterium | reverse complement strand
GGTCCGGATGCAGAACTTCAGCGGAAACTTGCACGTCCAAATTCGCAGCGATTCTCATACATCACCTACGCATTGCAAAACGGTTATTCGATCGACGAGGTTCAGCGCTTAACGCAGATCGACCCGTGGTTCCTCGAACAGCTCCGGCAGGTGATGGAGATTCAGCGCGAAGTGGAAGGGCGCGGGCTCGAAGAGATTGACGCCGAAGCCCTGCGCGAGTTCAAGGAGGTGGGGCTCTCCGACCGTCGGCTCGCGTATCTGACGAATCGCACGGAGCTTGAAGTCAGAGACTATCGCAAGCGTCTCGGCGTGCGCCCCGTCTACAAGCGCGTCGACACCTGCGGCGCGGAGTTCGAGTCGCACACGCCCTACCTCTACTCGACCTACGAAGAGGAGGACGAGAGCGCGCCGACGGACCGCCGCAAGATTATGATTCTCGGCTCGGGGCCGAACCGCATAGGGCAGGGGATCGAGTTCGACTACTGCTGCTGCCACGCGTCGTTCGCACTGCGCGAGGCGGGGTTCGAGACCATCATGGTCAACTGCAACCCGGAGACCGTCTCGACCGACTACGACACTTCGGACCGACTCTACTTCGAGCCGCTCACCTTCGAGGACGTGATGAACATCGTGGACGTTGAGAGGCCGGAAGGCATCATCGTCCAGTTCGGCGGGCAGACGCCCTTGAATCTCGCGACTCGCCTTGCGGAGGCCGGGGCGCCCATCATCGGGACCTCGGCCGACTCTATTGATCTGGCGGAAGACCGCAAGCGCTTCGGCGCGCTGATGCACGAACTCGGCATCCCGCAGCCGGAGAACGGGACGGCGACATCGTTCGAGGAGGCGCGAGAGTGCGCGGAGCGTATAGGGTACCCCGTGATGGTGAGGCCGTCGTTCGTCCTCGGCGGGCGGGCGATGGCGATAGTCTACGACGAGCAGAGCCTGGCCGACTACATGAGGACGGCGGTGGAGGCGTCGCCGGAGAAGCCCGTGCTGATTGACAAGTTCTTAGAGCGCGCGGCCGAGTTCGACGTGGACGCGCTCGCGGACAGTGAGACGTGCGTGGTGGCCGGGATACAGGAGCACATAGAGGAGGCGGGGATACACTCGGGGGACTCGTCGTCGGTGCTGCCACCCTTCAAGATAGCGGCGGAGCATCTGGACACGATGCGGCACTACACGCACACGCTGGCGAGGGCTCTGAAGGTGCGGGGCCTCATCAACATCCAGTACGCGATAAAGGAGGACCGCGTGTACGTTTTGGAGGTGAACCCGCGTGCGTCGAGGACGGTGCCGTTCGTGTCGAAGGCTACGGGAGTGGCGCTGGCGCGGGTGGCCGCTCTCGTGATGGCGGGCAAGTCGCTCGCGAGTTTCGGGCTGCCGCCCGCGCTCGCCGTCAAGAACTTCTTCGTCAAGTCGCCAGTCTTCCCGTTCGCCAAGTTCCCCGGCGTTGACCCCGTGCTTGGGCCTGAGATGCATTCGACCGGCGAGGTGATGGGCGTCGGCGATAGCTTCGGCGAGGCTTACGCGAAGGCCATGACGGGCGCGGGACTCTCGCTGCCGCGCGGCGGGACGGCCTTCATCAGCGTCAACCAGACGGACTGGGGGCAGGCCGCGCTGCTCGCGCGAAGGCTCGCGCGGCTCGGCTTCAGACTTATGGCGACGCTCGGGACTGCCGCCCGCCTCCGCGAGGTGGGGCTCGAAGTCGAGGAGGTCTTCAAGGCCAACGAGGGGCGGCCGAACGTCGTTGACCACATCAAGCAGGGGGGCGTCGCGCTCGTCATTAACACGCCGCTCGGGCGGGCGGCGCGCCAGGACGAGCCGGCCATACGCCAAGCGGCTCTGCGTTACAACGTCCCGTGCGTGACGACGATTACGGGGGCGCACGCCCTTATCGAGGCGATACGCGCGCGCGACGGCGAATCGGAAGTCCGCTCCCTGCAGGCGCTGCACGGCGTCAGCAGTTCCGCCGCCTGCATCGCCTAACGACCGGAGTTTTCAGTCGCCCGCATCTTCTGCCGATCCTCACTCTCATACGCATACCGCGGGATCGTTCGACGCCGTCGAACGCCCGGACACTTGAGCGCCAAGGAGGCGTCCGTCATGGACTTCGTAAACATAAGACCCAGGTATATCACCAAGCTTGAACAGGTCGCCGCGCTGGAGGACGAAGAGCGGCGGCAACTCGGCCCGGTGGCCGAGAAGTTCGCCTTCCGCACGAACGAGTACTACCAATCGCTAATCAACTGGGACGACCCCGAAGACCCAATCCGCCGCATCGTGATGCCCGACGTTCAGGAGCTTCAGGAGTTCGGCGAGATGGACGCCTCTGACGAGTCGTCCTACACGGTCTTGAAGGGGCTTGAGCACAAGTACCCCGACACGGCGCTGCTGCTCGTCAACAACGTCTGCGGCGCATACTGCCGATTCTGCTTCCGCAAGCGGCTCTTCACCGACGACAACGACGAGGTGACGAGCGACGTGACCGAAGCCATCGCCTACATCGGCCGTCACCCCGAGATAAACAACGTGCTGTTGACGGGCGGCGACCCGCTCATCATGTCCACGGGCAAGCTCGAAAAGATCATCAGCCAGCTCCGCGAGATAGAGCACGTGCGCATCATACGCATCGGCACGAAGATGACGGCCTTCGACCCTTACCGAATCATCAACGACCCGTCGCTCCTTGAGATGTTCTCGAAGTACAGCCTGCCCGACAGGAAGATTTACATAATGACGCACTTCAACCACCCGCGGGAGTTGACCGACTCGGCCCTACAGGGCCTCGCCCTCTTGCAGAAGGCGGGCGCGATAACGGTGAGCCAGTCGCCGATCATACGCGGCGTCAACGACAAGGCGGAGGTCATCGCGGAGCTGTTCGGCAAGCTCTCCTACAACGGCGTGCAGCCCTACTACCTCTTCCTCTGCCGACCGACGGCCGGCAACGAGCCCTACGTCGTCTTCGTCGAGGAGGCGCTTGAGATATTCGAGCGGGCGCGGCGAAGCCTCGCCGGCCTCGCCAAGCAGGCGCGGCTCTGCATGTCGCACAAGACCGGCAAGATCGAGGTCGTCGGCCATCTCGGGGGTAACATCATCTTCCGCTACCACAGGGCCCCGAACCCGCTCGACTGCGGCCGCGTGATGATATTCGAGAGCGACCCGACGGCCGGTTGGTTCGACGACTACGCAGAGGCCGCGCTGGTGCCGGGCGTGACGGCCGCGCAGGGGGCGCAGCCGATGCCCGGCTGAGGCGGCGACGGGCGGCGTACTTAGCGCGTGCTCGCGAACGAGGAAGGCAGTTTGAATCAGGAGACGCAGATGGTAAGCACCAGGGACAAGTTCAACATCATGGGCGCGGTCTCGCAGGCCGGCGTGGACGAAGCCAACAGGGAGTTCTACGGAAAGATTACTTACCCGTGGCCGCAACTCACCTACCCCGTCTATTCAGACCCAGGCTGGGCGACAATCTTCCTCAATCAGGAACTGGGCGACTGGTCGCACGAGCGCGTGCCCGCGCGGCCGAGGATTTGGGTTGCGGGCTGCGGCTCGAATCAGGCCACGCTCACGGCGCTGAAGTTCCCGCAGTCGGAGATCGTCGCCACGGACATCTCGTCGCCCTCGCTCGCTGTCTGCGAGAGGAACCTCTCGCAATTGGGCCTCAAGAACGTGCGGCTCGAAGAGCAGAGCATCAACGCGGCCACATTCGAGGAGGAGTTCGACTACGTCATCTGCACGGGCGTCATCCACCACAACGCCGACCCCTCGGCGCCGCTCAAGAGGCTCGCCGCCGCCCTCAAGCGCGACGGGCTCCTTGAGCTGATGGTCTACAACTACTACCACAGGATTCTGACGACCGCGTACCAGAAGGCCATGAGCTACCTGTTCCGCGACTCGGGCGCGGGGCTTGACGAGCAGTTGGCCTTCACGAGGGAGTTGATGGCGGGCTTCCCGGTCGAGAACATGATGGCCCTCTACCTCTTCCAGCAGAAGGACGAGTCCAGAGAGTACCTCGCCGACAGCTTCCTACAGCCGGTCGAGCACAGCTACACCGTCGAGTCGCTCACCGAGCTGCTGGAGACCGCGGGCATGGAGATCAACCAGCCATGCATCAACGTGCTCGACAAGGCCGCGGCGAGGTCTATCTGGAACCTGAACTTCCGCAACAAGCGGCTGGCCGCGCTCTACGACGCGCTCACTGACTTCGAGCGCTGGCAGGTCAGCAATCTCCTCATGGTCGAAAAGTCCCCGAGCCTCTACTTCTACGCGCAGCGCAAAGACTCCTCGTTCGGGAGGAAGACCGAGCAGGAGATCTGCCGCGAGTTCCTCGAAACCAGATTCGAGAGGTACAGCAGCACGATCGAGAACTACGTCAGCAAGGGCGACGGAACCTACAGGCTGAACCCCGCGCCCATCCCGCACCCGAGCCCGCCCGCCCCCATTGACGCGACCGCGCGCGCGGTCTTCAAGGAGGTCGGCCCCGAGAGGACAATCGGCGAAATCCTCAAGTCTCTGAACGTCGAGCCGAGCTTCTACGCGGTGAACCTCATGCGCCTGCACCTGACGACGCCGCTCTACCCGTACCTTCGCGCGGGCGGCCCGCGGGGGCCGGGCGAAGACTTTTAGTCTTGCGGGCGAATCGCATTCGGCTATAATGACGGTCCCGCCAAAGAAGAAGCCCAAAGACCATCACGAACCACAAGGCTGAGAGGTGAGGAATATGTATATCGCCAACTTGACGCAGGACGTACGCTACGGCCTCCGCACCATGCTCAAGAACCCGCTCTTCACCCTGATAGCCGTGCTCGCGATAGCCATCGGAATAGGCGCGAATGTCCTAGTCTTCTCGCTCGTCGAACGCATACTGCTGAGTTCGCTGCCATACAAAGAGCCCGACCGCCTCGTCAAAATGCTGCAAGCCTACCCCGAGGGCGGGCTGACCTCGTGGGGGCTCTCGCCCGCGCTCTTCTCCCGGTACCACGACCAGAACAGAACGCTCGATGCTCTGGCCGCGTACTCGAACGCCGGAACCATCCTGACGGGGACGGACAAGCCCGAGTTCCTACAGTCGGGGAGGGTGACGGCGGACTTCTTCAAGGTCTTCGGCGTAGACCCCGTCGTGGGACGCGGCTTCTCGCCCGGCGAGGACGTGCAGGGCAAGAACAGCGTCTGCGTCCTCAGCTACGGGCTCTGGCAGAGGCGGTTCGGCGGCGACCCGAATATCGTCGGCAAGAAGCTCTTGCTCGGCGACGTGCCGACGGAGGTCGTGGGCGTGATGCCCGCCAGCTTCAAGTTTCCGGCGCCCGAGACGGAGCTGTGGATTCCCATGGCGCTCAACCCGCAGGCCATGCACCCGTTCATGCTGAGCGGCGTCGCGCGCCTGAAGCCGGGCGTCGGGATCGAGGCCGCCGAGGCCGACACCTCCTCCGTATTCAAGAGCGCCGCCGCCGAGAACCCGGAGATGGCCGGCCGCAAGACCCCGCTGCCGCCGGGCGCGGGACTGAAGACCGTCATGACGCCCCTCAAGGAGGCGTTGGTCGGTAAATTAGAGAAGCCGCTCTTGATGCTTCAGATCGCGGTCGCCTTCGTGCTGCTGATAGCGTGCGCCAACGTCGCGAACCTTCTGCTCAGCCGCGCGACGCGGCGCAAGCAGGAGATCGCCCTGCGGCTGGCGCTCGGCGCGACCCGCGGCCGACTCATAAGGCAGCTTCTGACGGAGAGCCTCCTGCTCTCGCTGATAGGGGCCGCGACGGGGATAACGATCGCGTGGTGGTGCCTTGACGCGCTCGGCCGCGTCTACGCGCAGGGCATCCCGCGCATCGAGGAGGCCGGCATAAGCCGCACGGTGCTCGCCGTCACGCTGCTGATGACGCTTCTGACGGGCGTGCTGTTCGGGCTCGTGCCCGCCCTCAGGGCCTACCGCATGGGGCTCAGGGGCGGGATGAACGAGGGCGGGAAGGGGAGCGTGGGGGCGGCGAACCGGCGCTTGAACTCGACGCTCGTCGCCGCGCAGCTCGCGCTCTCGCTGGTGCTCCTCGTCGGCGCCGGTCTCATGGTCAAGAGCTTCCAGAGGCTCCTGACCGTTGACCCCGGCTTCGGGACAGACCGCGTGCTCACGATGGTCGTGCCCATCTCGGGCAAGAAGTACGAGGGCAACGCGGAGGCGGCGAGCTTCTACAAGCGGCTCACCGAGGAGGTGCGCGCGCTGCCCGGCGTCACCGCCGCCGCCGTGAGTTCGAGCATACCGCTCAACGGCAAGGGCGCCTACGACAGCCACATCGCGGAGGGGCACGAGCCGCCGGGCGAGGAGGCGCCGCAGGCCGACATCAAGGTCGTGAGCCCCGGCTACTTCCAGGCGATGGGCATGTCGCTCCGCCAGGGGCGCGACTTCTCCGAGACCGACAACGAGAACTCGCCGCTCGTCGCCGTCATCGACCAGAAAATGGCGCAGATGTACTGGCCCAACGGCGACGCGATAGGCAAGCGCGTGCGCACGTCCGACCCCGACTGGTACACCATCATCGGCGTCGCGCCGACCGTGAAAGGGGCGAGCCTCACGGAGGAGTCCGCGCCGCACCTCTACCTGTCTTTCGGCCAGCTCTACTTCGCCTACGGGATGAGCCGCGACCAGCGGCGCATGTACCTCACGGTCAACACCGACCGGCCGCAGGCGATCGTCTCCTCGATACGCGACCGTGTGCGCGCGCTCGACCCGGACGTGCCCGTCTACTCCGTGAGCACGATGGCCGAGGTGATTCAGAATCGGATAGGCAGCCAGCGCCTCATCAGCCTGCTGCTGTCGGTCTTCGGGGGCATAGCGCTTCTGCTCGCGGCCATAGGGACTTACGGCGTGATGTCCATCTTCGTCAACAGTCGCGCGTCCGAGTTCGCGATACGCCTCGCGCTCGGGGCGCAGCCGCGCCACGTGCTCTTCTCGGTGATGCGGCAGGGGCTCGTGATCGGGGCCTTGGGCGCGGTCGTGGGGCTCTTCGGCTCGTGGGCTCTGACGCGCGCCATTTCCAGCCAGCTCTACGAGGTGACTTCGGTCGACCCGGCAGTCTTCAGCATCACGCCTGCCGTGCTGTTGGGCGTAGTGCTTCTGGCGTGCTACGTGCCCGCGCGCCGCGCCGCGCGCACAGATCCGGCCGTCACCCTGCGCAACCCTTAACAGGCCGAACTCCGGCTGCCCCTTAATCGTCACGCGCCGGCGGCCCATCGGCCGCTGGCCTTCAAACGTCTCAAGCCGACGACGCCCGCGCGCCGCCTCACGGCGCGGCGACCCGGCCGCGAAAGGAAGCCCCACCCGCAAGAAGTTTCCGACGGCGCCGAGCCCGGCGCCCTGCGTAGCCCCGACCTTACTCCGTACTCCGCACGCCCCTCGCAACCTTATCGTTCTTCCAACAGTGCGCCCCCTCGGCGGTCAGACGAGGGGCCTCTAGAAAAGGGAATGAAGCAATGAACACTCCGGCAGACACGGCCGAGGCGCGGCTCGAATGCCTCGTACTCGGGCATTATGATTTAGGGTTCGACTTCCACGAAGGGTTGCTGCGGTCGAGGGGGACGAGTTCCGGCGACTACCGCAACCTGAGGATGGACTTCATCACGCTGGACGGCAAGAAGATGCCGTACCTCGACGTGCTGAACGAACTCACCGGCCAGCAGATGCATTGGACGGAGATGACGCAGGTGGCTCCCGTCTACCTGACGAGCATCCTCAGGAGCCTAGGCATCTCGGCGGACTTCGCCAGCTTCTTCCATGCGAAGAGGGGGGAGCTTGAAGACCTGCTCGCCTCGAAGCCGAAGGTCGTCGCCGTCACGACCACGCTCTACCTGACGCCGCTCATCGCCAAGGAGGTCGTGAAGTTCGTCAGGGAGCGCAGCCCAGAGTCGCGCGTCATCGTCGGCGGCCCGCTCGTCGACAACCTCTCGTTCCACCTCGAAGAGGCCGACTTCCGCGTCATCCTCGAAGACATCGGCGCAGACGTGTACGTCCGCCAGCAGCAGGGCGAGCAGACGCTCGCGAAGCTCGTCAAGGCCATGAGGGCGGGCGACGAGGCGGGCAAGGTGAAGAACTGCTACGTCAAGTGGCAGGGGCAGTTCGTCTACACGGGCGCCGAGCCCGAGTTCACGCTCACGCCCATCGACTGGGACAACTACAAGGGGAAAGACCTCGGCCCGACCTTGCAGACGCGCACGGCCCTAAGCTGCCCGTTTCGCTGCACCTTCTGCGACTACCCCGTGCGCGCGGGCAAGTGGGTGCCGCAGGAGATAACCGAGGTCGAGAAGGAGCTATGGCAGATTCAGAACCGCCCGGACGTGCGCAGCCTCGTCTTCATCGACGACACCTTCAACGTCCCCGCCGACCGCTTCAAGCAGATACTGCGGATGATCGTCCGCAACCGGTTCACCTTCCGCTGGTACTCCTACCTGCGCTGCAACATCATGGACGAGGAGTTGTGCGAGTTGATGGCCGAGAGCCACTGCGCGGGCGTCTTCCTCGGCATCGAGTCGGGGGACGCCGACGTACTCAAGGTGATGAAGAAGGTCGCGGCGCCCGAGCAGTACCTCCGCGGGATGAAGCTGCTGCGCGAGAGCGGCATCATGACCTTCGCCTCGCTCATCGTCGGCTTCCCCGGCGAGACCGAGCGCACCGTCGAGAACACCATCGCGCTCTTGAAGGAGGCGAAGCCGGACTTCTTCCGGGGCGAAATCTGGTACAACAACTCTCGCGCGCCCATCTACAAGAGCAAAGACCTGCACGGCATCGACGGGCTCGGCTACCGCTGGCGCCACAACACGATGGACTGGGAGCAGGGCTGCGAGATGGTTCTGAAGCTCTTCAGCGAGGTGTCCGACTCGCAGTGGCTCCCGATGTACGACTTTGACTTCTGGATTCTGCCCTACCTGCAAGGCAAGGGGCTCACGCGCGAACAGATAACCGCGTTCGTCGGCGCGTGCAACGACCTCCTCTCGATGGAGATCGGCGTGCCGAGGGGCGAGCCCGTCACGGACAGGGCCGCGGCCGAGGGCCGGCTCAGGCGGATCGGCGCCGAGATACGCGAGAAGAACTTCGCGGCGGTCGCGACGGTCTGACGCGCGGCATCGCTCCGGGCTCCAAAACAGAACCACTTCGGGGGAGGAACTGATGTCTTTACAGGGTCGCGACGAAGAGGACAGGGCGACATACAAAGTGGTCGTCAACGACGAGGGGCAGTACTCCATCCTGCCCGATTACGCCGGGAACCCCGCGGGCTGGCGCGACGCGGGGCCGACCGGCCCCAAGACCGAGTGCCTCGCCTACATCAAAGATGTCTGGACGGACATGAGGCCGCTCAGCCTCAGGATGAAGATGGAGGAACTCGCGCGCAACCCCCCGCACGCGGAGGAGGCGTCGCCCCCGCGGCCCGCGCGCGGCGCGAGCCTCGTGGCCCGGCTCTGCGAGGGCGAGCACCCGTTCGTGCTCTGCCTGCGCCCCGAGCCTTCGCTCAGGCGCTTTAGGGAGGCGATAGAGCAGGGTTACTTGAGAGTCAACTTCACCGACACCAACCCCGGCACGGAGTTGGGCGTCCGTCTCGACAAGGACGCGTGCGAGCTGGGCGGCGGAGACTTCGAGGGCGGCTCGGGCCGTGTCAAGGTCGTGGGCGGCCTAACCCTCGACTACGTGAAGCTACGCTGCGAGATGGAAGTAGACCTCGCGACGCTCGCGGGCAGCGGCCGCCTCGAAGGGGTAGAGGCGGGCGGGGGCGCGGCGTGAGCGCGCGCGCGCCGAGTGAGCATGGAGTGACGCGCGCCCGCACGGTCTTTGGCGCGTCAACCTCGGGAGGAGTTTGATGTCCGGCTCGCAAGACGGAAGGATTCGCACGCCCTGGTTCAACCTACAGAAGTCGAACCCGCGCGCGAAGACGCGCCTGTTCTGCTTCCCATACGCGGGCGGCGGCCCTTCGATCTACAGGGGGTGGGAGCACTACCTGCCGGCGGGCGTTGACGTGTGGCCCGTCCAACTGCCGGGCAGGGGGAGCCGTTACAACGAGACCCCCTACGCAAGTTGGGACGCGCTCGTTACGGACTTGGCGGAGGCGATCAAAGACTTCCTCGACCTGCCGTTCTCCTTCTTCGGGCACAGCCTCGGCGCGCTGTTGAGCTTTGAACTTGCCCTGAGGCTCCGCGGGCGGTTGGGCGTCGAGCCGCTGCACCTCTTCGTCTCGGGCTGCCGCGCGCCGCAGCTCCCGCGAGACGACCCGCACATCAACCACCTGCCCGACGAACAGTTCATCAAGGAGGTCGGCGCGCTCAACGGCACGCCGCGCGAGGTTCTGGAAAACCGCGAGTTACTACAGACCGTGCTGGGGGCTCTGAGGGCGGACTTCAGGCTCGCGGAGACGTACGCGTGCTCGGCCGAGTCTCCGCTGGGTTGTCCCGTCACTGCCTTCGGCGGCTCTGAAGACGCGGCGGGCACGCGCGAGGAGATGGAGGCGTGGGAGCTTCGGACGACCGGCCCGTTCAACTACTGGATACTGCCGGGAGACCACTTCTTCATCCACACGAGCGAGCCGATGGTCTTACAGATTCTCTCGCGCGAGTTCAGGGCGATGCTCACCCGGCCCGAAGACGCGCGCTCACGTCAAGCCTCGCACGCCTACGAGAGAGGTGATTGACGAACCGCGCCGCGTTCGCGTGCGGCGCCGACCTGCATAACATCTCATGGGGCGCGAAAGATGGGCGGGGCCGCGTGTCAACGTTGACACGCGGCCCCGCCCGTCCTGTTTCCGTCTCTTGTTTCTACTCGCGTCGGGAGGGCCGACACCCCGGCGCTCAGAGGTCGAAGACTTTCGTCACGACCGTCGCGCCGTTGATATCCGCCGGGGCGGGCCGGATGTTCGCCGGCCGCGGCTTGACCGGAATGGATTCGGGCAGGCCGTAGCTCACGTCGTTGACGCGCACCCTGACGCGGCCCGGCCCCTTCAGCCTCAGAGTCAACTCGACGCCCTCTTCGGGGGGGGCGTAGTAGCGCGCGGCCCAGAAGCCGCCGCGCGTCAGCCTGCCCGGCGCCTCCGAGCCGCCGAGCAAAACCCCCGACAACTCGCCCTCCGCCTTCACGTAGACGGAGACGAGCGGGGCCTCGCGCAATGAACGGATGCGCAGGCGGAGCGTTCGCTGAGCGCCGTCGCTCGCGTCTTCGACGACGGATACTTCGGGCGCGGGCAAGGTCGTGCGCCCGGCCGCGCCCGTCAGGAACGTGTCGCCTTCGGACAGCGGGAGGAACTCGCCGAGCCCTCGCCGCACGCCCGTCGGGAAGAACTGCGCCGTCCACTCGTCGGGCGCGCGGTCCTGGCTCACCCAGAGCGCCTCGCCCGTGTCGGCGCTCATCAAGTAGAAGGCGCTGTCCGTCTTCGCCCCCCCGGCGGCGGCCGCCGCCGCGAGCCCGCCCGCGATCAGCGCGACGGAGATCGACGCGGCGGCGGCGGGGAAGACCCACGGCCTCCGTCCGGCGAGAAGACTCAGGTGCGGGACGAGCAGCCCGCAGAGCAGCGCGAGCAGCACGGCGACGACTCCCGCGGCGTTGAGCGTCAGCGCCTCGAAGACCTGCATGACGAGCGGAGTGAAGAGCGCGGCGGCGGGCAGAACCGTTAGCGTGAGCACGACCCACTTCGAGGCGGATTCGCGCCCGCTCCTCAAGGACGTGAACGCCACGCCCGCGAGCGCGAACAGAAGCGGCCACATGAACAGGTAGCTCGCCCCCGGCGCGAGAACGCCGGCCGCGACCGCGAGCGCGACCCAGCACAGGAGCGCGCCCGCCGTCAGGTTCTCAAGGCTCGAACGCCTACGGAACCAATTGTAGAGCGCGGCAACTACGGCCAGCGTTAGAAGCACCAGCGCGACGACGTAGAAGCCGCCGTCGTAAGGGTCGCCCCACGGCGTCGAGTCGAAGCCCCTGTGCAGCGGTCGCGCTAGTCTCCACGCGACAGTGACCGTGAGCGCCGACGCCACGCACGCGGCCACGAGTGCGCCCGCGCCGAACGCGATGCCCTTTGAAGTCAGACGCCCTCGCCTGAATCCCAGAATCAACACGCACGCGTAGAGGAGCGCGGCCAGCGCCGCGAGCGGTAGAGCGTAGCCCGCGTCGTAATGCACGAAGACGGGGCCGAGCAGGTTGAAGTAGACGGCGTTCGCGCGAGCGCGCCCTTCGGCCCCGTGCGAAGCGAAGCCGCGCGAGAGCGAGAGCGCGTAGCTGCCGTGGTGTTGAAGGCTTCGCTCGCTCACGCTCTGCACGTCGTCGGCCGGGGTGTGGTAGTGCGTGAGCCCGCCAATCTGCGCGAAGTTCATCCCCGGCATGTCGCCCCGCTTGAAGACGGTCAGGTCTGTGTCGTTCGGCATGCGGCGGTAAATCTCGTACGAGAGCGAGTTCGCCAGAGGGTGCGGTGCATCCGCTGCGAACTCGTCAATCAGTCGGTGGTTCGCTTCGCTCGTCTCGAACATGATGACCGGCCCCTCGTTGCCGCGCGCCTCGAAGTTGAGCGCGACGCCGACATCCTTCGCCCAAGGGTGCTGGCCGACGAAAGCCCTCGCGCCGAGAAGCCCCGCCTCCTCGCCCTCGGTGAACAGAAAGATGACATCGCCCGCGGGCGGCGGCCCCGCCCCGAGCGCCCTCGCGGTTTCGAGAAGCGTGGCGACGCCGACGCCGTCGTCGCTCGCGCCCGGCCCCGCGGGCACCGAGTCGTAGTGAGCGGCGAGCATGACGGCCTTGCCGCCTCCGCCACCCGCGCCCTTGAGCCGCGCGACGACGTTTCGCACGGTCGCGGCGACGTACGGCGGCCCGTATTCCGCGCCGACGGCGGCGGTCTGAACCTGCGTGTCGAGCCCGAGCGCGCGGAGCTGGCCCGTGACGTATTCGCGCACGGCGGCGCTCTCGGCGGAGCCAATCGGGTGGGGCCGACGGGCGAAGGCTTCAATGTGTTTGAGTGCGCGCGCCGACGAGAACTCCGAAGGCGGCGCGTCGGCGGGGACAGCCGACGGCGGTAGTTGGAGGTAGATCGCGAGAAGCGCCGTCGCCGCGAAGAGCAAAAATACCAGAAGGGAAGTGAGCGGCCCCGGCCCGCCCTCGCGCTCGGCCGCCCCGACGCGCTCCGACACGTGCACACTCACCATCCAGACTCCTCCCTTCGACGGCCGAGGAGCGCCCTTTCGAGCGCGACGAGTAGCGGCCGCTGTTCCGTGTTGATGAAGAAGTGGTCGCCCTCGAACATCTTCATGTCGAAAGCGCCGACCGTGTGCTCGCGCCACGCGGCGAGCACTTCGGGCTCGTCGTGCCCGTCCTTTAGTCCGCCGAAGACGGTCAGCGGGCACGTGAGCGAGGGGCGCGACTCGCACCTGTAGGTCTGCGAGAGCGCGATGTCTGCGCGCAGGAGTGGGACGAGCAACTCCATCAGCTCCGGGTGTTCGAGCACTTCGGCGGGCGTGCCACCGAGCCGGCGCAGGGCCTCCTTGAACTCGGGCTCGGGCAGGTCATAGATTGTCGGCCCCGCATACCCCATGTGCGGCGCGCGCCTGCCCGAGACGAAGAGGTGCAGCGGCTCGACGCCGAACTCGCCGCGCAGGCGGCGCGCAAGCTCGAAGGCTATTGCGCCGCCCATGCTGTGACCGAAAAGCGCGAAGGGCCGGTCGATGTGCCGCTCCATGACGGGCAGCAGCGCCCCGACCAGACTCCGCGCGTCGTCGTAGGGCGGCTCGTGCGAGCGGGGCCAGCGCCCCGGAAGTTGGACCGCGTAGACCTCGACCTCCGGTGCGAGTAGCGCGGGCCAGCCGCGGAATGTGACGGCCGAACCGCCCGCGTACGGGAAGCAGAAGAGTCGGATGCGCGCGCGCTCATCCGTGCGCGCCTTCGCGAACCAGAGGCTGTCGGCCGTCGCGTCGTTCATCTTGAGTCGGCGGGGCGGGCGGGGGCCTCGGCCCGTTCCGGGTTCTTGACGACGTTTGTTTCGGGAACGACGACGTGGAACTGGTAGGCGGTCTTCAGAAGCACCACCACCCGCTCCGAGTCCTTCATGCGGCGGTGGAAGATGCCGACGAAGCCACTGAAAGCGCCGCCGTTAACGACCACCTCGTCGCCGGCCTTTATCTCGTCCTCAAGCTTTACGATCCCGTCCTCGTCCAAACGCGACATGATCATCTCGATGATCGAGTCGTCGACGTGCACGGGGTTGTTACCCATGCTGACGATGTCGCGCACGCCGCGCGTGTAGTGAATCTTGTGGAACATGTCGGGCGCGCCGAGTCGCGCGAAGATGTAGCCGGGGAAGAGCGGCCTGACTGTGTATCTCGGCCCGGATTTCAACCAACTGCGCCGCCGCGACCTGTACCTGGGGACGAACGTCTCGACTTTCCAAAGCAGCAGGTTGCTCTCGGCGCGGCCCTCCTGCTTCGGGTGCGTGTGTATGACGTACCAGCGAGGTGAGAACTCATAATTTTGCCCTGACATTTTAGCCTCCGACAGTAAGCACCCGGTCATTCGTTGAGGGGCGGATGGGGGCCGGGTCTGGCGTCCAGAATGTTGAGTGAGCGGCAGATCCTGGGGCATGGACAGCTCGGGTTATGTGAGAGGGGAGACTACCTCCTTTTTTAAGCCGACGTTAACGGGAGACACTCGAACTCGGACAAGGCCACTGCGCCGCGGCGGCCGGCGGCACCGCCTGCGCGCGGCGGGGGCACGCCGGCTCGAAAGGACGTGCTGGCGCGCGTCTGCCTCGCCATTAGTAGGGCGTGGATGTGAGTGAGGCTGCGGGGCGGTTTAGGAATGAAACGCGGCGCCTTCGCCACGCCTGAGTCGCCCGCCTCGTGGCGCGTTCAGTCCCGTGGGCTCGGGTCGACACGACGACTCAGGGGCGGCTGATGCTTCGCTTCCTGCTGAACGGGAGACTTGATTTATAAGGTCGGGACGGCCCTCGATGAATACTGCTTAGTAAGGTCTTTCATCTCGGCAAAGCTCCTTCCTGAGTGCAGTATAAGAAGTGTGCGGACTCCGTCTGCGACTACTGAATGGGAGATTACGCGAGGGGCTAAGTAGAGACTCACGTGACTTGGAACGGTCGTCGCCAGCGAGCATACGCGGACAGTGATAAGTTCACGTGAGAGAGAATTTCGCGGGCCTCAAGGAAGCATCAAAGTAGCGCACAAACCCCGAATTGTCAACGCACAAAATTTGACAATATTGCGAAATAGCCTTTCAGCTATCACGCATCCCTCACGTTCTCTCAGACGGTTCCGGTGCAAACGCTGAGTTGAGCTGATAATCAGTAATATGAATCAGCCTCCCCCTCATGCATCATCCCTGTTTCGTGGTCTCCACTTTGATCGCACAATAATCATTCTCTGTATGGTAGTGTTGCAGGAATTACTTCCACAGCTATAATCCGACCTTTAGCTCATCCATCACTCTCGTGGAATCATACTCTTGAAGCAGAACAAGTATCCATTCAAGTGGCGACACTTCGAGCCGTCAATTATCCTTTTGTGCGTTCGTTGGTACTGCCGCTACCAATTATCTTACCGCGATATTGAAGAGATGATGCGAGAGCGTGGACTCGACGTGGATCACTCGACTGTCTTTCGGTGGGTACAGCGTTATGCCCCGGAGATCAGGTATGAAAGGTGAAGTCAAAAGCAGACGTCTTCTGTCCCACCCAAATTCCTATTGAACTTCCGAGGGCTGTCTGTGGGACACCGCAGGGCGCAAGGCCAAGCCGCCGCACGCATTGCCGATTCCGTGTAATGTCATCTATCCAGCGCGCCCTCTGAACTGGAGCCATCTGTGGCTACGCTCGCTAGCCGATTCAGGTATCCGAGACTCACCTCACAAGGGGCCTATGGTTCGATCGGGCTTAGTCGGTCAAGGCCTAACCAATAAGTGGGCCTCAGCTAACTCTGCTTGCGACACAGTTTGCCGGCCAGACTTCCGGTCGAGACTTCCTTCACCGCCCCGGTGCGCTTTCTGATCTCAGCACACGGGCTCTTGCGCCGCGGCCACCTGGCCCTGGATGAGCGCGCGACGACCCTTGATCGTCTGAAGCACCTTCAGATCAACTCGTCTCGATAAGGCACCATCTTCAGCCACATGGCCCGCAACACCGAGACTATCTTTCGCTGCACGGAAAGGCGCGCATCTATCTTGTTGCGCGTGCTCTCCGCGGCGGGATGTCTCCCGTGCGTAGTAGATCTCTCTCAAGCGGTTCATTGCGCAACAGGTCGGCGAGCTTTGTGGCGTCGATGCGGTCGCACTTGTTCGGGTCATTGGCGATCCAGGCGTTGGAACGCGGGTGAGAGATGACGACGCGTTTAACCAGCGGCGAGATGAGACTGCGCACCCAGGGAGCTAACTCGCCGGCCTCCATGTGAAGATGAACATCCTGGCCGAGACGGGTGAAGGCCCGGATGAGATTGGCCTCGCTCATCGGGAAGCGGCGGCTGACAGTGATGCTCCCATCGGGCTGCATGGTGATCTGATGAAAGGTGGTTGAACCAACGTCCAGACCAACGTAAACCGTACTCATGAGATGCCTCCTCATCATCTGGTGTTACAGAACACCAGCCATGATAACTTTTGAGACATCTGCCATTGACGAGAACTTGAGCCCGACCTTTCATCGTACCAACAAGCGCATACGACCTCACTTAAAGATGAGTGGCACGTCTTATCGGGTGGATGAGACATACATCAAGGTCGGCAAGTCATGTAAGTATCTGTACTGCGCCGTGGATAAAGAAGGCCAGACGATTGAATTTATGCTCAGCGCGAAGCGTAATGTTTCCGCGGCAAAACGATTCTTCAAGAAGTTGATGAGGGCCGAGCATCGTAGACTCCTGTTCTCAATTCTCTGTCGATAAGAACGCGGCCTACCCTGAGGCATTCTCCACCTCACAAGAGGAGAAGATTGTGCCGAAGGACTGCAAACTCCGGCGCGTGAAATACCCGCACAATGTAATCGAGCAAGACCATCGTTTCATTAAAAAGAAGGTGCGAGCTTCGCAATGCTTCAAACGCTTTCACACGGCGGAGCGAACTCTAGAAGGCATTGAAGCT
>JBJMGR010000189.1:0-10874 GCA_045807805.1 Pyrinomonadaceae bacterium | reverse complement strand
CTCTTTCATTAAGTTCCGCGGATTCGCCAAATGCTCGATGACTTCGATAGCGAAGACCCAGTCGGCGCTCTCGGACGCGGATGGCAGGGGCGACGACGAAACGTCAATGAGGTGGAAGTCAACGCCGCCGAGCGTGCTCGCGCCGTCGTCCACAATATCCACGGCGGTCACGCGCACGACCTCCGGCCTCTGTTGCAGCCTCTTAATCCAGCCGCCCGCACCCGACCCGATGTCTATGACACGGCCGCGGGCGTACTTCCCCGCCATCTCCCACGCGGCGTCTCTGATGGGTTCCGGCGAATGGCCTTTCTCTCTTAGAGAGTAGGCGGACTCGTCATACCCGGTCGGGGAAATATCAAGCGCGGGCTGCACGACTCGGCCTCTCGACGACATCCTCTAGTAACTCGAATAGTCTTCCGACCTGTGTGTGCGGATCGCAAAGCAGACGCGCACGCGTCTGTCCGGCCTGCCCCATACGTCTGCGCAGGCGGGGGTCGTCGAGGAGTTGACGCAACTGCTCGACCAACTCGCCGGGACTGCCCGGCGGAACGAGCAGACCGCAGCCCTCGCCCAAGACCTCCGTCGCGCCGCCGATGGCCGTCGTCACGACGGGCAGGCCCGTGTGCATCGCCTCGATGAAGGTCAGGCCGAAGGACTCGGGCGAGGTGTTCGGCTGGGAGTAGATGTCCGCGGCGGCGAGGAGGCGCGCAACGTCGCTACGCTGCCCCGTGAACCGAAGCCGACCGCCGAGCCCGAGCCCTTCGGCCTCGGTCTTTAGGCGCTCCTCGTACAACCTCTCTTGAGCGCGCTGGCCGCCCCCGACTATCCAGCAGACCCAACCCTCCAACTTCAGAAGTGACTTCAATGCGTGCAGGTGCGGAGAGTGTCCCTTGCACGCCTCCATCCTGCTCACCTGAATGATGACGGCGGCGTCCGAAGGCGTGTCGAACTCGGCGCGCACGGCCGCGCGCGATTCGGGCGTGCGGTAGGGCGTGAGGTCGGGCAACTCGACCGGGCAGTAGACGACCTCCGCGCGCGCGCGTGGGTAGAGCGAGCCAAGCGCGCGCGCGGTGTAGTGGCTGTTACAGACGACGAAGTCCGGCGGCGTGCGGCGCGCCCAACGCTCAAGCCAGTGCGTGCCGCGGGGCGCGTCGTGCGACCAGAAGACGAGGGGCAGCGAAGAGGCTCGCACGACCTTGCCGAAGACGGCTTGTGTCCAGGTTGAGTGGCAGACCGCCACGTCGAAGCTCTCTTCGCGGAGCAGCGCGGCGAGCGCGCGGCGAGCGCGCACGACCGTGGCGGGCCGACTCACACGCACGCCGGGGAGACGATGAACGGGCGCGCCCGAGTCTCTCAACTCTACGCCGAGACGGCCCTCGAAGCAGAGTGCGAAGTGCGGCTCCATTTGAGGGCACGAGTTGCGGCGGCGCGCGAGCGTGGAGAGCATTGTCTCGACGCCGCCGTAGAGGTTCCCGCTGTGGACGTGTAGAACTCGCATCAACTCGCGGCCGCGGAGACTTCCCTGTAGACGTTAATCAGGTCGGCCGCCAGACGCGCGCGGTCGAAGCGCTCTTCGGCGAGGAGTCTGCCCGCGCGGCCGAGCCGCGTGCGCAACTCCGCGCTTCGCGCCAGCCGCACAATCTGCGCCGAGAGGTTTGCGGCGTCGCCCGGTGCGTGGCTCAACGCTGCCTCGCAGTCCTTCAGAATCTCCGCCGCCCCGCCCGCGCTGCTCGCCACGACCGAGCGCCCGCAGGCCATCCCTTCCACAATCGCGAGGCCGAATGGCTCGGGCTCCGTGCTGGCGTGAACCAACACGTCGAGCGCGCGTATGGCGGCCGCCGCGTTCTCGACGAAGCCCGTGAAGCCGACGCGCCCTTCGAGCCCGAGGCGCGCCGCGCATTCGCGCAACTCGCCCGTGCCGAACTGGCTTCCGCGTGTCTGGTAGATGGAGCCGCCGACGACGTAGCCGCGCACGCGCGCGTCGCGCGGAAGGATGGAGAGCGCCTTGAGAAAAGTCTCGTGCCCCTTCCAGCGCGCCATCGTCGCGAGCAGCCCGACGCGGACGGCGCCGGGCTCGGCGGGCGGCAGGCCCGAGAGCGAGTCGAGGTCGAGCCGCTCGCCCGACGGCGAGAAGGTTTCGAGGTCAACCGCGTTGTAGAGCGTGAAGGTCTTCAGCCCCTCGCCGCATACCTCGCGCAGGTCTTCGCCCACGCTACGCGAGTTGACAACGGCGGCGGCGCAACTCGGCGCGCACGCCTTGACGAGGCGCGCCATCAGCGGGCGCGCGCTCACGTAATCGTGAACGTGCCAAACAACGGGCACGCTCTCTCCCGCACGCGCCCACACGGCGAGCACCTGCGACTTGAGCCCGTTGGCGTGTATCACGTCGGGGCCAATTCGTCGGAGTGTCCGCCGCAGCCTGCGCAGGTACAGGGCCGCGCCCGGTGCCGCCGCCGCGACGCCTAGCAGGAGCTTCGCGCGCCCGACGCCGCGACCGGCGGGGCCGCCCGCGCCCGCGTCGCCGAGGCGCGAGAGGCCGCGCGGAAACTCGACCACGAGGACGCGCACGCCCAAGCGTTCCGCCTTCTCGGCGAGCGCGCCCGACCGTGGGACGACGAGAGTCAACTCCCAACGGGGCCGAGCGACGCGCAGGCTCGCAAGAAGGTCGTACAGGCTCCGCTCCGCCCCGCCCATCTCTCCGAAAGCGCTCAGGAATGCGACCTTCATCTTGGTGTCTCGGACGGCCCCCGTTTCAGTTCGAGGCGGGCTGCTCGCCCGCGGCCTCGACGTTGTAGTAACGGTGCCCGTAGTAGCTGCGGTAATAGTAGTAGTCGTGCTCGCGCAGGTTGACGTTGTTGAGGATGACGCCGAAGACCTTCGCGCCCACGTCCTGTAAGAGTTGCCTTGTGCGGCGGACGACGCCGCGCGAGGTCTTGCCGCTGTGGACGACGAGGAGCACGCCGTCAACGAGCGTCGAGGCAAGCACACCGTCGGTGAACGAGCCGACAGGCGGCGAGTCTATGATGATGTGAGTGAACGCGCCTTCGAGCGTCCTGATGAGACGCCGCATCTGCTCCGAGCCGATAAGCTCGGCGGGGTTCGGCGGGATGGCGCCAGAAGTAAGAATGTTCAGCCCCGTCGCCTCGTGCTGGTGAACCATCGAGAGAATTTCCGCCTCGCTCAACTCGTCGGAGAGGACGCTGCTGAGGCCGCGCGTGTTGTCGAGCTCGAATATCGTGTGGAGGCGCGGGCGGCGCATGTCGGCGTCGAGCACGAGCACGCTTGCGCCGGTCTGCGCGAGCGACAGCGCCGTGTTGACTGCGGTCGTCGTCTTCCCCTCCGAAGGAATGCTCGACGTGACCAGAAGCGTCTTCGGCGCGTGACCGGGCGTCGAGAGCAGCACGGAGGTTCGCAGGTGCCTGTAGGCTTCGGCCAGCGGCGAGCGCGTCTCGGCGTTGACGAGCAACTCCGGCGCGGAGGCGGCGGTGCCGTGGCCGTTGCGTCGCGCGAGGGCGCGGCCGGGAAGCAGGCGGCGCTTCGCGAAGCCGCCGACCGCGGGGATAACGCCCATCGTGGGCAGACGTACCCAACGGTCTACATCCTCGGTCGAGCGCACCGAGTCGTTCATGTATTCGAGAAAGACCGCGAGGCCGACACCGCCCGCGAACGAAAGTAGTAAAGCCATGATGACGCTGCGCATGCGCTGCGGCCCGACGGGGTAGTCGGGCACGATGGCGTAGTCGGCGACGTAGATGTTGTTGGGCGTCCCCGCCAGCACCACGTCGTTCTCCTTCGAGCGCTGTAGCAGGCCGTCCAGGAGTTGCTTGTTGGTCTCTATCTCCTGCTGGATGATTCGATAGTTGATGGCCGACTCGTTCTGCGTGAGGGTCTCGCCGCGCTGGCGGTCGAAGTCTGCGCGGACGGCGCGCTCGCGGTCGAGCGCCTGCCGGTATCGCGTCTCAAGATTAGTTGTGACGACCGTGGTCGCGCGCGAGTTAGTCTCGCCCACCTGCTTTTCGAGCGTGGCTATCTGCTGATTGACCTCCTTGACCTCGGGCCACTCCTCCGTGTTGTGGACGAGCAGTTGCGAGCGCCTCTCCTTGAGCGCCGCGAGCTTCGACTCGACATCCTCTTTGGACTTCGCGTCCCTCTCGGCCAGCGCGCTCGCCGCGCCGGGCGCGAGCGCCGCGCGGTATGCGGCCTCCGCGTCCTTGCGCTCGTTCTCCGCCTGAAGTAGCTGCTGGTTGAGTCCGGCGAGACGCTCGACGACAGTGTTCTGGCTCCCGTCGAGCGAGAGAATCTGGTGCGTCTTGGCGTAGTTGACGAGCCGCTCCTCGTCGCCGCGTATGTCGGCCTGTAGCTCGGCCACGCGCTTCTGTAGGAAGTCGCCCGCGGTCGCGTTCGTCTCGGTCTTCTTCTCAAGGTTCGAGAGGACGAAAGTGTCCGCGATGGCGTTGACGACCTTGGCCGCCACCTGCGGGTCGCCGTGCATGAACTTGATCTCTATCAGGCGCGTGTCTTTGTTGTAAGAGGTGGCGCGCGTCTCCCTCACCTGTTCGACGGTGAGGCCCGCGAGGAGCATACGCACGAAGGGGTCGAGCCTCTTCGCCTGTATCAAATCTTCGCGGGCCGTGGCGGGCGCGACCGTGCCCGTGAGCGGCAGGTTATATGGATCGCCGCCCGTCTGATTGTCAGGCGTCCTCTTCTGTAGGCCGAGCATGCGAAGGAGGTTCTGCCAGGTGGTGCGCTCCTTCCCCGAAGAGGGATGCAGGAACGCCTGGCTGTGTTCGAGGTCGAGCGTCTTGACGACGCGACGGAGCAGGCCCGGACTCGTGAGGTTCTGTAGCTGCGTGTTGAAGTATGCGGGGTCGGTCGTCAGGCCGTTGATGACGATGGTGCCGTTCCTGGTCGTGCCCGCGCCGGGGTTGCTTTCGAGGTCAACCTGCACGCGAGTCTGTGCCGTATAGATGTCGGGCTTCTGGGCGACGTAGACAGCCGAGCCGGCCGTCGTCAACAGCGCGAGGCCGATGATGAGCCACATGTGTTTGCGCACGGCGCGCAGGTACTCGCGGAAGTGGTTCTCGTCCGCGCCTTCGATGTCGCTGTAGCCGGAGTATCCGGCGAGGGCGTGCGCGGGCGTTGAAGACTTCGGCTTGTCGAGTTCTTTCGGCTCGGGGAGCGCGAACGGCTGGCCGTTGTTCTCTTTCATGATGACTTTCTCGCTTCCTTGTACGGGACGCGTGCTGACCCTCTACGCCGGCGGGTCGAGTTATTTCGGAAGACGGCTACTGTATGACGCGAACCGGGAGCTGGCCGACCGAGGGGACGACCGCGCCCATGAGGCTCCGCAGGACTCGCTTCCCGCCCGCGACGGGCACGTCAATGATGTCGTTCGGCATGAGCGCTATGTCCTCGGCCTGGTGCTTATCAATCGCTCTGAGGTCAACGAAAATCTCGCGGCTGCCCGCGCTCCCCGGCTCCTGACGGATGATGCGCACGCGCTCCTTCTTCGAGTCGGGCATCGTGCCGCCGACCATTGCTATTGCGCGCGAGACGGTGAGGCGGTCGTCTTTGAGCGCGACGGGGCCGGGGCGCAGGACGTTGCCGACGACATAAGCCTCCTTCGCCTCGGGCAGAGTGATAACGTCGCCGGGCTGTAGGTACGGGTTCGACTGCTCGCTCGCCTTCAACGTCTCTTCGAGCTTGAAGGTCAGGAAGGATGGGGCGTATGCGCCGTCAATGGGCGTGGCCGTCCGCGTGGCCGCGCTCGCCTCTGCCGCCGCGGCGGCGGGCGCGGGCGCGCACATGCCGAGCGCGGGCACGCGCGCGATCTGTATGCTCCCGCCCGAACGCTCGGTCGGGCCGCCCGCGTAGAACTGAAGCAGTTCGAGCAGGCGCACGGGCCGACGCAGTTGGAACTGCCCCGGCTTCACGACCGCGCCGTTGATGGCGACGGGCTGCGAGTTGTACTCGCGGACTTTGACGACGACCTGCGGGTTGCGCTTGTACTTCGTGTAGAACTTGCGCAACTGCTCCTGAAGCTCGTTCGTCGTGAGGCCCGCGGCCTTCACCTCGTTGCGCTCCTCGTTCTGGACGGAGAGCAGTGGAATCATCCCGCACTCGTTCACCTCAAGTGAGTCGGCGGAGAACTGCTGGACAATCTCCGGCGCGGTAACGCGTATCGAGAGCACATCGCGCGGCCCGATGCGGTACTCGTCGGCTGCCGCCGTGCGCTGGCCGTCCGTCGGTACTCCCCCGGCAGCGGAGGGCGTGGCGGAAGTTGTAGCGGCTGAGTCTGCGGGCTGTTGCCGTGCGGCGGCCGAGACAACGCTCGCGGCGCAGAATGCTATCGCGAGACCGCGCCGGCAAGCTCTTTTGAAGAGATCGGTTTTCATAACCTTCACCACTTTTACAGAGTTCAAAGTAGTTCCAGGTTGCAAGTTCAAAGTTGAGAACACGCGCCTTCTAACTTTGAACTTGCGACCTGGAACTTGTAACCGTCACTTGATACACCCCTCCCGCCACGTGTCCTTGGGCTTTTAACCGAAGCCCGTCACGTCGTACCTCCCGAGGGAGGAAGCCTCAAGCGAGGCGCTAAGATTTTCAGACCGCCCCCGAAAGTTTCAGGAGGCGGGCTCGCCGAAGGGGACGGCGTTCTGCCGTCCCGCGACGCTTCCGTCTTGGCGCAACAGCCGCGAGATGAGTTCCTCGCGGCGGCGCACGCCGAACTTGATGAGGAGGTGACGCATGTGGAACTTCACCGTCTGCTCGGTGATGCAGAGCTTAAGCCCGACCTCGGCCTTTGTCAGACCCTCCGCGCAGCACATCGCGACCTGCGCCTCTCTGCGGCTCAGCCCGTAGCCGCACACGACGCGCTCAAGTCCAGCGGAGAAGCCCATGTCCGAGGCGTGGCGCCGGAACTCCTTCGGGTACGGCTCTATCTTCGCGCGCGGCCTTCGCTCGAATATCTCCTCGGAGCCGTAGACCTGGTAGGAGACGGCCGCGCGCCCTTACGCGCCACCCTCGCGCCGTTAGCGGAGCGTGCTCGACGGGTCGCCGAAGAAGACCCACGTGCGGCGCACGTCCCTGTCGGCGGTCGCGGCCTTCGCGCTCCTCACGGCGTCGCCGAGGCGTACCGCGCTGCCGCCCGAGAAGAGGATTCGATAGAGTTCGCGGTCTGCGTCCGCCTGCGCGGTCGGGTCGGTCATGCCCGAAGAGGCCCAGACCGCATAGGCTCCGCCGTGCTCCGCCTTCAAGACGGACTCGGCGAGACTGTCGAGGCCCGTCCCCTCGTAGTAGCCGTTAAGACAGGTCATCATCACGAAGAGCGGTAGACGGTTCCCGTTCGTCAGCGATGCGGCGTCGGAGCCGCGCAGCAACCCGTCGCCCGTCCAAACGTCTATCGAGCCGTGCCCCATCCAGTTGACGACGAGCGGCCCGGCGTTGACGCCCGCGACTATCTGACTCCGCACGACGCCCGCGTCCTGCGAGCGCCGGTTGATGCGCGTGACGCTTGAGCCCGAGGGCAGAAGGTTCTGTACCGCGTCGGTCGCGGTCTCGAAGTTGTAGCCGTCCGAGCCGTCGCGGTCGGCCACCATCAGCGCGGAGGTCTGCGACGAATCGAAGGTTCGCGAGACTATCTTGTTAACGACGGTCGCGGCCTCCGCCTGTGTCCTGACGGGCAGACGGCCTATGCTGAAGTCCGCGATGCCGTCGTCGTCGAAGTCCGCGAACCAGTCGTCCGAGGCCGTCTCCATCGCGCCCGCGTCCACGAGCTTCGACGGCACGAGGTCATAGCGTCCGCGCCCGAGATGGTCGCGCGGGTCGTACGTGCCGTCGCCGACGAAGAGCACGTAGGTCGGGGTCTGATTCTGACTCGCGTGCTTCAGCGAGAGGAAGTCGCGGACGGCCTGCGGCGAGTGCGTCCCGTAGGAGAACTCGTCGTAGAGGTCTTCCACGTCAATCACCTTCACGACCATCCCTTCGGCCGTGCGCTCTGCCACGAGCGGCGCGACCTGCTGCGTGAAATCGCCGTGCGTTATGACGAGCAGGTCTGCGCGCTCGGCCGCGTCCACGGCCAGAGACGAGGGCTTGTTGGCCGCCACGCTCGAAGGGCTCATGAACCGCCCTTCGGCGAAGGCGAGCAGTTCGGCCGAGTCGCCGACGCTGAACGTCAAGCCCCACGCGCCGTCGATATCCTGCGTCGGCTCACCGTCGGGACGTACCTCCACGGGCGAGGCAGGGTTCGTCACGTCAACGACTCGTATGTTAGGCGTCGTGAAGCCTCCGACCGACACGTTCCCGGCCGGGGCATGGAAGCGCAGGCGGTCGTCGTCCGCCATAAGCTTGTGCGGGTAGGTCAGGCGTAGATGCTCCGTAATGGTAACGTCCGAAGAGCCGGAAGAGACCAACTGAACCTGATTGTCGCCCTCGTGCAGCGCCCCCGAAGCGATGTCGAAGGAGGCGGACTTGAGTTGCTGCCCCACGAAGTCGAGCGCGCCGACCTCTGAGCCGTTGAAGCGTACGGCGACGTGATGCGTGCCGCCGGTCACGCCCTGCAAAGAGACCTCCAACTTCGGCGCGCTCGCGTCGAACTGGTAGACGTTGCGCGCGGTCAACGTCTGAGAGGTCTGCGTCGCGTTGACGACCTGACCGAAGAAGTTCTCGGCGTCGCCGTTCTGTAGCGAAGAGAAGTAGACCGTGCGGTCGCGGCGCTCGATTGTGTAGTCGAAGTATTCAAGGTTCTCGACCGTCGGCGGCTCTATCCCTATTACGTTGCGCCCCGTCTCCGGCCCGCCCGGCAATCCCCGCCCCCCCGGTCGGCCGCCGGGGTCAATGGGTGGAGGCTGCGCGCCGCCCCCGCTGTCGGTGCGTAGGCCCGCCGAGTCTCCTTCGACGAGCCAGTAGACACGCGTGTCGGTCGAAGTCACGTCGAGCCCCTCGCCGTAGAACTCAAGAGCGGCCCCCTGCTCTCGCCAACCCTCGGCGTCGAGGTGTATGGGTATCTCGACGCCGCCGAGGTACATCTGCAAACGCCTCGGGTCGGCGGAAGAATTCAGGCCCGCCGCGATCAACTGCTCCCGCGTGACGGCGTGCCAACCCGTCTCGCGCACGGATATCTTCACGGCCGGTTGCGACGCGAGCCAGCGCTGCTTATCGAGCGCCCCCTGTAACTCTTCGCCGCCCTCGGCGGGCGTCACGCTCGCGAGCGACGCGTCGTCCGTGGCAGTCCACTGTCGTTGCGCATCATGCACGCTCTCGACGGTGCCGCCTAACTGCGCGATGAGAGGCGAGCGCGCCCCACGGCCCCCGCGTCCCACGGCGCGGGTCGCGACGTACGGCCCATGCAGGGTGCTCTTGCCCGCGAGGTCTATCTCTTCGAGCCAGTAGCGCGCGGACGCGCCCGCGGACACGTCAGTCCACGCATAGGAGTTGCCCGCCGTCAACGCCACGCCCGGCCCCGCGACGAGCGCGGAGCCCGCGATGAGTGAAGTGTTGACGAGCGCGCGGCTCCCCGCAACTTCGCGGTAGACATTGAAGCCGAGGTTGTCCACTTCGTAACCGGTCTTCCACTCAAGTGTCGTCGTCGCGTCGTACTGCGTCGCCTTGAACTCGACCAGCTTCGCCTTCGACAGCAGGCCGCCCTGCGCGATAGTCCACGGCGAGAACTGCGTGACGGCGCTCGTCTGAATCCAGTTGCCGGTGACGGGGTCGGCCAGAGCCTTCGTCACACGGTTCCACGACGAGCCGTTGAAGCGCCAGAAGTCGAGGAGCGCTTCGGTGTTGCCGTTGAGGTCTGAGTCGTTGTAGTGGAGTCGAAGCGTCGCGGTGTAGCCGCCGCCGCCCGTGGGCGTAATTGTGTATGTGCGCTTGACCGCGCCGGGGAAGCCGAAGCCCGCGCCCGTCGGCACGTTCTTGACGAGGTTGACCGTCATCTCCGTCGGCGCGGTGCCGGTCTGGAAGCTGAGTTGATTATTCGGGTTGCCGAAGCTGCGCGCGGTCGAGCCGAGGTCTGTGCGGCGAAGGTTTCCGACTACGTCGGTCGTGCCCGTGGGCGTGCCGTTGTGTGTGAGCGTGAAGGAGCCCGTGTTGATGTCGCCCGCCGTGAGGTTGAGCGCGCCGCCGAGGGTCAGGTCGGAGCCGAGCGTCGCCGAAGCGTTCGCGCCCGTGCGGTTGATGGTCAGGCTGTTGAGCGACTGACCGCCGTTGACGAACGTGAGTGTGCCCATAGCGCCGCCCGGCCCCGTGCCGCCGTCCTGTAAGGATAGACTCGCCGACGCATCGCCGACGAAGCCCGAACCGGCGGGGGGCGTGCCGACGGTAGAGCCGAGCGTGAGCGTCTTGCCGTTGAATGTGAGCGTGCTGGTCGTGCCGAGGAATTGCAGCGAGTCGCCGCCCGAAGGGCCGAGCGTCGTCAGGTTCGATTGAAGCAGGACAGTGCCGCCGCCCTTGTTGACGCGGACGTAGGGCATCGTCGCGGTGCCGCTCGCGTCCGTCAAGTTCTGCGACGCAGTGCCCTCGAAGAAGACCGCGCGGTTGTTCGGCGTGAATGTGCCGTTGTTGGTGAAGTCGCCCTGAACCTTCAGGTCGCCGCCGCCGAGTGTGGAGAGGTTCAGGCTCCCGCCGCTCTCGACGAGGATGTTCTTCAGAACGGTGAGCGCGGCCGTCATCTGGCTGCCGGGGAAGTCCATGAGGAACACGCCGCCGCTCTTTGCGTCAAGGCTCCCTGCTATCTGGCGCGCGGTCGAGGGTGCACCGTTACCGATGTTGACGCTGGTTCCGCCGTTTACCTGCACGTTGACGGGGTAGCCCGGCCCGCTCGTCGTGCTCCATTCGTTGCTGCGCCCGTAGACACACGTGCAGTCGTAGACGAG
>JBJMGR010000188.1:0-26710 GCA_045807805.1 Pyrinomonadaceae bacterium | reverse complement strand
GATTCTCGTGCGTGTGTGCCCGGCCGCGCCGAACACGTTCGTCGTCAGCAACACGAACGACAGCGGCGCGGGCTCGCTCCGTCAAGCCATACTAGACGCCAACGCGACGCCGGGCATGCAGACCATCGTCTTCCAGATACTCGGCGCGGGCGTCCACACCATCAGCCCCGTCTCCGCGCTCCCAGACATCACAGACCGCATAGTCATCGACGGCTTCACGCAGCCCGGCTCCACGGGCGCGCACGCCGTCGAGATAAACGGCGCGGGCGCGGGCGTGGTCACGGCGGGGCTGAACGTCGTCTCGGGCGGCAGCACGATTCAAGGTCTCGCGATTAACAACTTCACGGGGCACGGCATACGTCTCGGGACGGCGGGCGGCAATACCGTTCGCGGCGACCTCATCGGCACGAACGCCGCGGGCAACACCGCGCAGGCCAACACGGGCCACGGCGTCTTCGTTGACAACACGCCGAACAACACCATCGGCGGCGCGGGCGCGGGCGACGGCAACATCATCTCGGGCAGCGGCGGACAGGGCGTGCGCGTTGACGGCCCCGGCGCGACGGGCAATCAAGTGTCGGGCAACCTCATCGGCACAGACCTCGGCGGCTCCGTGGCGGTCGCGAACGCGAACGACGGAGTCTTAATCACCGGCGGCGCGTCGAACAACACAGTCGGCGCGACGGCGCTCAACGTCATCTCGAAGAACGGTGCCAACGGCGTCGAGATTTCCGGGGCCGCGACGACGGGCAACGTCGTGCAGGGAAATCTTATCGGCACCGACAGGGGCGGCATGGGCGCGCTCGGTAACGCGGGTTCCGGCGTCTTCGTCAACGGCGCGCCGAGCAACACAATCGGCGGCGTGGGCGCGGGCAACGTCATCTCCGCTAACGCGGGCCACGGCCTCCTTATCAGCGGCGCGACCGCGACCGCGAACACAATCGCGAGCAACTTCATAGGCTCGGACATAAACAACACGGCCGGGCTCGGCAATGGGCTCGACGGCGTGCTCGTTGACAACGCTTCCGGTAATACCATCGGCGGCCTCCTCTCCGGCGAAGAGAACTCCATCGTGACGAACGCTCAGGACGGCGTCGAGATAAACGCGGGCACGGGCAACCGCATCCTCGGCAACGTGATTGACGCCAACGGCACGACCGCGCAGCACCTCGGCATAGACCTCTCGCCCGACGGCGTCAACCCGAACGACGCGGGCGATGCGGACACGGGCGCGAACAACCTTCAGAACTTCCCCGTCGTCACTTCCGCGGTTCTCACTGGCGGCGGCAACATCAACCTCGCGGGGACGCTCAACTCGACTGCTAACACCTCCTTCCGCGTCGAGTTCTTCACGAGCGGCACGTGCGACCCTTCGGGCTTCGGCGAAGGCGGCCTCCTCGTCGGCCCCGCGAATGTGACAACCGACGCCGCGGGCGACGCGAGCTTCAACCTGAACATCTCGCCGACCGACACTTCCGTCGGCGACTTCATCACGGCGACGGCCACCAACATGACGACGGGCGACACCTCCGAGTTCTCCCAGTGCGTCAAGGCCCTCGGCACCGCGACGTGGCACGGCGCGGCCGACAACAACTGGCACAACGGCGCGAACTGGGCGAACGACGTTTCGCCATCCGCCAACCACGTCGTCATCATTCCTTCGGCGGGCGTCACGAACGAGCCCGTCATCTCCGCGGCCGACGCGGTCGCGGCCGCCGTGCACGTACAGTCGGGCCGCACGCTCACGATTGAGTCGGGCCGCACGCTCAACGCGGCGTCGGGCGTCACGATTGACGCGGGCGGCGCACTGGGCGTCACGGCGGGCGAGACGGGGCGCGTCAACGCCGACCTCAACCTGAACGGCGCGCTCACGGGCGGCGCGGGCGCGGTCTTCGACTTCCTCGGCTCGAAGTTCCTCAACAACGGGACTGTGAGCGTGCCGACTCTGCGCTTCGCGGGCGCGTCGCAGACGTTCGGCGGCGCTGGTCTGGTCACCTCGTCCGGCACGTTCGTAGTCAACGGCTCGACCTTGACCTTGAACACGAGTCACGAGTTCGGCGCACTGACCGTCAACAACAACGCGACGCTCGACCAGTCCGGCAACGCGACGCTGACGGTCGGCAACCTGACGATTGACGCGGGCGGGCTTCTGCGTAACCTCGGCGGCGGCGACCTCATCCTGAAGGGCGACGTGTCGAACGCGGGCACGATTCAACTCAACGGCGCGGGCGCGGCCTGCGGCGACGCGGACACCATCGCGATTCGCTCTTCCGTTCCGGGCGTGCAGCGCGCGTGGTCGGGCTCCGGCTCGTTCCAACTCACGGACGTTGACGTGCAGAGTCAGGCGGGCACGGCCGCGATACAGGTCTTGAGCGGCACGAACTCCGGCAACGTCGGCGCGAACTGGACGTTCGCGAACTGCGGCGGCGTGCCTCTGACTTACACGATCAGCGGCCGCGTCGCCGACGCGGGCAACCAGCCGCTTCTAGGCATCAACGTACACCTCGACGGCTCCTCCGCGCGCGACACGACGACCGACGCCTCGGGCAACTACTCCTTCGCGGGGCTCGTGCAGCAGGGCAACTTCACCGTCACGCCTTCGGAGACGAACTACCGCTTCACTACGCCGAGCCGTAGCGTGAACAATCTGCAAAACGACCAGACCGGAGTCGACTTCACGGGCGCTCTCGTCAACCACGCCGTCGCGGGCACGATTGTTGACGGCGACGGCCACGGTCTTCCCGGCGTGACCGTCTCGCTCGCGGGCGCACGGTCTGACGTGACAGGGACGGACGCGAACGGCAACTACGCCTTCGCGAACGTGCCCGAAGGCGGAAACTTTACCGTCACGCCCGACAAGGAGGGCTTCAACTTCAACCCGCCGAGCCAACAGGTCAACAACATCACGGCCGATGTAGACTTCGACGCGGTCGCCACGGCGCAAGCCTCGCCGACTCCGACGCCCGACCAGAGCGACGACTTCTCGGGCGGCCCCAACCCAGACCCCGACAAGTGGAGCATAGGCATCCTCACGAACCCGCCGACCGCATTCGACCCCCTCGTCAAGGTCTTCCTCGCGGGCGGACTGCTCCACATACAGCCGCGCGACGGCGCGAACGGACTCTCTTTCAATGGCCTCGTCTCGGCGCGCGCGCTCGATCTGAACACGACTTCGATAGTCAGCGTCGAGGTCGTCGCGGCCGCGCAGGGCGAGGGCGCGCAGACGCTCTTCGGCCTCGGCCGCGACAGCGACAACTGGGTGCGCTTCGTCGTTCAGGACTCGACGGCACCGACCGCTTCGAGCCTCGTCGCGCCGACCCGTTCGCGGCGCGATTCGTTGAAGGGCGCGAACGCCGCGTCGGGTCAGACTCTACTCTTCCAGATAAACGTCGGCGGCTCGAAGACCTCGTTCGGCATCACATACGACCCTTCGGTGCAACGCTTCTGGCGCTTCCGCTTCGACGCGCCCGCGCGCCTCGTCATCTTCGAGACGAGCCCCGACAGCGCGACGTGGACTGTGCAGTTCAGCGCCGCGCTCCCCGCCGACCAGACCGCGCTCATGGCGGAACTCTCCGCGGGCACATTTAAGGCGACCGCCTCGCCGTCTGAAGCGCTCTTCGACAACTTCCTACTCTCGCCCTCGCCGCGCGTGCAGTTCACGGCTACCTCCTACAGCGTGCGCGAGTCGGACGGCGCGGCGCAGGTGCAGGTCATACGCACGGGGAGCGACGAGAGCCCTGCTTCCGTCAAGTTCGCCACGAGCGACGGCACGGCGCACGCGGGGAGCGACTACACGGCCGCGTCCGGCACGATTCTCTTCGGCATCGGCGAGCGCAGTAAGACCGTCTCCATTCCCATACTCAACGACAATGCGATAGAAGGAGACGAGACCGTCAACCTGAACCTCTCGAACTCAGTCGGCGGCGGCCTCGGCTCCATCACTCACGCCGTCCTCACCATCCTCGACGACGAGTCGCCGAACCAGATTGACGAGACGACCTTCTTCGTACGCCAGCACTACCGAGACTTCCTCGGGCGCGAGCCCGACGCGTCGGGCCTACAGTTCTGGACGAACAACATCGAGTTGTGCGGAGCGAACACGCAGTGCCGCGAGGCGAAGCGCGTTGACACGAGCGCGGCCTTCTTCCTCTCCATAGAGTTTCAGGAGACGGGCTACGTCGTGCACCGTTTCTACAAGGCGTCATACAACCGCGCGCCGACGTTCGACGAGTACCTGCCGGATTTGTCGGTCATACGCGAGGGCGTCATCGTCGGCCAGCCGGACGCGTCGGCGCGACTCGAACAGAACAAGCGGCTCTTCGCCGAGCAGTGGGTCAGCCGCGCCGCGTTCAAGCAGGCGTTCGTCGGCATGAACGAGATGCAGTACGTTGACAGGCTGCTCTCGAACGCGGGCCTGACGCTCGCGGAGGGCGAGCGCACGGCGCTCATCGTCGGGCTCTTAACGAATCGCGAGACGCGCGCGGGCGTGCTGCTCAAGATAATCGAGAAGGAAGAGTTCAAGCAGCGCGAGTTCAACGCGGCCTTCGTCACGATGGAATACTTCGGCTACCTGCGACGCACTCCCGACGCGGCGGGCTTCAACTTCTGGCTCGCGAAGCTCAACCGCTTCGGCGGCGACTACCGCCGCGCCGAGATGGTCAAAGCATTCCTCTCGTCAACCGAGTACCGCGCTCGCTTCGGACAACCATGAAGGAGTGATAAGTGATAAGTGATAAGTGATGAGCGGGAAGACAGAAGTTCCCTCATCATCCGTCGCTGTTCTTTCTTATCACTTATCACTCATCACTTATCACTTCAGAGGAAGCATTCATGTTCCCCCGACCGAATACGTTCTCGCGCGCGCTCGTCGCGTGGCTGCTCGCGGCAGTCATCGTCTGCCCCTTCGTGCGCTTCGCGGCGGCGCAGGACACTCTGACCGGCGCGTTCGAGGGCACTGTCACCGACGGCCGCACGGGTCAGCCCATCGCGCGCGCGCGCATCGAGTTCATAAACCAGCAGACGGGCGTCGCCGCGACGAAGCTCTCCGACTCGCGCGGGCGCTTCTATCAGGGGCTACTTTCTCCCGGCACGTACACGATTCGCGCCTCCGCGGCGGGCTACGAGACGGGCGACACAGTACAGCGGCTCGTAGGCATGCGGACGGGCGATGTCGTCCCCGTGCCCATCGTTCTCGAACCCGCGACGCAGTCCGCAACCACACAGCCGACGCCTACGCCCGCGACGACGACAGCGACTCCGCAGATTTCTACGACGCCTCCGACGCCTCCGCGGCCTTCGCCCACAACCGCTTCTTCAACTCCGACTTCGCCTGTCGCGACTCCGACGACGCCGCCCGCCGCCGCGCCGACCTCGACGCCGCGGCACACCGCTGCCGAGACCGACGTGCGCGCGGGCGTCAACGCGAAGGACGCTTCGCGCGGCGGCGTCTTCAACGACGAGGAAGTCCAGAGCCTCCCGCTCGGAGGGACTACTCTGACGCGCACGTTTGACGAGTTGGCGCTCTACCTTCCAGACGTTGCGCTGCCGCCGCAGACACTCGGCGGCGGCAGCGGCCCCGGCGTCGGCGCGGGCGTCGGAACCTCCGGCCAGTTCTCCGCCAACGGCCTTCGCTCTCGCGCGAACAACTTCACCGTTGACGGCTCGGACAACAACGACGAGGACATCGGCGTCCGCCGACAGGGCTTCTTCTCGCTCGTGCCGCAGCCCGTCGAGTCTGTGCAGGAGTATCAGGTCATCACGCTGCTCGCGCCCGCGCAGTACGGACGCAACATCGGCGCGCAGGTCAACGCCATCTCGCGCTCGGGCGGAAGCTCTCACCACGGCACGCTCTTCGGCCTCTTCAATTCGAGCCAGCTCAACGCGCGCAACTACTTCGATACCTCGTTCGGCAGCGACGTGACTCCCCTGCTCGCGGGCACTCGGCCCGTCATCCTCGCGTCGTCCGTCGCCTTCAACCCGCAGACGCTCAACTACAACGTCGTGAGCGGCAACGCCGTACGCACGCGAAACGGCAGCGGCGGCGAAGACTCTTCGACGCTCTCGCAGTTCGGCTTCGTGATGGGCGGCCCCGTCGTCGCTCAGAGACTCTTCTACTTCGTGAGCGCCGAAGGGCAAGTCCTCAACGCCTCGAAGGAGGAGAGCTTCGTCGTCCCCACGGTCGAGCAGCGCGGCGCGTTCTCGACGGGCGCGACCGGCGTCTTCCAAGACCCTCTGACGGGCCAGCCCATCTTCACCTTCCCCTCGACGCTCGGCGGCGACGCGGTCTTCAGCCTCTACCCGCTCCCGAACAACCCGCGCGCCGTCTACGGCGACAACACGTACACGCAGGGGCTACCGGCGAGCGCGCGCGGCGCGATACTCTCCGGCAAGCTCGACTATCTCTTCCGACGCGCCGAACGCGCGCAGCAGTTGACGGGCCGCTACAACTTCACGAACGACTGGCGCGAGCTTCCGGCGACGGGCGGCGCGCTCTTCTCGACGCTTAAGCCGCGCGTCCGGACACAGAACTTGTCGCTCTTCCTCAACAGCGAGCTTTCGGGGCCGGGCGCGGCGACGACTCTCCTCAACCAGCTACGCCTCTCATACGGCCGCACGCGCCTGCGCTTCGACGAGGTGCGCGACCGCGAGCACATGGTCGCGAGCCGCGACTTCCCCGACGAGCCGTTTCTTCTGAACGCGCCGCTCTACACTAATCTGACGCTCCCGAACTTCGACGCGGCGAACAACCGCCTCGTTGCGAACACGGGGCCCGTCATCTACTTCGACAACCGCGCGACGGTCGAGGACGTGCTCGGGCCTCTGGGCCAGGTGACGATGGCGGGCTTCAGCCCCGTCGGCGTGGACGTGTTCAACTTCCCGCAGAAGCGCGTCAACAACACATACCAGCTCGCGGACCAGTTGACGCTGCGACGCGGCGCGCACAACCTGACCTTCGGCACGGACAACCGCCGGACGGAACTCAACAGCATTCTTCCGCGAAACTTCCGACCGCTCTTGAGCTTTCAGGGCGAGCCGCGTCTCTCGGTCGGCACGGGCGGACTCCGCATCAGCGACGACTTCGTCAGCGCCTCGACGCTCGCGGCGGCGAGCGCGGCCAGCGGCTTCTTCCAGACGCTAACGACGGGCAGCGACGCTGGAATCAATCTGCGCTTCTACCAGCTCGACTACTTCGCGCAGGACGAGTGGCGCGTGCGCCCGAACCTCTCGCTCTCGCTCGGCCTTCGCTACGAGTACAACACGCCCGTGCGCGAGACGAGCCGCCGCATCGAAGGCACGTTCGACGACGCATCGCTCGCACCCGTCCCCGGCCTCCCGACCTTCGTCGCGGGCCGCAGGCGCATCTACGACTCGGACAAGAACAACTTCTCGCCGCGCATCGGCGTGGCCTACGCGCCGCACTGGTTCGGCGAGCCGGGCGCGACGCTCCTGCGCGTCGGCTACGGCCACTACAACGACGTGATTCTCGGGGCCATCGTCAGCCAGTCGCGCAACGTCTTCCCGACCTTCCTGACGGTGAACACAGCGGGCGGCTTCGGCAACCTTCTCTTCCCACAAGTCCCCTTGAGCCTGCTCAACCCGTCCGACCCGAACTTCGGTCTCGTGCTTCGCGGCACGCTCAATCGGCTCAACCCGGCCACGCCTCTCGCGCAGCAGGTCGCACTCGTCAACCAGATCGCGCGCGCGGGCGGCGTGCTCCCTCCCGCGAGCGGAGTCGAGGCCACGCTCCCCGCGCGACGCCAGCAGTCGCCCGACGCGCACCAGTACTCCTTCACCTTCGAGCAGCGCTTCGGGCGCGACACGTTCCTCTCCATCGCGTACGTCGGCACGCAGGCGAGCCACCTCCCGCGCTTCACGACGCCGAACCTCGGCACGAACGCCGTCACGCTCCTGCGCTCTTTCGACTTCGAGCGTGAGGGCGAGGGGCGCTTCCAGCCGGAGTTCTTCGGCATCGCCTTGCAGCCGGGCACGCGCATCGGCGGCGGAGACGCTGGCGCGCAAGGGCGGTCCTTCGTCGGCGGCCGCCCCATTCCCGGCGTCGGCGGCATACAGTTCTTCGAGACGACGGCCTCTTCGCGATACGATGCGTTTCAGCTTGAGCTTCGCGGGCGCGTGCGCGGGCGCTTGCAGTACCGCGTCGGTTACACGCTCTCGAAGGCGACCGACGACGTGTCCGACGTGTTCGACCTCGCGGGCGCGCCCGCGCTCCCGCAGAACAGCCTGACCTTCGAGGGCGAGCGCGGCCCCTCAAATTTCGACGCGCGCCACCGCTTCACCTACCACGCCCTCTACGACTTCCCGCGCTTCACGGGCCGCGCCGCGCGCGTCCTCTTCGACAACCTGCGTGTCGCGGGAACGGGCCGCTTCCAGACCGGACAGCCCTTTACGGTCAACTCCATCTTCGACGTGAACCTCGACGGCAACCTCACAGACCGACTCGACACGACCGAAGGCATTCTCGCCACGGGCGACCGCCGTCAACCCTTGCGACTAACGACGAACGACCTCTCGGCTCTGCGCGCCGCCGTCGGCGAAGACGGCCGGGTCGGGCGCAACACGTTCCGCGCGGGCAGCTACCTCGACCTCAATCTCGCCTTCATCAAGACGTTCCCCTTCGGCGAATCGAAGAGCCTCGTCTTCCGCACGGAGGTCTTCAACTTCCTCGACCGCGCGAACTTCGGCGTCCCCGTACGCTACCTCGAAGCCGTCGGCTTCGGCCGCGCGACCTCCACGCTCACGCCCGGACGCCGCGTTCAGTTCCAACTGAAGTTCACTTTCTGAAACCGCGCGGAGGTACTCGACGCGAAACACTCTCTTCTAATCAGAGTGTGTCTAAACCGCCGCGCGCCGGATAAGTAGAGTCGGCGGCGGCGACTGTTTTCGAGGCCGAAGGTTTCGCGCGCACGCGGTTAGCGGATGACGCTCGCGAGCGTGCGACCGTTGACGAAGATCTTCACATGTCTTACGCCGGTGAACTGGCGTGCGGTCTCTTTAATCTGCTCTTCGATGCGCGGCTCGTCGCAGACGCCCGCGACGAAGACTCGGCCCGTTATACGAATCGTCGCCGTCCCGCGGCCGATGGTTGCGCCGCTCACCTTCAGGTTCTCGCCAAACCAGTAGTTGCCGAGGCCGCCTTCGTACTCGCGCGGCACGGAGAGCAGTTCGCGTATCGCAGCTTTGAGCGGAGCGCCGTCGGCCTTCACAGTCCGCGTGACGGGAACGAGGCTGTCGTCGCAGCCTATCTTCCTTCCACGCTTCCCCGCGTCGCCGACCGCGACCAGATAGACCTTGACCTCGCGCGTCGCCGCGCCTCCGTGCTCTCCGCCCGCCGCCTCCCAACTCGTGAGCGAATAGGCGCCCTTCAGGTTTTGATAGACGACCGCTGTCACGTCCCGCGCGCGGCCGCCCTCACTCACACTCAGGCGGAGCCTGTAGTTGAGGCCCGCCACGACCTGCTTCTCCGCGCCCCTCACGGCCACGAGCGACACGCGGCGGCCCTCACGCCGACCCTCCTCCCGCACGGCGAAGCGCGCCGCCTCCAAGACCTGTCGTTCCCTCACGGATGCGTCGCTGTAGCCGCCCGCAAGAGGAGGCGTCTGCCTCGCCGACGCGTTGACGAAGACCGCGCAGAGCAGCGCCGCGGCCGACGCCGCCAGTAGGCTCTTTCTCATTCTTCACCCCACCTATCCGCCGAATATCGTAGAGAGCGAAACAGATAGTAATGCTTATTTCGCCGGAGGGACAATTGTGGTATAAGCGCGGAATATGAAAATCAACCGTCGCGATTTCCTGCTCGCATCCTCGTCTGCGTGTCTGCTGGCGGAGAGCGTCCGGCCCGCTTCGGCGCAGCGACGCCGCCCTTCCGCCGCCGTCCCGAAAACATCTTCCGTCGAAGCGAGAAGTGTCTCGGTCTACACCACGGCGGAGAAGACCGGCTACAGAATCTCCGCCACCGACACTCCGACCTTCAAGCGGCACGGGCAGCCCTTAGAGACTCAGGTCTGCGTCTTCGTCGACCCGTCCAGAACCTACCAGACCTTCTTAGGCATCGGCGGCGCGCTCACCGACGCGTCCGCCGAGACCTTCGCCAAGCTGCCCGCCGACAGACAGCAGGAGATGCTCGACGCATACTTCGACGCGCGCAAGGGCATCGGCTACACGTTCGCGCGCACGAACATACACAGTTGCGACTTCTCAAGCGGTAGCTACACGTACGTCTCGGAGGGCGACAAGGAGTTGCGCACTTTCAGCGTCGCGCACGACCGGCAGTTTCGCATCCCCTTCATCAAGCGCGCGACCACGGCCGCGGGCGGAAGGCTCACGCTCTTCGCGAGCCCCTGGAGCCCGCCCGCCTTCATGAAGGATAACAACAACATGCTCCACGGCGGGAAGCTCAAGCCCGAGTTCCACCAATCGTGGGCGAACTACTACGCGAAGTTCGTCAAGGCTTATCAGGCCGAGGGCATTCCCGTCTGGGGCATCACGGTTCAGAACGAGCCGATGGCGACTCAGACGTGGGAGTCGTGCATCTTCAGCGCCGAGGATGAGAGGGACTTCCTCAAGAACTACCTCGGGCCGACGATGCGACGCGAGGGCTTAGGCGACAGGAAGATTATCGCGTGGGATCACAACCGCGATCTGATATACCAGCGGGCCAGCACGATTCTCGAAGACCCAGAGGCGGCTAAGTACGTCTGGGGCATCGGCTATCACTGGTACGAGCCCTGGAGCGGCGGCGGCCCGATGTTCGATAACGTGAGACTCGTTCACGAGACCTTCCCCGACAAGCATCTCGTCTTCACGGAAGGCTGCAACGACGCCTTCGACATGAAGCGGATTAACGACTGGAAGCTCGGCGAGCACTACGGCGACTCGATGATTAACGACTTCAACAACGGCACGGCCGCCTGGACTGACTGGAACGTCCTTCTGGACGAGACGGGCGGCCCGAACCACGTCGGCAACTTCTGCTTCGCGCCCGTCCACGCGGACACCTCGACGGGCCGCCTCATCTACACGAACGCCTTCTACTACATCGGCCACTTCTCAAAGTTCATACGGCCCGGCGCAAAACGAATCGCAAGCTCGCCGAGCCGAAGCGCGCTTCAGTCCACGGCCTTCGCCAATGCTGACGGCAAGGTCTCGGTCGTTGTGATGAACAAGGGCGAGAAGGAAGTCCCATACTTCCTCTGGGTGGACGGCCGTGCGGCCGAAGTCAAAAGCCCGCCGCGCTCGATTCAAACGCTCGTCTTCTAACGCTCGTCTTCTAACGCTCGTCTTCCGAGGTCTGGTTCAATAATGATGACAAAGAATCTTCGCACGCTCGCGTCGCTGTTGACGTGTCTCGCCGCCGTCTCGCTCGGCCTAGTGCCCGCCGCGGCGCAGAGTTCAACTTCGCGGAAGCCCGCACAGACGTTGGAGAACGAGACGCCTCCGAAGTTCGAGCCGACAAACGAAGGCTTCGACTACGCGAGGCGCGACGTGATGATACCGATGCGCGACGGCGTGAAGCTGCACACGGTCATACTCGTGCCCAAAGGCGCGAAGGGCGCGCCCATACTTCTGACGCGCACGCCCTATAACGCCAAAGACCTCACGACTCACTCCGAGAGTTCGCACCTCGGGCCGAGTCTTACAGGCTACGACAACGCCACGGACGTGATAGTCGAGGGCGGCTACATACGCGTCGTGCAGGACATTCGTGGCAAGTACGGCTCCGAGGGCGACTACGTGATGAACCGCCCCTTGCGCGGGCCTCTGAACCCGACCAACGTTGACCACGCGACGGACACATACGACACCATCGACTGGCTCGTGAAGAACATCCCCGAGACGAACGGCCGCGTCGGCATACTCGGAATCTCGTACGACGGATTTCTGCCGCTGATGGCGCTCGTCAACCCACACCCCGCGCTCAAGGTCTCCGTGCCTATGAACCCGATGGTTGACGGCTGGCGCGGCGACGACTGGTTCCACAACGGCGCGTTCCGTCAGCAGAACATGGCGTACATCTACGATCAGGAGGCGACGCGCGCCAACGACATCAAATGGTGGACGAGCCACTTCGACCCTTACGACATGTTCATGGAGGCGGGCTCGGCGGGCGAACTCGGGCGTCGTCGCGGGTTGGAGCAGGTCGGCTTCTGGCGGAAGCTACTTGAGCACCCAGCCTACGACGCCTTCTGGCAGGGGCAGGCCATGGACAAGATTCTCGCCGCGCAGCCCTTGAAGGTTCCCGTGATGCTCGTCCACAGCCTCTGGGATCAGGAGGACATCTACGGCGCCATCGCCGTCTACAAGGCCATCGAGCCGAAGGACACGAATAACGACAAGGTCTTCCTCGTCCTCGGGCCCTGGCATCACGGGCAGGAGATAAGGGACGGAAGCACGCTCGGCGCTCTGAAGTTCAACAGCGACACGGCGCTCACCTTCCGGCGCGAAGTCCTGCGCCCATTCCTCGACCATTACCTCAAAGACGGCGCGCCGAAGGCGGACGTGTCGCCCGTCACGGCGTTCGAGACGGGGACGAACACCTGGCGTCATCTCAACTCATGGCCCTCGGGCTGCGCGAACGGCTGCACAGTGCGCCCGGTGCCTCTCTACCTCTCAACGGGTCTCCGGTTGAGCCTCGACGCGCCGAAGGCCGGCGACGCGGTGTTCGACGAATACGTCTCAGACCCCTCCAAGCCCGTGCCCTATCGCGCGCGCCCGGTTGACGACACGAGCTGGTCGCGCTGGCTCGTTGACGACCAGCGCGAGGCGTCCGGGCGGCCGGACGTGCTCTCGTTCGTCTCGGACGTTCTGACCTCGCCGATGAAGATAAGCGGCCAGCCCGTCGTCAACCTCGTCGCCTCGACCAGCGGGACTGACTCGGACTGGGTGGTAAAGGTCATAGACCTATACCCCGACGAGGTCGCGGGCCAGCCGGAGATGGGCGGCTATCAACTGATGGTCTCGGCCGACATCCTGCGCGGACGCTACCGCGAGAGCTTCGAGACGGCGAAAGCAGTCGAGGCCGACAAGCCCCTGCCCTATCGCTTCTCTCTGCCGACGGCGAACCACGTCTTCCTGCCGGGTCATCGCATCATGGTGCAGGTGCAGTCGAGCTGGTTCCCGCTCTACGACCGCAACCCTCAGACGTTCGTGCCGAACATCTTCTGGGCCAAGCCCTCTGACTACAGGCGTGCGACGCAGCGCGTCTATCACGCGCCCAATCAGGCGAGCTTCGTCGAGCTGCCTCTTGTCTACCTGTCGCGTTGAAGATGTTCACCAACGCGGACACAGAGGCACGGCTTTTAAGTATTAGCCGTGCCTCTGTGCTGAAGTCCTGCTTCACATTCACTCAACCGCAAACCGCGATAGTCGAGCGTCGTCACTTCAGTTCGAGCGTCTCGTCACGCGTCAACGTCTCGCACGTCTTCCCCGCCCTCGCTCGTACCTCTGAAATTTAAGCCTGACGGTCGGCGTCGAAGAACGCGCGCCAGTGGTCGCCCTCGACCACGACCTTCAGCCAGTAGCTATAGCTCTGCGGCTCATCCGAGAGGCGGCGTCGTAACTCGTCCATCGTCAACCAACGCCAGTCTTCCACCTCCGAAGGGTCTGGCGCCGGGTCGCCTTCGTGCGTGCCTACAAGGACGTGGTCGTACTCGTGCTCGATGAGCGCGCCGTCCAACTCCGCGCGGTAGAGGAACTCGAACGCCTCGCGCAACTCGCAGTCGAAGCCCATCTCCTCGTGCAAGCGACGGCGCGCGGCCGCGAGCGTGGTCTCGCCGGGGCGCGGGTGGCCGCACGCGGTGTTCGACCACAGACCGCCCGAGTGGTACTTCGTGCGCGCGCGCTTCTGTAGCAGCAAGCGCTTCTCCGAGTCGAAGACGAAGACCGAGAAGGCTCTGTGCAGCGCGCCCTCGACGTGCGCCTCCATCTTCTCCTTGACGCCAAGCTCCCGGTCATGCGCGTCAACGAGGATTAGTTGTTCCGACGCCATTGATTCATTCACGCGAGACTATCTTACCTGCTTCGCGTTCTTATCCACCAACGGCTTGAGCGCCCGCCCTGCGCGCGCGTCGTCGCGCCGCACGCGCGCGCGCGCCGCCCTCAACTCGCCCCGGCGGAACTCGAAGAACGTCAGAGCCACCCCCGTCGCGAGCAGCAGCACGGTGAAAACATTGACGAAGTAGATTGCGCTCACGGACATCTCTCGCCTCCATTCCTACTTGACCGCCGCCGCGCGCTCTCTCCTTGACCTCTACGCGCGGCGGCGGCCTTCCCCCTTGCACTGTTCGCCGTGTCGGGGATGTGCCCCTCTTCGGGGGAATGTTTGAAGGACACCCGGCGAACCCCTTCGCGGCACGCATGCCGCGTTAATTCATTCAAACTGTCGTTCGCGCCTTGTGAACGATTTGAACGTTTTAGATGAAGAGCAACTCTTTGTCAAGTTGAGAATTTGTGTCGAAATAGAATTAGGAGTAGTTCAAATGGTTGATTTGTTCGATTCTGTATTTACTTGGGCGAAAAACTCTGCTAAGCTCCGCGAGTCTTTTTTTGTAGCTTATGGGCACTAGAGCAACGGACTTGAGCAGGCAGCTTACGAGCAAGGAGGCCGCGCGCCTCCTCGGCGTGAGCGAGGCTTCCGTGAAGCGTTGGGCGGACAGCGGCATTCTGCCGACGGTCAAGACCGCGGGCGGGCACAGGCGTTTCCGACCCGCGGACGTGGCCGTCTTCCGCCGCAGGAACCTGCAAGAGACCGGACGGACGGCCGCACGCACTTCATCCAGGACAGCCTCCGCCAACGCTTTACGCAATCGCGCGAAGCGCAAAGAGACCGCCGACCTACTCTACGACGTTCTCGTCGCAGGACACGCGGAGGAGGCCGCCGCGATTCTCGTCAGCCTGCACATGGGCGGCGTCGGCGTGGCCTTGCTCGCGGACGAAGTTTTGTGTCCGGCCATGCGACGAGTAGGCGACCTTTGGCATCAGGGCGAACTCTCCGTCGCGCAGGAGCACGTGGCGACGCGCGCCGCGCTCGAAGCCCTGCACGCGCTGCGCGCTTCACTTCATGCGCGCGAGGCGCACGGCCGTCAGGCCGTCTGCTGCGCGGCCGAAGAGGACTTCCACGAGTTGCCCGTGCAGGTCGCCGCGCTCACGCTCGAAGCGAACGGTTGGGAGGTGGTCAACCTCGGCACGAGCACGCCCTTCTACGCGCTCGCGGAGGCAATCGGGCGCTTCGCCCCGAGCATCGTCTGCGTCGCCTCGACCATCCTTGAAGGGCTCGACCGCGCCGCGCGCGAGTACGCGGACGCGCGCAAGGCCGCCGCGCGCGTCGGCGCGCGAATGGTACTCGGCGGCGCGGGCTTCGCGGGCGAGGACGTGCGCCGACGCTTCCCCGCGGAGCTTCACGCCGAAGAGTTCAGGCAGTTGGAAGAGTTCGCCTTCTCGCTCTCGGAAGAGGGGCAGAGTTGACGAGATTAAGGCCGACGCTTTCCATGAAGAGGTCTGAGAGTACAAATACAGCGCGGGATGTTTGGAGCATGGAGGAGTGGGCGCGTCTCGACGAGCGCACGCGAGCGCGCTCTCTCGCCGCCGGTTCGGAGGAGGCCGCTTGGCGCGTGCTCACGAGAGAGGCGCGCCGTGTGATGCGCGCATACACGACGAGCTTCTTCATCGTCAGCCGCTTCCTTCCCTCGCACAAGCGCGCGGAGGTCGAGGCCGTCTACGCGGCCGTGCGGTTTCCCGACGAGATAGTTGACACGTTCCCGCTCGCGGACTCGGAGCGCAAAAAACTTTTAGACCTCTGGCGTGCGGATTACGAAGTCGCGCTTCGCTGCGCGTCGCTCGAAGAGGCTCTGCGCGGCGGCGTCCCCTGCTTCCTCGCGGCCTTCGCGAAGGTCGTGCGCGAGCGCGGCATCCCGGAGGAGCACTACCGCGCATTTTTGGACGCGATGCTGCGTGACACCGACCCGCGCCCCTTCGAGACGCTCGACGACTTAATCGAGAACTACGTCTACGGGAGCGCCGTCGTCGTCGGCTACTTCCTGACGCACGTCTACGGCGCGCGGTTCGAGAGCGACTTCATGCGCGCGCACGCGAGCGCACGCTCGCTAGGCATTGCCCTGCAACTGACGAACTTCCTTCGCGACGTGGCCGAAGACCAGAGGCGCAGGCGCGTCTACATCCCGCGAGAGATGCTGCGCGAGGCGTGTGTCGAAGAGTTCGACGCGTTAGAAGAGAGGCAGCAACGCGCGCTCGCCGTCGTGCTTCGACGCCTCGCGCTGGTCGCAGCCGACTATTACGCGCAGGCGCTCGCGGGCCTCGACGCCTTCAGCCCCGACTGCCGCCTCGCGATTCACTCCTGCATAAAAGTCTACGGCCGTCTGAACGAGCGCATCGCCGCGAGTAGCCGGGGCGTAAGCCACCGCGAGAGCGTGCCGCTCCGCGAGAAGTTTCAGGTGTTGCCGCCGAGCAAATACTGGCGCATCCCGCTCGCATATTTCATAAGGTGAGTTTTTCGACTTAATCGATCATTAACGATTTGGGCATTCGTAAACGACAAAGGGTCATCATCGTGGGCGGCGGTCTCGGGGGCTTGAGCGCGGGCGTGCACCTGCGCCTCGCGGGCTTCGACGTGACCGTCTACGAGGCCAACGCGCGAGTCGGCGGACGCGCGAACGTTATCGAGCGCGAAGGTTTTCGCTTCGACACGGGCCCGTCGCTTCTGAACTACCCGTGGGTCTTCGAGCAGCTCTTCGCGTCGGCGGGGCGTAGGCTTAGAGACTACGTCGAACTGTTGCCCGTTGACCCTTCGGTCGTCTTCCGATGGGAGGACGGCACGCGCCTCGCCCTCTCGTCCGACCTTCAACGCTTCCTCTCCGAGTGCGAGCGTCTAGAGCCCGGCTGCTCGCCTTCGGTCTTCGCCTTTCTTCGCGACGCCGACGCGAAGTACAGGGTCGCCTTCGACAAGCTCGTGAGTCGAAACGTTGACTCGCCCCTCGTCTGGCTCGGCGCGCTCGGAGCGTCAGAGCTGCGTCGCACCGCGATCTGGCGCACGCTCGACGGAGAACTCCGGCGCTACTTCAAGAGCCGACACCTGCGCGAAGCGCTCGGCTCTTACGGGATGTACCTCGGCGGCTCGCCGTTCGAGTTGCCGGGCATCTTCACCATCCTCGCGTACGGCGAGATGGCCTACGGCCTCTGGCTGCCGAAGGGCGGCGTCTACGGGCTGGTCGAAGGCGTCGAGCGTCTGGCGCGCGAGGTCGGCGTCGAGATACAGACCGACTGCCGCGTCAAAAAGATCAGGGTCGAGGGCGGGCGCGTGCGCGGCGTCGAACTCAAAGACGGAAGCACGCGCGACTCTTCGCTCGTCGTCTCGAACGTTGACGTGCCGACGACCGACATGGAGCTTGTCGAAGCCCAGGGCGAACTCGCCAGGACTCTGCGCCTACGCGCGGCGACGACGAAGATGACGCCGGGCGTCGTGACCTTCTACTGGGGCGTGCGCGGGCGCGTCGAAGGTTTGGGTCATCACACGATCTTTCTGCCGCGCGACTACGCCTCGGCCTTTGAAGACCTCTTCAGAGAGAAGCGCGTGCCGCGCGAGCTTCCCTTCTACGTGAGCATCCCTTCGGCGACCGACGCGGGGCTTGCGCCCGTGGGCGACTCGGCGCTCTTCGTGCTCGCGCCCGTCCCTCTGCTGAGCGAGCTGCGCGGCGCGGACTGGAACGAGGAGGCGCGCAAGATTAAGGCGCAAGTGCTGGCGACTCTCTCGCGTCATAACGTCGAGCTTGACCCCGCGCGCATCCGCGTCGAAGAGATATACACGCCCGCCGACTGGCGACGCCGCTTCGGGCTCTTCGACGGCTCGGCCTTCGGCGCGTCGCACACGCTTCGACAGCTCGGCCCCTTCCGCGCGAAGAATTTTTCCACGGACGTGGAGGGTCTCTACTACGCGGGCGCGAGCACGACTCCGGGCACGGGGATGCCCATGGTCGTCCTCAGCGGGCGCATGGTCGCGGAAAGGATTGCGGGCCGTGTACGTTGAGCGTTACGGCACCGGCGCGCGCGCATTCCTCTGCCTTCACGGCTGGGGCGGCGACCGGCGCGCGTTCGCGCCGCTCGCCGCGCACGTCCCCGCCGACGCTTCCCTTTACACCGCTGACCTGCCCGGATGCGGCGCTTCGCGTCGGCCGCGCGAGTGGAGCGTGGATGCGATTGTCGCCGAAGTTATCGAGACGGGTTACTGGCTCGACTCGGGGCGCGTCACGATTGTCGGCCACTGCGGCGGCGCGGTCTTCGGGCTGCTTGCGGCGCGCGAGGCCACACGACTCGTGGAACGAGTTGTCGCGATCGACCCGTTCGCATATCTGCCGCGCTACTTCCGTCTCTTCACGGGCGAGGGCTTCGGCCGACGCGCTTACGACGCGACTTTCGCGAACACGTTCGGGCGCTGGTTGACGAACCGCGCGCTCAACGCCGGTCGCGACGAGCGTACGGACATGACCGCCTCGTTCGGCTCGACAGACCACGAGGTCGCGCGGCGCTACCTCTCGCTGTTCGCTTCGATTGAGGGCGTCGAAATGTTTCGCGACTTGCGAGCCGAAGTCGAACTCGTCTACGGCGAGCGGACTTTCGGCGCGGTAAAAAAATCCGTCGGCATGCTCGGCGACGTTCTGCCGCACTCGCGCTCGCTGTGCCTCGCGGGCGCGCGTCACATGCCTTTGACGGAGGCGACCGCGCAACTCGCGCGCGTCATCTTCGAGCCGGTCGAAGCTAAAGAGACGCGATGTGCGTTGACCGTAACGGACGAACGCGCGCGCGCGGAAGAGAGCGGGGTCGGAGTTTGACCGAGAGGCTACAGGGTTTCATCGCGGACAACAGGGCGGACGTTGAAGCGGCCCTGCGTTCGCACCTGCCCACGAGTTCCCTGCCCGCCACGCGACGCTTGAACGACGCGCTCGCCTACTCGCTCTTTCCGGGCGGCAAGCGCCTGCGCCCCGTTCTCTCTCTGCTCGCATCTGCGCTCGTCGGCGTGCCGCGCAGAGAGGCTCTGACCATCGCGTGCGCCGTCGAGTTTCTACACAGCAGTTCTCTCATCGTTGACGACCTGCCGGGCATGGACGACGCTGGCCTGCGCCGCAACCGTCGCACGCTCCACCTCGTCTACGGCGAAGGCACGGCGATGCTCGCGGCGCTTGCGCTGCTCAACCAGTCTTACGCGCTCTTGGCGCGTGCCGCGCGCTCGTGCGGGCGCGGCGACGCTGTCGAGCGTCTGGTCTCCGAGGCAGCGCGCGTTGTCGGCGCGGAAGGGATGATAGGCGGACAGGCGCTCGACCTTGAGCTTCGCGCGGGCTGCGCGGACGTGGACACGCTCGCGGGGCGCGACTTAAAGACCGTGGCGCTGATGCGTCTGATGACGACGGCGGGCGCGCTCGCATGCGGGGCGGACGAAAAGGGCGCGCGTGCGCTGCGAGAGTTCGGCGAATGCTTCGGCAGGGCCTATCAGGTCTGCGACGACCTTCTGGACGAGAGCCGCGACGATTATCCGTCGGGCAAGACCTCGGGGCAGGATGCGCGTCACGGGCGCGCGAACGCCGTCGTCACTCTCGGCGCATACGGCGCGCGTCGAATGGCGTACGAGTTAATCGAGCGCGGCGACGAAGCCCTCGCGGCGCGATTCGGACGACGCTTCGAGGCGCAACTCTTGAACGACGCGGCGCGTCACGTCTTCAACCGTCTGCCGGACGAATGTGCGCCGGAGAATCTTCCGCCGCCCGCCTACGCGCGCGGCGAGACTGCGAGCGCGGGCGATTGAATCCGACGACGCTTCTATCTCTCGCCCTGCTTCTGCCCGCGCTCGCGATGCTCGCGCTGACGCTCTGGAACGTCACGGGCTGGCCCGCTGTCAGTACCTACGTGAGCGGCGTGGACGCGGGCACAGTCTCCATTCTCATCCCCGCGCGCGACGAAGAGTCGAACATCGCCGCGTGCCTCGACTGCGCGCGCGCGCAAGGCGAGGTAGTGCGCGAGATTCTCGTCTACGACGACCACTCGACCGACGCGACGCCGCGCATCGTCGCCGAGTACGCGCGGCATCGTGTGCGAAGCCTCTCGCCGAAGGCTCTGCCCGCCGGTTGGTGCGGCAAGACTTTCGCGTGCGCGCAGCTTGCGGCCGAGGCGCGCGGGCGCTGGCTCCTCTTCCTCGACGCGGACGCGCGCCTGCGCGCGGGCGCAGTGGCATGCGCCGTCGCAGAGGCGGAGGCGCGTGGCGTCTCGCTTCTCTCGTGCTGGCCCGCGCTCGAACTGCGTAGCTTCTGGGAGCGTGCGCTGATGCCGCTCTTAAACTTCGTCGTCTTCACCCTCTACCCCGCGCCGCTCGCGCAGAAGAGACGCGAAGACCCTTCGCTCGGGCTCGCGCACGGCTCGTTCATCCTCGCGCGCCGCGACGCCTACGCGCGGATTGGCGGCCATGAACTCGTGTGCGACGAAATCTTCGAGGACACGCGGCTCGCGCGTGCGTGGCGCGCGCGCGGCGAGCGTAGCCTCTGTCTCGACGGTCAGACCGTGCTGAGCGTTCGCATGTATCACTCGTTCGGAGAGATCTGGCGCGGCTTTCAGAAGAACTTCTTCCCGGCCTTCCGGCGCGAGCGAAGCTTCTGGGCGTTCGTCGCGCTTCACTTCTCGGTCTTCCTGCTTCCGTTCCCGCTCGCGCCCGCGCTATGGGCGAACGAAGCCGCGCGCCCCTTCGTCGCGCTCTGGGTCGCCGCCGTATTAGCCACGCGGCTGGCGCTCGCGTTGAGATTCCGACACCCTCTGCTGTCCGTCGTGCTGCATCCGCTCGGCGAAGTCATATTGCTCGCGCTCGGGCTCTCCTCGTGGTGGCGCTGGCGTCGCGGGCGCGGCGTCGAGTGGAAGGGCAGGCGCTACCGCGCTCGTCTGGAGACATGAAGAGCACTGTAGTCATCGGCGGAGGGCTCGGCGGATTGGCGACGGCTCTGCGGCTCGCGGCCGAAGGGATGCGCGTGACGCTGTGCGAGCAGGGGCGCGCGCTCGGCGGCAAGATGAACGTGTTCGAGCGCGAAGGCTTTCGCTTCGACACGGGGCCGTCGCTCATCACGATGCCGTGGGTCTTCAAGGAACTCTTCGAGGCGTGCGGCGCGTCGTTGGAGGAGCACCTGGAACTCGTGCCCGTCCAGCCTCTCGCGGACTACGTCTTCGCGGACGGCACGCGCTTCACCTACTCGACGCGCCTGCCCGAGTGGCTTGAGGTCGTCAGACAACTTGAGCCGCGCGACGTTGAAGGCTTCTTCAAGTTCATGCAGCTCGGCGCGCGGCTCTTCGCGCTCTCGCGCGAGACTTTCCTGCGGCGACCACCGCTCGCACCGCCCGACCTGCGCGTCTTCAAATCGCTTCGACATCTTCCTTTCAGGCGTGCCTGGGGCAACTATCACGCGGCGGTCGCGGCGCACTTCCGCAGCCCCGTCTTGCGTCAACTCTACGACCGATATCCGACCTACGTAGGCTCTTCGCCATATCGCTCGCCCGCGACGCTCGCCGTCATCCCTTACATCGAGTTCGCGTTCGGCGGCTGGCACGTCCGTGGCGGGCTCTACCGTCTCGTCGAAAGTCTGACGGCGCTTGCGCGCACGCTCGGCGTAGAGTTGCGTACGGAGACGCGCGTCGAGCGTATCGAGCAAGAAGGGCGAAGGGTCAAGGGCGTACGCCTCTCCGACGGGACACAGTTAAGAGCGGACGTGGTCGTGATGAACGGCGACGCGGCGACGACGCGCTCACTGCTCGGGACTACGGGTAAGGCGCAGGAGCCGGAGGAGCGTTCGCTCTCGGGCTTCGTGATGCTGCGCGGCGTCGGGCGTAAGCTCGAAGGGCTCGCGCATCACGCGGTCTATTTTTCGTCAGACTACGAGAGAGAGTTCGCGCAGCTATTCGACGAGCGGCGTTTTCCAGACGACCCGACCGTCTACGTTTCAGCGCCGAGCCGCAACGACCCGACGGTCGCGCCCGCGGGCGGCGAGACTCTCTTCGTCATGGCGAACGCGCCCGCGAACGACGCCGCGTGGACTCCGGACGAGGTGGCGCGTGCGCGCGAGCGAGTCTTCGAGCGCCTGTCTCGAAGCGGGTTCCCGGAGATTGATTCTCTCGCCTCCGTCGGCGACGAGTGGACGCCGCACAGAATCGCGCGCGACTACCTTAGCCCCGGCGGCGCTATCTACGGCACGCACTCACACGGCTGGCGGCGCGCGTTCCTCCGACCGCCGAACAGGGACAGGCATGTGGGCGGGCTCTATCACGTCGGCGGAAGCAGTCATCCGGGCGGCGGGACGCCGACCGTCCTACTCTCCGCCGAGATAACCTGCGAGTTGATAAGGAAGCACGAAGGTTTCGGCGAGTGGTTACGTTGAGCGAGTTGGTAAAGAGTGACGTGATGCGTCGTCCCGCATCGAAGGGCGCGCGGCGCGGCGTGCTTCTGTCTCTGTCCGTCTGCTACGCGGTCCTTTGGGTCGGCGGCGTCGCGCGGTACTGGCTCAAGGGCGGCGCGACGACGACGAAGCAGAGCCTGCCCGCGGCGCTCTTCCTGACGCTGGCGGGACTGCTCGTGCTCGTCGGCGCTCGCACGAGAGTCGAACGCCTTCTGCTGCTCGCGGTCGCGCTGCTCGGCTTCGCGGCGGAGGTTGTGGGCGTTCACACGCGCGTGCCGTTCGGGGCTTACGAATACACGGACGCGCTCGGGCCAAAGCTATTGGGCGTCCCCTTCGTGATGGCCTTCGCGTGGATGACGCTCGCGGCATACGTCAAGCGGATGCTCGCACGCTTCAGACTCGCGCCGTGGTTCGAGACCGTAGTCGCGGCGTCGTGGCTCACGGCCTTCGATCTCTTGATTGACCCGCTCGCGTCGAATCAACTCGGCTACTGGCGATGGGCCGAGCGGGGCGCATACTTCGGTGTGCCGCTCGCGAACTTCGCGGGCTGGTTCGTCGTGAGCCTTCTCGCCTTCGCCGTCATGCGAAAAAAGTTCGAGGCCGGTCAAACGGCGAGTCTGACCGGCCTCAGCATAATCCTTTTCTTCACGCTGCTCGCGCTCGCGCACGGCGACGCGCTCGTCGCGCTGCCCGGCTGCGCGCTCTGTCTCATTCACATATTCGTGCGAATCAAGGGCTGAGATTTTCTTGTTCGGAGGCGCGCGGCCTATTGACCGCGAAGCCCTTCGAGCAGTCGGTCTAAGTCAGCCTTCTCTTCGTCGCCGGTCGTGGTGAAGCCGAGGCTGAAGCCGACGCCCTCCATGTTGTAGTTGACCGCGCCGCTGAGCCGAAGCCAGCGGTTCTCGGGCATCCAAATCCTCAGGAAAAGGGTCTGCCTCTTCGTGACCATCGCCTTCGTCTTGACGAAGCATCCGGTCAAACTGAGGCTCGTTATCTTGCCGCTGCGTGGGGCGTCGGGCGTCGTCCCGAAGGTGCACGACAGGTCGGTGATGAAGCGCGTCTGTCTTTTTCTCTCTTCCACGTCTATACCCTTTGGGCCTTTATAATCTCGCATGCCTATCCAGACCTCTCAAACTCTTAACGTCACTCGGCGGGCACGGACTCGATCATCTTCACGTTCGGCCTTGTGACCTCAAGCACCGTCTTCGGAATGTAAGCCTTCTCCCGCGACGGCTTGGGGGCGTAGGCGTTCCTGAGATTAACGTCCGTCTCGATGATTATCTTCTCAACGTCGGGCGCGGTCGCGGGGCGGGAGAAGTAGTAGCCCTGCCCGTACTCGCACTTGAGGTCGCGAAGGATTTTCAGTTGCTCCTTCGTCTCGACGCCCTCGGCTATCACGTCCATGCCGAGCACCTGCGCGAGCAGGATGATGGTGCGGACGATCTCTATGTTCTCCGGGTTCTCCGCCATGCGCGTGACGAAGGAGCGGTCTATCTTCAAGGTGTCAATCGGGAACTTGTGCAGGTAGGAGAGCGAAGAGTAGCCCGTCCCGAAGTCGTCTATGGCGAGCTGCACGCCGATGTCGCGCAATTGCCGTAGCATCGAGGTGGCCGAGTCGATGTTGTCCATGACGGCCGATTCGGTGATTTCGAGCTTGAGGCGGCGCGGGCTGATGCGCGTCCTCTTTATGACATCGGCGACCTGCTCGATGAGGAGCGGGTGGTTGAACTGCTTGCACGACAGATTCACGCTGATGAAGAGCGGTGCGGCCACGGGGTAGGCCGTCTCCCATCGGTGCATCTGTCGGCACGCTTCGTTCAAGGCCCACTCGCCGATGGCGATAATCTGGCCGGTGTCCTCTGCGATGGGGATGAAGTCGAGCGGCGAGATGAGCCCGCGCTCCGGGTGGTGCCAGCGTATGAGCGCCTCGAAGCCGCAGACGCGGAAGTCGTCGAGCGAAACAATCGGCTGGTACTGTAGGAAGAACTGACTCTTGTCGAGCGCCTTGCGAAGGTCTGTCTCTATCTGTAGGAGGTTGATGGCGGAGGCGTGCATCGTATGGTCGAAGATGACGTGGCGCGCCTTGCCCAGGGACTTCGCGCGGTACATGGCCGTGTCCGCGTCGCGCAGGAGGTCTTCGGGGTCGCGGCTGTCGCCGTTGCCCGTGACGAGCCCGATGCTCATCGTCGTGTAGACCTCTCGGCCGTCGAGGAGTATGGGCGCGGAGACTTCCTGCTGAATGCGGTTGGCGACCTCTTCGGCCTCGGCCTCGTCGTCGAGGTCTTCGAGAAGGATCGTGAACTCGTCGCCGCCGACGCGCGCGACCGTGTCGCCCTCGCGCAGGCACTTCTCCAGACGACGCGCGACTTCGGCGAGCAGTTGGTCGCCGACCATGTGACCTAAAGAGTCGTTGATGACCTTGAAGCGGTCGAGGTCGCAGAAGAGTATCGCGAAGTGGCGTCCCGGCGCGCGCTTCGCACGCGCGATAGTGAGCTTCACGTGGTCTGCGAAGAGAGCGCGATTCGGGAGTCCCGTGAGCGGGTCGTGGAACGCGTCGTGGCGAAGCTTCTCCTCGGACTGCCTGCGCTCGGTTATGTCTTGCAGTTGAAGCAGGAGGTAGATCTGCTCGTCGGACGGGTCTTGATAGCGTGCGACGTTCCAGAGCGCCCAGACCTGCTCGCCGTCGCGGCGCTGGTGACGGACTTCGAGCTGTAGCAAGTTCTTCTGCTGTTCGAGCATGCTCTTGAGCGCCGCGTCGGCGATCTTCAAGTCCTCCTGCCGCGTTATCGAGTTCAGGCTCGAACCGAGAAGCTCCGACTCCGAGTACCCGAGGAAGATGCAGAGCGAGCGGTTGACCCAGAGCAACACGCCCTGTGCGGAGAGCACGGCCATCCCGATTGCGGTGTAGTTGAACGCCGCGTAGTAACCGTTCGCGTTCGCGTCCGCACCCGCGCCGAGACCTTCGGACTCTGAACGCTCCGAAGCCTCGAAGCTGCTTGCGCGCCCGTTGTCGAGGTAGAGCGCGTGCGCGAGCGCCAGAGCCGTCGCGGCCCATACGAACGCGTCGAGCGCGCCCGTCGGTATGAGCTGCGCGGCCAGCAGCGCGAAGCAGAGCGGAAGCATGTAAGCGGTCGCGGCCCAGAAGAACGACGCGACGCGCTCTCGAAGACCCGCCCTGCCGTCTCCCCACTTCGGTGCGTGTAGGTAAGAGGGCACGGTCTCGGCCGCGGCCTGCGTGACCGCGAAGGTCAACGCGAGGAGCGCGGGCGCGCTCACAACTCCCGCACCCAGATAGTGTCCGAGTTGGCCCGCAGTCCACGCGGCCGCGAGGGTTGCGGCGGCCGCGAGCGCGGAGTCGTGTACGACCAGGCCACCGCGCCGCCCGAGCCGCAGTGAAGAGGCGAGCGCGGACGCGGCCACAAGCGGGATGGCCGTGTAAGGCTCGTAGACGAGCGCCGCCAGCAGCCCGAAGAAGTAGTAGAGCGGCACGAGCACGTTCGCGCGCGGGGCCTTCACGTAGAATCGCGTCCCGAGCGTCATCGCGCAGAAGCATAGGAGCAGGTATCGCGTGTCTATGGGCAGGTGTGCGGGGGCCGTGAGTGAGAGTGTCAGCGCTGCGACGCCCGCGGCGAAGACTACGAAGGCGTAGGCCGATGCCGGGCGTCTGGGGTAGGTTTGAATCATCGGATTATCAGCTCGCGTAGTGCGGCCGCGTAAGGAGCCGGCGGGCAGCGATGGATTTGGGGCGTTGCCGGTGACGAGGTGAATCCGGCTCGCAGCTCATACGGGCTCGTTGGCCGCATGAGAGAAAATCAACGTGAGGTGAGCAATAGATATGCCCTTCGCGCGCGCTCAGGGATAGAACCAAAGCATGCTAACGGACTCAGTTTCGCAACGACACGACGCCTCACGAGCAACTTCCGGCTTCGCTTGTGGCAAATCCTGTCACTCCGCGCGTGCCGGATAGTGTCACTGAGACGCGACGCGTCACCGGCGGCCGGGCGCTCAAGACCGCCGAACGGTGATAAACGCCCGCGCCGACCGTCCGCGCGCAGAGTAATTTTTAAATGCACGGCTGGTATGAAACTTGTAGCCGCTTGCGTTGGGCGACCGCACTCGCGCGGCCCCTGCTTCCCCCGAACTACGATTGCCCCTCGCGGAGAATGAATCGTCATGGCCCATGAAGAAAATTTTGACGGGGCCGGCGTAGAGCTTGACGACCACGCCCCCGACAGTCAAGCGCCTCATTTTGTGGACGCCGTCGT
>JBJMGR010000187.1:0-4580 GCA_045807805.1 Pyrinomonadaceae bacterium | reverse complement strand
TCTCAACCTCACTGACGAAAGACTGATAGCCTTCGCGCACGATCTTGACCGGGTACGTGCCCGGCTTGATGCTCATGTTCCTCTCCGACGAGTCGAAATAACCGTGCTCGTTCGTGCGCCCGAGCAGCAGAATGTCTTCGCGCTTGATCTCGCCTTTGACTGGCACGACGCCCGGCTTGAAGACGGCGAACGAACAGTTGTCGAGCAGTTTCCCGTCCGCGTTCATCACGAGCATCAAGACCTTGAGCGGCAACGAGGCGACGGTGCCGCCCGTCGCGGTCGTCGCGGCAGCCGGAGACGCGTGCGTCGGCGTTGCGCTGGATGCGGCCGGAGCTGCCGCGGATGCACTCGACGCAGGCGACGCAGGGGCATCGAGCGCACTCGCCGACGTGGACGACGCGGCAGCGACTTCGTTCGGCGTGGTGAAGACTTGCCGGTCGAGGCTGCCGTTGTAGAAGCGCGTATCGAGCTGCGGGTCTTGATTATCCTTAGATAGCTTCTTGATGATGTATTCGGAGTTCTCGTACAGCTCCTTGTAGGTGATCCTGCCGCCCTGTAGCTTTACGAGCTTCTGGAAGACGTAGGAGAACAGGCCGCAGGGGTTCCCGTTGTCGTCGCGCCACTCGGACGAGGGCTGAAGGCTGTTCGACGAAGAGAGCACGAGGTAGCGGCCACCCATGTCGCGCGGCGCGGCGCGATGTTGCGTCGCCGGTTTCGCGACCTGCGTGACGGGCACGCCGAGCGCGTCCGAGAGTTTCAGAGCGCGCGTCTTGAAGAGGTCGCGCCCCTGCGTGCCGGAGAAGCAACTGTCGGTCAGGTAGTTGACGAACGCGCCCGCCGAGGCGAACTTCGAGAAGCGCGCGTAAAGCTCGTCGTCGAGGATGAGGTTGTGCCAGGGCTTGCCGCTCGAAGTCTCGCGGCTGTCTACGGGGCAGATCGCGGCGGCGTACTTGCCGTCCTCGAAGAAAGGCTTGTTGTCGTTGCGCGGGTCGGGGTTGAAGTGGAGCGACTCGGTCTCGTCCTGCTCCTCCGAGTAGGCGTCGGGGAAGAGCGTGCCGTGCCCCGAATAGGCGAAGACGAAGAGGTCGTCGCGCTTGAGCTTCGACGCGAACTCGTCGAGGCGCGCGAGGATGTTGGCGCGCGTCGCCTGCTCGTCCGTCAGCATGACGACATTGTCGGCGGAGAAGCCAAAGTTTTTGACGAGCATCTCGCGCAAATTCGTCACGTCGTTGACGCAGCCGTTCAGGGCGTTGCCCGGATACTTGTTGACGCCGACGAGCATCGCATACTTCACCGGCGGCGACGAGGGGAGCGTGGCGGTCGCAACGTTCGATGACTTGTCGTTCGTTACCGGCGCGACTTTGCGCGCGCGCGGCGGCGTTCGCGCCGCGACGGGCAGCGCGGCGACAGACTGAAAGCACAGCAGAGCGCAGAGGGACAGAGACGAGGCGAGACGGCGTAGAGACATTGTGTGACGTGCTCCGATCAGTTTGAGATCACGATCTTTTTTTAGGGCTTCGATTCGACGACGACCGTCGCGCCCTGCCAGCTCCGCGGGTCGAGCCCCGCGCCGCGACCGATTCGCATGCCGCGCGCAGAGGCGGCGTTACCGACCGCCTCCTGCAAGCCGCGCAGGTTGAGTCGTTGGAAAACTTCGTCCCACGCGTACTCGACCTTGTCGCCGAGGTTGATGCGCTCCTTCGTAACGAGCGCGACGAACACGTCGCGGCCGTAGGGCGGGCCGACGGGAAACTCGTAGGTGCTCGCGCGCGGGACGGTCAGCGAGCCGGGCGCGATCTGGTTGTCGCGGTCGCGGTCGTTCGGGAAGATGCAGGTCGCCACGTTGTCGGGACTAAAGACAAGCAGATAGAGATACCCACCCGTGTCGGTCGTCACGCGGTAGGTGACCTTCTCGCCGTCGCTGTAGGTCGTCCTCCCCTCGCCGGTCGAGAGGCTCACGCGCATCCGCGAGAGCGGATTCGTGAGCGCGATGGCGGGCGCGGCTTCCGACGTGGCGAAGAGCGGCTGATCGTCCAAAGCGACGGTCGAGATCACGTCGAACTGCGGCTGCTGATCGCCGTCGAGCCTACCCGCCGCGTGCAGGGCGTTGATGCGCGCCGCGATGCGGCCTTTCAGGTCGCGCAAAGTGGGCGCGTCCGCCTGCTGCGTCTCGGCGAAGACGTAAGAGAGCGCGCCGCGCAGCTCCGAGCCGACTTCGACAGGGTAGGCGCGCTGCGTCGGGGCCGCCGCCGAGATGACGACGACGCCGGAAAGCGACTTGACCTTCGACGAGTCGAGGAAGCCGCCGACCCTTTTGAGGTCGCGCGACCGCGGCGCGGGCCCAACCGAGTAGGCCGCCGCACCGCCGCCGACCTCGCGCATGCCGGGCAACGGCTTTGCGAGTTCTTTGAACTGATCGGGTCGCGGCAGGTAGCGCGCGCCGCCGCCGCGCGGAAAGGCACGGAGTTTCGGAATCTCGCGTGAGATCGTGCCCGAATGACAAGAGTCGAAGACGAGCACGGCGCGGCGGCCGGAGAGTTCGGCGATCAACTCGTCGAAGAGGTCGTCGCGTATCTCGCCCGCGCCCGTCTCAGGGTTCACGTCGTAGGGCGCGATGGTCTCGTCCAGCCCGTCGGCCTCGTCGCCGTTGTCGTCCGGCAGTTGCGAGCCGTGACCTGCGTAGAGGAAGAAGACGCGGTCGCCCGGCTGCGTCCCCTCGACGAGCCACTGTCGGAACTCGCGCTCGACGTTGGCGGCGGTCGCCTGCTCGTTCGTTAGGACTTTGACGCCGGAAGCCGGGAACCCGTACTTCGTCTGTAAGAACTCCGCCGTACGCAACGCGTCCTGCACGCAGCCGGGTGTTTCCGGCACGCGAACGTCGCCGTACTTCTCGACGCCCACCACTAGGTTGTGTTGACGCAGGACAGTTAAACTGTTCTACGTGATGACAGTTAAGCTGACCGATGGCCAGTGGCAGAAGATTCTGCCCGTCTTGAAAACTTGCCCCCAGATCAGGCTCGGTGCCGGGCGCGACGTGCGTCGCTTTCTCGAAGCCGTCCTGTGGGTCACTCGCTCCGGCGCGCAATGGCGACTGCTGCCACGCAAGATGTGACAGGGCGTCAAAAATATTTCATGCTTGGTTAAGTCTTCTGTTTTCAGCGTAGGTAATTTCGTCCATTTAAAAATATTCTGTTGACAGAATTTAGAGTGCTGATATAGATTGCGGCCCGTCCTCCCTAAGAGTTTCTAACTTACGCGCGCTACTACCGACTACGTCTTACCCGTCGCTAGTCTCACGCTGACAAACACGTAGACTTTAACCGATGCGATACCCACGGTATCTACGCGTCCGCACCAACACAGCCTTAGGTCTGCGCGCGTTTCCTACATTCGCGACGGCGCGCGTCGCATCCGCTTCGCAATAAGAAAGAATAAGGCCCCGCGACCACTTGCCGGTGGTCGCGGGGCCTCACAAAACAACACTGCTTCCGCCGCCCGCAGGCGCCAGAAGTGCGTCGCCTTTACCAGTCCGCATCTTAGCGCACGGCGCGGCAGAGCATCAACCCCGTAAAGGAGTGAGCCGCCCCTATGCGCGCCGCCACATTACTCCTGCTCTCCGCCTTCCTGCTCCCAATCAACCTGCCTTCGTCCGCCCGTGCTGCGGTCTACGACTGCGAGGGCGACGCCTGCTCCTCCGTGACGCTCACGTGGGAGGAGGACGGGCAGCGCTTCAAAGCCGAGAACAACTCCGACCGCGCCGTCAAAGTAGAGGTCACGACCTACGCGGGCAAGAGCAGCGTACACGTCGAGCCCCGCGCCTCCGACTACCTGGAGGTCAAGACCTTCAACGGGCCGTACCACGCCGACTACGAGTAAGGCCGCGCCGTCTTATGTCCGTAGGCAGGGAGAAGTGCGCCGCGTAAGGGGTGTCCATGTCTAAAAAGTCAAAGAAGAGAGTTCGTAAGGCGGTGGGTGCGGAGGCGGCTGACCCGTCGGCCGCCTCCGCACGCCCCTTGAGGCAGCCTGGCTTTGTCGCTGCGGCGCTCGCGGCCTGCGCTACTGGCGGCATCCTTCGCCGCCACGCGCTTCGAGCCAATAAGGCGTGCCATAGGCATGCGGCCACTCTCGGCGGTCGTGGCTCAGGCGACCCCGACCCCGCTCCCGCTCTCGAAGGAGTACATCTACGCCGGTGGCCGACTCGTTGCCACGGAGGAGCCAACGTCCGCCGCGACGCCCACGCCGGGCGGGCCGCCGCCCTCGGGCCTGGTCGCAACGGCCTCGCTCCCGACGGGAACAACGGCCGAGGTCAGGCTGATCCGGTCGGCCCCCTTCACAGCCACGCCTTCGAGCTACGTCGTCGAGCGCGCCTCCGTGAGGTTGATTGACGGGCTCAAGACAGACTACGCCGCGTTAGGCCAGCCCGTGACGGACGCGCCCACGACGACTGCGCCTTACCTCGACCCTTGGCCAGCGGAGGGGATGGTCTACCTCTACCGTGTGAAGGCTATGTACGCGTCGGGCCCGTCCGGCTACAGCAACCAGGACGTGGCGGCGACCAAGCGCTACTCGGGAGACGACCC
>JBJMGR010000186.1:0-25869 GCA_045807805.1 Pyrinomonadaceae bacterium | reverse complement strand
TGACATGGCAATGGCAATAGAGCGGCCGCGCAGCTACCGTTGGATGCTGTGGCTGGTCATCGCGCTGGCGGTCGTGGGCGTCTTCGCCTTCTTCATAGAGGACTGGGGGCAGCTCTGGAAGATCAGCTCGGCGGCGGACAACATCCCCATCGTGGGGATGATTCCGCTCGTAATCTTCTTCACCTGGCTCGGCATACGCCAGAGCAAGGAGAACGACCATCTCATCGACCGCCTCGAAGACGACCCGCCGCTTGCAAAGACGCACCACCGGAAGACTCTGCCATGGCGGCCCGGTTGGGCGCGTGAGATTCACGTCTGGCCCTACCTCGTCCGCGTCGAGTTCATCGCGGCCATCATCGTCACGGTCATACTCTTCGTCTGGTCAATCCTCATCAACGCGCCGCTCGAAGAGCCCGCCAATCCAAATCTGACGATGAACCCCTCGAAAGCGCCGTGGTACTTCCTCGGCCTTCAGGAGATGCTCGTCTACTTCGACCCGTGGATCGCGGGCGTGGTGATGCCGGGGCTGCTCGTCGTGGGCCTGATGGTCTTCCCTTACGTGGACGCGAACCCTCTGGGGAACGGCTACTACACTTGGAAGCAGCGGCGCTTCGCGATCTCGATGTTCATGTGGGGCTTCTTCATGTGGATCATCCTCATCATCATCGGGACGTTCATACGCGGGCCGGGCTGGATTTGGTTCTGGCCGGGGCAGACCTGGGATCACAACCGCGTCGTCTTCGACCGCAACCGCGACCTGCACGAGATAGTCGCCGGATGGGGACTGCCTTTCCTCAACACGTACCCGTTCAAAGCCATCTTCGGCCTGATGGTCGTCGGGCTCATCTTCCTCGTCGGCGGGCTCTTCTTCCACTGGCTGATGCTGCGCGGGCAGTTCCGCATGAAGTTCCTGAAATCGCCCGGCCTCCTGCGCGACTGGGCGACGAAGGCCGACCCATTCGAGTCGAAACTGCTCGCGCGCACGAGCATCCTTCAGTACCTGACGTTCCAGTTCTTCGCGATATCGGTGCTCTGGCTCTTCCCGATTAAGTTGATTCTGAGACTCGTGTTCACGATCAAGTACATTTTGGTCACGCCGTGGTTCAACGTTTAGGGCACTCAGCACTCAGCGGTAAGGAAGTAACAGGGCCGAGTGGTTGTATGAAGGCGATGCGAGACGAAAAGAGTTCGAGGAGTGGTTTGGCTGAATGCTGAAAGCTGAGTGCTGAAAGCTTTTCCAAAGGATTCAAACACGTGGCTGAGACTCCTGACACAGACAAGCTCGCGAAGCGTGACGCGGATGGGGACGCCCCGGCGCGCGACCCGATCACGTCGCACTCGACCAGCAACCTCCTCCTGATATGCGCGCTGCTTCTGACGGGCGTGCTCGTCTGGGCGCTCTACGACGAGGTCTCGGGCCGCCGCCCCTGGAAGGGCTACCAGCAGTCCTACGCGAAGCGCATGGACAGGTATCTCGCGCGCCTACAGAAGCGCGGCTTCAACTCCGAGACGGAGGTCAAGGCGAGCGACGAGTACAAGCGGCTCGACGCCGAGGCCAAGGCCGCGCGCGAAGAGTCGCGCCCGAAGTCCGCGGAGATTGATAAGAAGGTCGCCTTCATAGACGCGCAGCTCGACAAAATCTCCGAGGAGTTTCAGAACCGTCGCGGCCGCATCACGCTCGCCAGCTACAACGTAGAGGTCGCGGGCGAAAAGAACAAAGAGTCCATGCGCCGCGACCTCGAAAGGATAAAGGCGCAGAAGTCGAGCGTCAAAGTCCCCGCCGACGACACGGGCAAGAACTGGAAGGACGAGCAGCAGGACTTCGACCAGTTGCAGACGCGTTACGTCTCGCTGAAAGACGAGAAGGGAAAGCTCCTCGCCGAGAAGGGCGAAGTCTTGAAGCCCGCGAGCGACCTCGAAAAGCATCGCGACGAGTACCTGAAGAACAACGTCACGGAAGTCACCGCGCAGCAGGTGCGTCTCACGCGCGACGGCCTGAAGAGCTTCGACTACGGCATGAAGCAGATAAACGTCAACGGCGACCAGATCGTTGACCGCTGCGAGTCGTGCCACCTCGGCGTACGCTCGCCCATACCCATCCGAGCCGCCGACATGATGCCCACGCAGCGTGCGCGTCGGCCCGACTCGTTCGCGCGCGCCTTCGTCAGCCACCCAGACCCCGAGCTTCTGAAGACGCACGACCCCGAGCGATTCGGCTGTTCGAGCTGCCACTGGGGCAACGGCCGCGCGACGACCGACATAGAGAAGGCTCACGGCGAGAATAAATTCTGGCTCCACCCGCTCTTCTCGAAGGAGAACGCGGAGGCGGGCTGCAACCAGTGCCACTCGAACGACCGCGTGCTACAGGGCGCGAACAAGCTCACCGAAGGCAAAGACCTCTTCTACCAGCGCGGTTGCGTCGGCTGCCACCGCTACGAGGGCTACGACCGCGAGACGGACGCGCTCGCCAACACGCGCAATCTCGTCAAGCAGCTTGAAGACGAGATAACCGCCAACGAGCACGAGGCGAAGGTCTCGCGCGCCGAGAGCAGCGCGAACGGAGTCTCCGACACGCGCGCGCAGGAGTTACTCGCACGCGCCGAATCGCTCGTCGTCACCAACAGCCAGCTCGAAGCAAAGGTTGACCAGCTCAACACGCAGTCCCGCTACCTGATGCAGGATCAGAAGAAGGTCGGGCCGAACCTGAAGGACGTGCGTCTGAAGCTGCGCAAGGAGTGGATTCCCGAGTGGCTCAAAGACCCGCAGGCGTTCCGCCCCGGCACGAAGATGCCGACCTTCTGGTACATCTCGGGCAAGCAGCAGGACGATAAGAATAGATTCAACATCGTCCCCGTCTCGCAGCAGGACGATGAGCGCAAGGCGATTGCGGCCTACCTCTGGCAGTCTGCCTTCGACGGGCGAGTGCCCACGCAGCAGCCCGGCGACAAGGTGAAGGGCGAGGAGATGTTCAAGACTCGCGGCTGCCTCGCGTGCCACTCGATAGGCGAGAATGAACAGAAGATCGGCGGCGAGTTCGCGGCGAACCTGACGCGCGTCGGGCAGAAGGAGAATTACGACTACCTCGTGCGCTGGATTCACAACCCGCGCCAGCGCTGGGCTCCGTACTGCCCGAAGGAGAAGCGCGACCTTACGCCCGAGGACTATAAGAAGAACGGCAAGGAGTTCGTCTTCGACACCGCGCGCCATTCGCGCTGCCCCAACGACGGCGCGGAGCTTCAGGTGCAGAACATGACGGTCATGCCGAACTTCCGTCTCTCCGAACAGGACTCGCGCGACATCGCGACATACCTCGTCTCGCTCTCGCAGCCCGCGACCTACGCCGACGCGGCATACATAGACGACCCCGCGCTCGCGCGTAAAGGTCAGACGCTGATCAAGCAGTACGGCTGCGCGGGCTGCCACGAGATGCGCGGCTTCGAGGAGGAGCAGCGCATCGGCAAGGAGTTGACCGCGGAAGGCTCGACGCCTCTCGAACGTCTCGACTTCGCGCGCCTGACGCACATGGCCGAGAACGGCGAAGACCCGCTCGCAGGGCACGGGGGCGCGGCCGACTCCGACTCTTCGAGTTCCGGTTCGTCTAATACGAACACGAACGCGTCGAGCGCGAAGAAGGCGAAGGAGAAGCCCTGGTACAACCACAAGGGCTTCTTCGAGCACAAGCTCGCGGAGCCGGGCATATACGACTTCGAGAAGGAGAAAGACCCGCGCGAACATCTGCGCATGCCGAAGCCCTTCCTGAAAGAGGAGTGGAGGACTGCGCTGACGACGTTCCTTCTGGGAAGCGTCGGCGAGGAGGGCGCGAACGTGCCCGCGTCTCTCTTCTACAACCCGACCGATCAGCAGAAGGCGATTCAGGACGGCTGGTGGGTCGTAAAGAAGTACAACTGCATGGGCTGTCACAACGTGCAGGTCGGTCAGAAGTCCGTGCTCTCCGGATTGACGCAGTACCAGCAGGGCGGCACGCTCGGCGACCTGCAACTTGGCCCCGAACAGCTACCGCCGGGACTGATGACCGAAGGCGCGCGCGTTGACCCCGAGTGGCTGCTTCAGTTCCTTTGCGACCCTTCGCTCAGCAACGGCGCGGAGCAATGCCGAAGCCTTCGCGGAGGCCAGACGGCCGCGAACTCGCCGGGCGCAAGTCAGCCGGAGGCGAATAACGGGCGTGGCAGCACGGCGAACAGGCAGTCAGGGCCGGGCGGAGGAGGGCAGACCGCGCAGGCGGGCGAGGCGCAGACGCAGCAGGGCGTGCTCCCGCCGCAGCCGGGCGAGAACCGTAACGGCGTGCGCACGTACCTGCGTGTGCGCATGCCCACGTTCACCTTCTCGCCGAACGAGCTTCGCACGCTGATGCGCTTCTTCCTCGCGGTCTCCGCGCAGCAGGAGCCCTACATCAAAGACCCGAGCGCGAACGAGCCCCTGTCGGACGACGAGCGCAACCTTGCGCGCTCGCTCTTCACTTCGCAGGCCGCGCCGTGTCTCAAGTGTCACATGACGGGCGACCAGACGCACGACCTGACGGCGACCGCGCCGAACTTCCTACAGGCCGGACAGCGCTTAAAGCCCGACTGGACTTTCCGCTGGCTCTTAGACCCGCAGCGAATCATGCCGGGCACCGCGATGCCTTCGGAGCTTTTCAAGCGCGACGGCGAGCGCTGGATATTCAACGGGCCGCTGCCGCCCACAGCCGCGAACTACAACGGCGACCACGCGCGACTGCTCGTCAGATACCTGCTCTCGCTCACGCCCGAGGAGCAGGCCCGTGCGCGCTCGACTTCGCCCGCGCAGGCACCCGCGCCGAGCGGCTCGCCGCCGCCCGCGCCCGTCGCCTCGCACAGTCCGGACGCGACCGCGCGACCGCCTTCCGCGTCGGCGAACAGGCAGAGCGTGTCGCGCGCCGCACCACGTCGTGCGCGTAAGGTTCAGGTCTCCTGGCGCTCGAACGCGAAGTCCAGACGACTCCGCGAGCGCTGGCGTCAGTCCGCATACATTCGGCGACGCGCGCGCGATTTCTCGCCGTGAAAGTTTCGCGTTATCATACGAGCAAGTTTCCTTTGAGGAGGTTATCCCCGATGCATTCAAAACGCGCGCGATTTCTCGTCGCGCTGCTCGCGGCTCTCTGCCTGCTGGCCTTCTCGCTCGCCTGCTCGCGCAGCAACGACGACGAGGGGGACGCGGCCGAGTCCGGTGACGACTCCGCCGAAGTCGCCAACCTCGTGCCCTACAAGCCCACGGGTCAGGAGGGCTCAATCTCCGGCACCATCAACTTCACGGGCACCGCGCCCGCGCCCAAAGAGATAAGCATGGGAGCAGACCCCGTCTGCGCTTCGTCCAACCCGGACCCGCACGCCGAAGACATAGTCGTCAACGGCGACAAGCTCGCGAACGTGCTCGTCTACATCAAGGAAGGGAAGGCGGGCGACAAGAGCATCACGGGTTACAAGTTCGACCCGCCGCCGACGGCCGCGACTCTCGACCAGCACGGCTGCCACTACGTGCCGCACGTTCTGGCAATGCAGACCAACCAGAACTTCAGCGTCGTCAACTCCGACCAGACGCCGCACAACATCAACTTCGATGCGAAGCTCAACGAGAAGTTCAATCAGGGTCAGGGGCCGGGCTCCGCTCCGATATCCAGACAGTTCAAGCGCGCCGAGACGGTCATCCCCGTCAAGTGCAACCAGCACCCCTGGATGAAGGCCTACGTGGCCGTGCTCGCGCACCCGTTCTACGCCGTGACGGACAAGGACGGCCACTTTGAGATCAAGGGCGTGCCCGCGGGCACGTACACGGTCGTCGCCTGGCACGAGAAGTACCCGCAGGGCGTGACGCAGTCAATCACCGTCGGCCCGAGCGAGAAGAAGGAGCAGAACTTCAGCTTCTCCGACCAGCAGTTGAAGGCAGAGTCAATCGAAGGCGGCGCGCTTAGGGTGATGACCGCGATTGAGCTGCCGATGCTCGGCATGCCCGGCATGCAGCATCACTAACAGGCGCTCGACTTTTATCTTCAGACCAAGAGGGAAGCGGCATTCATACATGAAGGAGTTTGCAATAGACTCGACGCCAGAGGTTCCGTCGGCCGTATCGGTCGCGCCCCTCGCGCTCAGAGAGAAGATCGCGGCCTTCGTCGAGCTGACGAAGCCGCGCATCACGTTCCTTATCGTGCTCACCTCGGCCGCTGGCTTCTGCCTCGGCTCGAAGGGGCACTTCGACTATCTGGCACTCTTCAACTCGCTCTTCGGCATCGCGCTGCTCTCCTCCGGGATTGCGGCGCTCAACCAGTACATCGAGCGCAACCTCGACGGGCGCATGCGTCGCACGCTCGCGCGCCCGCTCCCGACGGGGAAGCTCTCGCCCGCGGCCGCGCTCGCTTTCGGCGTCGGGCTCACAGTCCTTGCCGAACTCTACCTGCTCGCGTTCGTCAACCTGCTCACGGCCGCCTTCGGCGTGACCGTCATCGTCGGCTATCTCTTCTGCTACACGCCGCTCAAGACGCGTAGCTCGCTCTCGACCATCGTCGGCGCGTTTCCCGGTGCGATGCCTCCTTTGATGGGTTGGACTGCGACGACGGGGCATGCGGGGATAGAGGCTTGGGCGCTCTTCGCGATTCTCTTCGCGTGGCAGTTTCCGCACTTCCTCGCCATCGCGTGGATGTACAAAGAGGACTACGCGCGCGCGGGCATTCTGATGCTGCCCGTGGTCGAGCCCGAGGGGCGTCTGACCGCGCAGCAGATTGTCATCTGGACTCTCGTCCTCGTCCCCGTCAGCCTCTTCCCGGCGGCGCTGGGGACGACGGGCCCGGTCTACTTCTACGGCGCGTTCGTGCTCGGCCTCCTGTTCCTCGGCACGAGCATATACGCCGCGCTCTCCAACACGCGCCGAGGCGCGCGGAGGCTTCTGCTCGCCTCCGTGCTCTACCTGCCCGTCCTGTTCGGGCTGATGGTCTTCAACAAGTAGCAGGCAGAAGACGGAAAGCAGTCGCTCCGCATCTCGTAAGTTGAAAGATTAAATCAGAGTTCCCGACACAGGGGCTTTTATCTGCCCTCTGCCTTCTGCCTACTTTTCCTAAGGAGCTTGAAGATGGGCCGTGCGTTTGCCGTGTTCCTCTGGATCATGACCGGGCTCTCGGTCTGGATGCTCGCCAGCGGCCGCTGGTGGTTCCCGAAGGCCATCTCCGAGCACGGGCCTGCATACGACCAGCAGTTCATGCTGACGATTATCGTCGTCGGCATCGCCTTCGTCGCGGCGCAGGTCTCACTCGGCTACGTGCTCTGGCGCTTTCAGGACACGGGCGACGGCACCGCGCGCGCCGCCTACTCGCACGGCAACAACCGCATGGAGGTTCTCTGGACGGGGGTGACGGCGGTCATCTTCATCACGCTCGGACTCCTCGGCCAGCGCGTGTGGTGGAATCTGCACATGCAGCCCGCGCCCGCTGACGCCGCGAAGGTCAAAGTCCTCGCGCAGCAGTTCCAATGGAACTTCCACTACGCGGGCGCGGACAACTCGTTCGGCCGCACAGACCCGCAGAAGATAAGCGACGAGTCGATCAACTACATCGGCCTCGACGACACGGACGCAGCCGCGAAGGACGACGTTGTCACTCAGACGCTCGTCGCGCAGGCCGGAAGACCGATTGAGTTGACGCTCGCCTCGCGCGACGTGACACATAGTTTCTGGGTGCCGCCGCTCCGTTTCAAGCAGGACGCCGTGCCGGGGCTCAACATCGATGTCCACTTCACGCCCGAGAAGGTAGGGCAGTACGAGATTGCGTGCGCCGAGCTTTGCGGGCAGCAGCACTACAAGATGCGCGCATACATGCTCGTGCTCCCCTCGGACGAGTACACGTCGCTCATGCAGATGCAGCAGGCGCCCTTCCAGAAGCGCGTCGCGGAGCTACAGAAGAAGTACCCGGTCACTTACTGAAACACCCTCGGCCGCGAGCGCGCGCCGAGTCCGGCGGGCGGGAGGAGAGCTTAGATGGCAGAGCCTGATATCCCAAGCGAAGGTCACGCACACGAAGGGCACGAAGAGGGTCACGCGGAGGGCCACGGGGCGGGTCACCACGCGCCGACCGGTTTCATACGCAAGTACATCTTCAGCATCGACCACAAGGTCATAGGCATCCAGTATCTCCTGCTCGCGCTCTTCTCCGTCCTCCTCGGCATGCTGATGTCCGTGCTGATGCGGCTGAAGATGACCTGGCCCGACCACGCGTTCTGGCTCCTCGGCGTAATCTTCCCGCAGGGCGCGCCGGGCGGTGTGATGTCGCAGGAGTTCTATCTCTCGCTCGTCACGATGCACGGCACGATGATGGTCTTCTTCGTCCTGACGACCGCGCCGCAGGGCGGCTTTGGAAACTACTTCCTCCCGATTCAGATAGGTGCCGACGACATGGCATTCCCCGTCCTGAACATGCTCTCGTTCTGGACGACGTTCGTAGGGCTTGCGGTTTTAGTCACGGCAATCTTCGCCTCGGGCGGGACGGTCATAGGGCCGACCGGCGGGTGGACTGGATACCCGCCGCTCTCCGCGATAGGTCATCTACTGAACGTGCCGGGGCAGGGGACGGGCTTAAATCTCTGGGTCATAAGCATCGCGATATTCTGCGTCGCGTCGCTCCTCGGCGCGCTCAACTTCATCGTGACGCTCCTGAATCTTCGCACGCGCGGGATGACTCTGATGAGGATGCCGCTCACGTGCTGGGCATGGTTCACGACCGCCGTGCTCGCGCTGCTCTCGTTCCCGGTGCTGCTCGCCGCCGGTATCCTGCTCCTTCTCGACCACAACGCGGGCACGAGCTTCTTCGTGCCGGGCGGACTCTCGAACGGCACGACCGTCATCGACCACGCGGGCGGCTCGCCGATTCTCTGGCAGCACCTCTTCTGGTTCTTCGGCCACCCCGAAGTCTACATCGCGATCCTCCCCGGCATGGGCGCGACCTCGCACATACTCTCGACGTTTGCCCGCAAGCCCGTCTTCGGCTATCGCGCGATGGTCTTCGCGATGTTCGCAATCGGGCTGCTCGGCTTCTTCGTCTGGGGCCACCACATGTTCATCTCGGGCATGAGCCCGTATACGGGCATGGCCTTCTCCGTGCTGACGCTCTCCATCGGCGTGCCCTCCGCGATTAAGACCTTCAACTGGCTCGGCACACTCTGGGGCGCACGCATAAGGTTCACGACCGCGATGATGTTCGCCGTCGGCTTCGTCTCGCTCTTCGTCGCGGGCGGAATCACGGGGCTCGTTCTGGGTCAGTCCAGCTTAGACCTCTCGATGCACGACACATACTTCGTGCTCGCGCACTTCCATCTCGTGATGGGCGTCGCCGCCATCTTCGGCATGTTCGCGGGCACATACTTCTGGTTCCCGAAGATGTTCGGGCGGATGATGAACGAGACGCTCGGCAAGATTCACTTCTGGCCGACCTTCGTCGGCGTCTTCGCCATCTTCATCCCGATGCACGCGATGGGTCTCGTCGGTCTGCCGCGTCGCTACTCGCAGTTCTACGAGACGGTCAACGGCAAACTCGAATTCATCTACCACTTCAACGAGCCGACCTACTATCTCATTCACTTCGTCACGTGGGCCGCGATAATCACGGTCGCCGTGCAGGCGCTCTTCTTCTTCAACTTCTTCTGGAGCCTCTTCAAGGGCAAGCGCGCGAGCGACAATCCCTGGGGCGCGACGACGCTCGAATGGGTGACGGCGACGCCACCGCCGCACGACAACTTCGGCGGCAAGGTGCCGACGGTCTACCGCGGCGCTTACGAGTTCGGCGTGCCGGGCGCGCCCGAAGACTTCGTGCTACAGACGACGCCCGACGAGACCGAATCGAACGAGCCCTCTTACGAAGAGGCGGGGGAGAGTGGGAACGGTCATGGCGGTAACGGTCACAGGTAACACGGAGGCGGTCGCGCAGCGCGAGTCCGCGCTCGGCGTCAGCAGCTCGCGAAAGCGCGGCGGCGGGCGCGGCAACGGGCGCGGCCCCGGCGGCGGCGGGCCGAACGGGCCGGGTGGCCCCGGCGGCGGCGGTGGTGGAGAGCCGCGCCGCTTCTCGCCCGACCGCTACCGGATCGGCATACTCGTCGGCCTCGCCTCGATACTGATGATGTTCACGGCGCTCGCGAGCGCATACGTCGTCCGTTCGGGTATGCCGACCTCTACGGACTGGCACGGCGGCGAGATGCCCTCGTTCGCATACCTGAGCACCGCGCTGATAATTCTCAGCAGTCTGACGTTCACGCGCGCGCATGCCGCGCTCCGCCACGAGGAGTCGGCCGGATATAGACTCTGGCTCGGCGTGACGCTGCTCCTCGGTCTGGGCTTCCTCGCCTCGCAGCTTCTCGCGTGGCGAGAGCTGGTCGGGCGCGGGCTCTACCTTGCGTCGAACCCGCACAGCTCCTTCTTCTACGTCCTGACGGGGCTGCACGCGCTGCACCTCACGGGCGGGATTGTCGCTCTCGCGCTGCTCTACGCGTACGCGCGTCGGGTGGGCGGCGCGGGCGAGAATCCGGACGCGGACGTGAAGCGGCGCACGCTGACGGAGGTGGTCGGCACCTACTGGCACTTCATGGACGGCCTTTGGGTCGTCCTCTTCCTGCTACTACTGTTCTGGAGGTGAGGCTTTGAGCACAGAAGCGCACGTCGGCCATCTGGCGGCGAACGAATGGGACGGCGGGGCACTGCCGTACAGGGTCGGCCACCGCAAGCTCGGCATGTGGCTCTTCATCGTCTCCGACGCGATGACCTTCACGGCGCTCCTCATAGGCTACTCGTACTCGCGCGCCTCAAGCGACCAGTGGCCGACGCCGTTCCCGATCTTCCCTTCGATCATCTTCTCGACGACGATGACGCTCTGCCTCCTCGCGTCCAGCTTCACGATGGTCATGGCCGTGAAGGCTTCGGCCGCGAACCAGTTGAAGTCCGCGCGCCGATGGATAGGCGCGACGATGCTCGGCGGCACGGCCTTCCTCGTCCTCCACTTGATAGAGTGGAAGCACCTCATCGACGAGGGCCTGCGCCCCTTCCGTCTCGCGGGCGAGTGGGCGCACCGCTGGCCCAAGTCGCCGCCGCTCTTCGGCGCGAGCTTCTTCGCGATAACGGGCCTACACATGTTCCACGTCTTCACGGGCGTCGCATACCTCGGCATCGTCGCCCTGCGCATCTCGAAGACGCGCCACGAGGACGTAGAGATAAGCGGGCTCTACTGGCACTTCGTAGACCTCGTCTGGATGTTCGTCTTCCCGCTCATATACCTGATGTCGGTTGACTACTCGGGCTGAGAGGCGCGGGCGCGTATAGGTTAAGGAGGCGCGAAACTTAAATGGCTAACGGTTCGATAAGCGACGTGCTGAAGAGGTCGGACATAATTCTGATAGGCGCGTGCGTCCTGCTCGCGGCGGGCTTCCTCGTGCTGGCGGGCAAGAACGCGGCCGAGGCCGGAAACTTCCTGACCATCGACAGCCTCTTCTTCACGGCCGTCTGCCTTCTTTTAGCGCTCACGTTCGTGGCCGTCCCCGCGCTGACGATGCGCGAGCGCGGCATACGCCCGTTCGCGATTGCCGAAGAGGTGTCGCCCGCGCGAGCCGCCGAGCACGTACACTTCGAGGGCGGCGTGCGCCTCTTCCTCTACGTGCTGGGCGCGCTGCTGGCGTTCACGATAATCGAAGTCTTCCTCGCATACATACACTTGCCGCTCACACTCATGCTGGTAATTCTGATGGGGCTCTCGCTCATCAAGGCTGCGATGATCATCGCCTACTTCATGCACCTGAAGTTCGAGCGGATGAGTCTGGTGCTGACGATAGTTCCGATACTGGTCGTCTGCATCTGTCTCCTCTTCATAGTCTTCCCCGACAGCTTCCGCGCGAACGGCCTGCGCACGACGCGACCTACGGGGGCGGCGACGGAAGCGCCCGCGCACGGGTCGGAGTGAGCGGAGAATTATGGAGAACAAAGGAAGACGACTTCTGATCTTCTCGGCCGCGATTCTGGCGCTGGCGGCCGTCGCTCTCTTTGTGCCTTCCGAGACGCTGGCGCAGTGCCCGCTCTGCCGCGCAGGTCTGATGAACGGCGGCGACAAGACCGCGCGCACGATGAACCTCGCGATTGTCGTCCTACTGATACCGCCCGTCTCCATCTTCTGCACCATCTTCGCCGTCGCATACCGGAGGCGTAAGGGCGACGGCGAAGACGACATAGAGTCTTAAAAACTATGCCCGAAGAATTAGTCCCGGCCGTTGACGTTGAGCGGCAGACAATACGCGGCCGCGTGTGCCCCGCGTGCGGCGGGAAGATAATCCCGTCCGACCGCGCCGTCTACCAGAGCACGGCAGACCCCGGCGCGGTCTTCCCCGCATGGCAATGCGAGCGCTGCGGCTACGAGGAGATTAGCGAGAAGAAGCCGCCCCCGCCCAAGCCCGCGCCGAAGAAGAAGGTCGAAGAATGAGCACGGAAGCGAACAAGAGAGTCGTCCAGACGGTCTTCGAGATGTTCGGGCGCGGCGACGTTCCCGGACTTCTCGAACTGATTACAGATGACGCGGAGTGGACCGCGCCCGGCCCCGAGACAGTCCCGTACTTCGGCGAGCGGAGCGGGCGCGAGGGAGCGTTGGAGTTCTTCAAGAATTTGGGCTCAAGCGTCGAGTTCGAGAGCTTCGAGCCGGGCGACCTCATCGCCGAGGGCGACCGCGTCGTCGCTCTGGGTCACGAGCGCGGCCGCGTGCGGAGCACCGGCAAAGTCTTCGACAATGCCTGGGCGCTCGTCTTCACGATACGCGAAGGCAAAATCGCGGGCTTCCGCTGCTACGAGAACACTGCGGCCATAGCCGAAGCATTCGGTTGAGGCGCGCACGTGCGTTAAGGATTTAAGAGTTGGACGAACTGACGCGGCGCGTGCTCGACATGTTCGAGGAGATTGGCCGGGACGCGCTCGACCTCCACGAGCTTTTCGAGGCGGGCGGCAACGACCCCGACGCGCGCCGCGAAGTCTTCTACGCAATCGAGGGCCTCGTCGAGCGCGGCCTGCTCGAAGAGCGCGGGAACGATTTCTACGCGCTCACGGAAGCGGGACGCGAAGCCGCCTCGCCCGCGTCGAACGAGGAAGGGGATAGTCTTTGAGCGCGGCGGCCGAGTCGTCACGCCCGCGTGAATTATGAACGACTCGGTACTGCCGCACTTAAACGCCGCGCTCAACGCGGCCAGCGGCCTGCTGCTCCTCGCGGGCCTCTACTTCATCTGGCGCGGCCGCGTCTCGGCGCACCGCGCATGCATGCTCTCGGCGCTCGTCGTCTCCGGCCTCTTTCTAATCTCCTACGTCACCTATCATTTGCAATACGGCTCGGTGAAGTTCGCGGGGCAGGGCTTCGTTCGCCCCTTATACTTCTTCATACTCATCACTCACGTCATACTCGCAGCGGCAATCGTGCCGCTCGTCTTCGTCACTGCGCGTAGGGCACTGCGCGCGGACTTCGCGCGACACAGAAAGATTGCGCGCTGGACTTATCCGCTCTGGCTCTACGTCTCCGTCACGGGCGTCGTCGTCTACCTTATGCTCTACCACTGGTTCGCGCCGCGCTGAAGCGATGGGAGACACACACGAACACACAGGCGCGAACGGCGACAGGCCCGCGCGCGCGGACGACGCCGCCGCCGGAGTCGCGCGAAGGCGTACGCCGTGGCCGCTCATCGTCGTGGCGCTGCTCTTCGTTATTGTGCCTTCGCTGACGTGGTATCTGACCTGGTTCGGGCGCGGGCTGACGGACGAAGAGTTGACGCGCTACCTCTCGAACTCGAACCCACGGCACGCGCAGCACGCTCTCTCGCAACTCGCCGAGCGCGTGGAGCGTGGCGACGAGTCGGCCGCGCGTTGGAGCCCGCAAGTTCTCGCGCTCTCGCGGAATCCCGCGCCCGACCTGCGCATGACGGCCGCGTGGGTGATGGGGCTGGAACACAAATCGGAAGAGTTCCGCGCGGCGCTCGCGCGACTGCTCGAAGATACGGAGCCGATAGTCCGCCGAAACGCCGCGCTCGCGCTCGTGCGCTTCGGCGACCCGCGCTGCCGCGCCGAACTCAGAGAGATGCTGCGGCCGTACGCGGTCAAGTCGCCGTCCGACGGCACGGCGCTTACAGCGCTCACCGAAGGGACGCACGTAAAGCGCGGCTCGCTGCTCGTCAAGTTCAGGAACAGGTCGGGCGAGGTCGAAGAGGTTCGCTCGCCGCTTCCCGGTGAGCTTGCGCGCGCGCTCGTCAAAGACGGCGAGAGCTTTGCCGCCGGGAGTGACCTCTTCACCCTCGCGCCCGACGCGGAGCAGGTTCGCGACGCGCTCGTCGGGCTCTACTACTTAGGCGACAGGGAAGACCTCGCCGAAGTCGAGCGATACGCGAGCGGCGTCGAGGGCGTGCCGATTGACTTAAAAGAGAGGGCGGCGCAGACGGCCGATGCCATCAAGCGCCGCTCTCAAGACGGTCGTTGAAATTTCGTTCGGGGTCTTCAGCCGGCGGGCGGGGGCGGAGGCGCGTCTGGAAGGTTGACGCCGTGCATCGCCTCCCAGTCTTCGGTCGGCACCATCTCTATCGCATCCCACGGGCAGCCGTCGAGGAACGCGCCGTCCGGGCCTTTGCTGATGCACTTCTGGCAGCCGATGCAGAGGTACGGGTCAACCTCTATGCGGCCGAAGGGCGTGTGGTCGTCGTCGGGCACCCAGAACATGCAGGCCTCGATGGGGCAGTACTCGATGCATGCGGGCGAGCCCGCGCATCCCGTACAGCAATCGGTCGTGATGGCGAGTATGCGAGGCTTCTTCTTGCGCGTCGCCTTGCCGTCGCCGACAGACATGGGCCAGTGCTTTTCGACGATCTCTATCATCCGCTGCTCCGAGGTCAGAGGTCTGGAAGACACGAGCAATTTAACACGTACGGCGCGGCGACTCAATCAACTTCTGCCCGCATCGTGTTAAAATCATCCTTCCCCCTACAAAGCATGAAGGAGCTAACAGCATGAGCACTGTCGCAGGAATCTTCAACTCACGCGTCGATGCCGAGTCGGCCGTCGGCGCGCTCGAAGGCGCGGGCTTCGGCGAAGACCGCATAAGCCTTCTGACGCCGGGCGCTTCGCAATCGCAGCTTGACGAGGTTCCGACCACAGAGACCGAGCAGCCCGGCATGGGCAAGGCTTTAGGCGGAACGGTCGGCGGCGCGCTCGGCATCGCGGGCGGGCTCCAACTCGGCGCTGCCGCCGCGAGCCTCTTCCTGCCCGGCGTGGGGCCGGTCATCGCGGCGGGGATTGCGGCCGCGGTGCTCGGTGCGGGCGGCGTGGCGACGGGCGCGGCCGTGGGCGGCTCGCTCGAAGACTCGATGGCGCGCGGGCTGCCGCACGACGAGATGTTCGTCTACGAGGATGCGCTGCGGCGCGGGCGCACGGTCGTCATCGTCGTCGCGGAAGACGACGCACGCGGGGACACTGCGCGCGGAATTATCTCGCAAGCAGGTGCCGAGAGCGTTGACGCAGCGCGCGAGGAATGGTGGGTCGGACTTCGCGACGCGGAAGAGGCGGAGTACACGGTTGACGGCGGCGACTTCAGCGTCGAGGAGCCGGTCTACCGTCGAGGTTTCGAGGCGGCGCTACATCCTTCGGGGCGCGGGCGCTCGTACGACGAGGACGCCGCGCGACTTCGCGAGTGCTACGGCGGCGAGTGCGCAGAGGGCGCGTTCCGCCACGGCTACGAACGCGGCCGACGCTACCACGAAGAGCTTGTGGAGAAGCACAGGAGTTGAAGTCTTAAGACGCGAGCGTCGGAAGTAGAGAGGCATAAACGTTGAGAAGCACGCTCCTCAGCATACTCGTCCTCGTCCTGATACTCGCGGCGAGCGCCGTCGTCACGAACTGGTTCGCGCGGACGATGTACAACCGCTGCGCGTCGTGCGGCACGCTCAACGCGAAGCGGCGCACGCACTGCCGCGCATGTGGCGTGGAAGTAAAGTGAAGTGCGCCGGGCGCGACCTCTAGACGCGCGACGCGAAGGGAAGTGTCGGCAAGGTTAGAAAGGGAGAGGGCCGCGTGCCGAAACACGCGGCCCTCTCTCTACCTCTTTTTTGTCTCTCTCTATGCCTCGCGGCTTAGACCGTCCTGCGTCCTGTCAGCAGGTTGATCACGAATATCACGAGGGCGAGGACGAGCAGCAAGTGTATGAAGCCGCCGACCGTGACGCCGCTCACAAGACCCAGAAGCCACAGCACGAGTAGAATCACAAGAATCGTCCAAAGCATGTTCGCCTTCTCCTTTGTCTCTCAGTAGCCGTTAATCTTTCCGTTCATCTCTAACCGCTTGCAGATCCATTTAGCAACGTCCATGCCAGTTTGCGTCGCGCCGCGCCGACGCACATTCAAACGCCGAAAATCACGCGATTTAAGCAGACGCGGCTCTGAAGTGTCGTAGGAAGATAAGAGCGCGCCTGTACTGAATCGCGCCGTGCCTGACTTAATCGACATGTCTGAATACAGGCCGAAGTCTCCTGCACGCCGATATTCGCCGCGGCGTCGGCAACCGTGTGTGTGCGAGCTACATCGGAAGGTGTTACGGGCTCGTGCCTTGAAGGGAAAGAAGTTAGGCCACCCGTTTTCGCTGGACTAAAAAAGCTCGGGACTGTTAGAGTGTCACTTGGGCCGGTCGCCCGACGACGGCCCACTTCACCGACAGCACTTCTGCGCGAACCTGTCCGGCATGCCTCCGGCGGCTCCATCCAGAGGCGGTCTCTTAGTTGAATCCCTAAACCAAGTTGAGCAGTCGCGAAACCTCCGCGGCCCCATTGATTTTTTTAGTCGAGGACGCTATGCCTTTTTCCCGTCTGTCCCCCCGCATGCAAAAGAAGAGCGCCGTCATAACGGGCGCGTTGATTCTCCTGCTGCTCGCTACCGTCGCTGCGGTCGCCTACAGGCAGCCCGGCGCGGCCGTGCGCGAAGTGAACTTCACGCAGTTGCGCGAGATGGCTGAGGCGGGCGGCGCTCTCTCGGTCGAAATCTCCGGCGAGGTCGTCACGGTCAAGGGGAGCGACGGCTCGCTCGTGCGCTCGATAGTCACCAACGCGGTCGCACAACACGACGTAGCCTCGGCCTTCGAGCGCCACAACGTCGCCGTCGCCTTCGAGACGCAGCAGCCGGGCGTAATCGTGACCGCCCTCGGCTACCTCCTGCCCGCCGCCGCGCTCCTGCTCTTCGCGCTCATAGGCTGGCGCGTCTACGCGAGCATGGGCGGCATGGAGAAGGACATCGGCTCGACGGAGGTATCTGGCGGCCAGCCCGTCACGTTCCAAGACGTTGCGGGCGTTGACGAGGCGCGCACCGAACTCGCGGAGACTATCGATTTTCTGCGCGACCCGGAGAAGTTCAGCCGCCTCGGCGGTCGCGCGCCGCGCGGCATACTCCTCTCAGGCCCTCCGGGCACGGGCAAGACTCTGCTCGCGCGCGCCGCGGCGACCGAGGCGAAGGTTCCTTTCCTTTCAGTCTCGGGTTCGAGCTTCCAGGAGAAGTTCGCGGGGCTCGGCGCGTCGCGCGTGCGTAGGTTGTTCGCGCGCGCGCGCAAGCTCTCGCCCTGTGTCATCTTCATTGACGAGATTGACGCTTTGGGTCGCAGGCGCGGGCGCGGCGGCGACTCGGCCTCCGCCGATCAGGACCAAACGCTCAACCAGTTGCTCATAGAGATGGACGGCTTCGAGCAGTTGATGGGCGTCGTCGTCATCGCCTCGACCAACCGTCCGGACATACTCGACTCGGCGCTCACGCGACCGGGCCGCTTCGACCGCGAGATAACAGTCAACCTCGCGGACATGCGCGGGCGCGAGCAGATACTCCGCGTACACTCGCGCAAGCTCAAGCTCGAAGATGGTCTCGACCTTTCTTGGATAGCGCGCGGCACGCCGGGCTTCTCCGGCGCAGACCTCGCGAACCTTCTGAACGAGGCCGCGATCTTCGCGACGCGCGACGGCTCCGAGGCCGTCGGTCGTCCGCACGTCGAGTACGCGCGCGACAAGATTCTGATGGGCGTCGAGCGTCTGGGCTTCATGATGGACGACGAGGAGCGCTACGCGACCGCCGTACACGAGGCGGGCCACGTCGCCGTCGGTCTCGCGGTCGAGAACGGCGACCCGATTCACAAGGTCTCCATCTTGCCGCGCGGGCGCGCGCTCGGCGTCACGCAGGCGCTCCCCGAGCGCGACCGACTCATGCGCACGCGCCAGTACCTCGAAGACCAGATAGCGATGCTCCTCGGTGGCCGCGCCGCGGAAATCCTTCTGCTCGACACGATGACGGCGGGCGCGTCGAACGACATCGAGCGCGCGGTCGAGATTGCGCGCCGAATGGTCGCGGAGTTCGGCATGAGCCCGCTCGGCCCGATACACCTCGGCAAGCCTGAAGACCCGCACAGTCAGGCGCTCTTAGACCGCATCGAGACGGCCACTAACGAGATAGTCAACGTGCAGATGAAGCGCGCCTGCGACGTGGTTGACGCCCGGCGCGAAGAGATAGCGCGCCTTGTCGAAGGTCTCATGGAGCGCGACACGCTCGACTCTGACGAAATACGCACGGCCTTCGGGCTTGAGGTCGAGATGGCCGTGGCCTGATAAGAGAGATGCTTCAGGACAATCGCAGCCGGGTTCTCGGACCCGGCTGCTTTTTTTGTGAAGAGACCGGATGCAGCGGTTCGTTTGTAGGGCGTGACTGAGGTTACAGGCTAGGTGTATATTGGCGTCGCGTTCCAGACAAACGCCACGACGCGACAAAACCGCCAGCCAAAGCCTGAAGGACTAATGTCTGCTGACCGCGTCGCTCTCCCAAAATCCGAAGCCTGACTAGAGCGTTGACGCTGCTATATCCATCGCCCGGAGTGGCGCGTCAAAAGCTCGTCAGAGTGTTGGTCCCATCCCGGCGGTAGGTGTCTGCCGGGCCGCTCACGGAGGCAATCGATGAAGGCGAATCTCTTTAAGAGGACGAACACGGCGCTCGTCCTATCCTGCCTGATCTTATTCGTTTTGGTGGCGGTGTCCGCGTCAACCGCGCGCGCGCAGAGGCATTCCGAGAATTCGGACCCGACCGAGAACAGGAGCAGTAGCAACGACAGTCACAGCAGTAGTGATAGCAGCAGCAACAGCAGCAGTAGCAACAGCAGTAGTACTAGCAGCAACAGTAGTAGCAGCGATAGCAGCAGTAACAGCAGCAGTAGCAACAACGACAGCAGCAGTAGCAGTAGGCGTCACAGCGAGAGCAATCACAGCAGCAGTAGTGACAGGGGTAGAGGCAGCAGCGATAACAGCATCAGAAACAACAGCGGCAGGAGCAGCGGCGATAGCAATAGAAGCGGAGCGAGGGCGGAGCGAGAGCCCGGCGAAAGTCCTCGTCGTCGTACCCATTCCGACGACGACAGCCCCGTGCCGACCGGCGACGATCCGACTCATACCGGCGGCGGCGGAAACGGCGGCCACAGGGGTGGCGGCGATAATGGTGGAGGAGGCCACGGCGGCGGCGGCAATCATGGCGGAGACCGCGGAGGCGGACATCACGACGGGGAGAACGACCCCGACCATCATCACCGAGACCACAGGCACGACGGCCACGACGGGGATCGTGACCATGACCGCCACCGTCATCACCACAGCCACGACGACACAACCATCTACGAATCCAACAATCAGAACAACTCTACGAACAGCGCCGCGCGTAGCGCGGACGAGTGCGACCGTGGCTACGGCGACGGACTGTACACGGGCGCGAACGACGCGCAGCGCGGACAGTCCTACGACCCGCAGAGTTCGCACTTCTACAAGCGGGGCGGCGGCGGTAGCCTCTTCTCAATCGGCAGAAGCGGTGCCGCCCGGCAGGATTATCGTGAATGTTTCCTGCGTGGTTACGAAGAGGGATTCCGGAACTATCAAACCCACTTTAGCGGGGGCGTGTTCCACAGGTAGTCCTCGGTCTCCGCGCGGCGGCGCGTGAGCACGGCCCCGATTGAAAGACCGTGCTCACGCGCCGCCGGGCGCGTCGTTTCGCGCAAGCCCGACGCGCTCCCTCAAACCCGTACTTGATTGTTCGCACGCTTCTCCTGTAACTTTGCCGCGTACGATTTACCTCGTGCCGGGAGATGCCCTTCCCGAAGTCCCTTTAACTCCCGAACCGAAAAGCAATGGCCTATCCGAGCGCGGAGCGCATCGAGCTGCCCCTCTTGCAGGAGCTGGTCGCCACGGGCGGCGTCGAGCACGCGCGCTTTCTATACGACCGCCTCGTCGCATACTTCCCGCAGCTCGGTGGCGAAGAGGTGCGCGCCGCCGAGAACGGCCACATGCGACAGTGGCGTCGGCTCGTGCAATCGGCCGCGCGCGAACTCGACGGACGGCGAGAGATAGAGCGCGAACGCGGTCGCTGGAAGATTACAGACCGCGGGCGCAGGCGCGTCGGCGAAGAGGCTTTGCAGTTCACAATCTCCGAACCCGTGCCCGTCGAAGATGCCGCGTCGGAAGGTCTCACGCACGGCGAAGTACAGCAGATGCTCGTTGACGTGGCGCGCGTGCTCGGCCACGCGGCTGAGGCCGAGTTCGACTACTACGACGTTGTCTGGCGCGCGGCCGAGGACAGCCCGCGCATCAGCCACGTCTTCGAGGTGCAGCGCAAAGGTAACGTTGACGCGGCGCTCGCCAAACTCAAGCGAGCTTACGACGCGCAACGCTCGCGCCCGTTCCTCGTCGTCGCCAGCGAGCGCGACACGAACCGCGCCGAGCGGCAGTTGAGCCTCGCGCGCACCGGCCCGTTCCACGAGATAGGACGCGTCACGACCATCCTGAGCTTCGAGCAGTTGCGTAGACTCCACCGCGCCCTCACCTCAGTCGAAGACCTCCTCTCGCAAATCTTCGAGCGATGACGACGGCCACACCCATACGCAGGCAGTACCTCGAAATCAAGCGCCGCCACACCGACGCGATACTACTCTTCCGCATAGGCGACTTCTACGAAGCCTTCGACGACGACGCGCGCCTGCTCGCGAAAGAGCTGGACATCATGCTCACGTCCAAAGAGATGGGGCGCAACCTGCGCGTGCCTCTCGCGGGCGTGCCGCACCACAGCCTCGAACGTCACCTCGCGACCCTCATCTCGCGCGGCCATCGCGTAGCCATCTGCGAGCAGTTGACGGCCGCGCCCGTCAAGGGCGGCGCGGCGGGGCGCGGACTCATCGAGCGCGACGTGGTTCGCGTCGTCACTCCCGGCACGGTCTTAGAGACGGGGCTGCTTCAGAGCAAAATCAATAACTACATCGCGGCCTTCGTTACCGACGGCCGACACCGCGCAGGCATCGCCTATGCCGACGTGACCACGGGCGACTTCGCGGCGACCGAGTTGGATTCCGCGCGAGCCTACGCCGAGCTTCAACGCATCGCGCCTTCCGAGCTTCTGGTGCCGAAGACCTTCGCGGAGCAGGCTTCGAGTCTGCCGGGCTTCATCACGCGCAGGCCCGACGAAGCGTTCGAGCCGGACGGCGCGCGCCGCGTCGTGCAGCGGCACTTCGGCTCGCGCTCGCTCGCGCCCTTCGGGCTGACGAGACAGCCACTCGCCACCGCCGCCGTCGCGGCGATTATCAACTATCTTTCGGAAACGCAGTCGAACGTCGCGGAGCAGTTGACGCGCCTGACGAGCTACAACCCCGAAGCCTTCATGGTGCTTGACGAGCAGACCGTGCGCAGCCTCGAACTGTTCGCAAGCGCGGGCGGTGCGCCGTCCCTGCTCGCCACGCTCGACGAGACGCGCACGGCGATGGGCGGGAGAATGCTTCGACGCTGGCTGCGCCAGCCGCTCTTAGACCGCGCGGAGATTATGCTGCGCCACGAGCGCGTCTCGCGCTTCGTCGCACAGGAGCGTGAGCGAGCGGAACTCTCGGCGGCGTTGGAGAACGTCCACGACCTCGAAAGGCTCTCGGGCCGCGCGCGCGCGGGGTTAGCGACGCAGCAGGAGATTCTCGCGCTGCGTCAGAGCCTCGAAGCCGTCCCGCGCGTGGCCTCGCTCCTGAACCGCGCCGGGCCGGAGTTCGCCTCGATGCTCGACTCGCTTCCAGACTGCGCGCGCGTGTGCGAGCTGATAACGGCCGCGGTCAACGACGAGTTGCCCACGCGCGGCGAGCATGCGGGCGTGATACGCGAAGGCTATTCGGAGGAGCTTGACTCTCTGCGCGCGCTGCTTCGCAACGGCAAGACCTTCCTCGCCGAGATGGAGCAGCGCGAGCGCGCACGCACAGGCATCAGGAGCCTGCGCGTCGGCTACAACAAGGTCTTCGGTTACTTCATTGAGGTGACGAAGCCCAACCTTCATCTCGTCCCCGGCGGCTACACGCGCAAGCAGACTCTCGCCGCAGCAGAGCGCTTCATCACGCTCGAACTCAAGGAGTACGAGTCGCTCGTCCTGAACGCGCAGACGCGCATAGGCGAACTCGAATCCGGACTCTTCCGACACGTCTGCGTCGAGGTCGGTAAAGAGCGCGATAAGATTCTCGCGGCGGCCGCGGCGCTCGCACACCTTGACGTTATATCTTCCTTCGCGAGCGCGGCGGCGCGTTGGAACTACGCGCGGCCCGAGGTGGTAGACGCGGACGTGCTGCGCGTACGCGGCGGCCGTCATCCCGTGCTTGAACGCCTGCTCGAAGGTAAGGAGTTCGTCGCGAACGACATCGAGTTGGGCGGCGAAGGCGCGCCCGAGATCGCGCTCATAACGGGGCCGAACATGTCGGGCAAATCGACATATCTTCGGCAGGCCGCGCTCACAGTCATCATGGCGCAGGCCGGGAGCTTCGTGCCCGCCGGGTCTGCTACCGTCGGCTTGACCGACCGCGTCTACACGCGCATAGGTCTCTACGACCGCAGCGGCAGCGGCGAGTCAACCTTCATGACCGAGATGGTCGAGACCGCGCACATACTCCATCACGCGACGCCGCGCTCGCTCGTGCTGCTCGACGAGTTGGGCCGTGGCACGTCCACCTACGACGGACTCGCGGTCGCGCGCGCAGTCCTCGAATATCTTCACAACCATCCGCGCCTGCGCCCGAAGACGCTCTTCGCCACGCACTATCACGAGTTGACCGAACTCGCGGGTACGCTGCCGCGCCTCAAGAATTTGCACGTGGAGATTGCGGAGCGGAGCGGGGAACTCGTCTTCCTCTACCGCGTCGCGCCCGGCGTGGCCGAGGGCAGCTACGGTGTCTACGCGGCGAAGCTCGCGGGGCTTCCGCGCCCCGTCGTGCGCCGCGCCGAAGAGCTACTTCGCATCTACGAAGGCGGCGAACATTCTGCCGCCGCAGACGAAGCGGGCGCGAGCGAAGCTCTCGAACACTTCGACGCCTCGACGTGGGGACGCGGCGCGCGCCTCGTCGAGGAACTCCTTCGCACAGACCTCGACTCGCTCTCGCCCGTCGAAGCCCTCATGAAACTCTTCGAGCTACGCCGCACGGCCGAAGGCGAAGCCGTCAAGGCGAAGGCGCTCAAGACGGCTTGAGAATCAGAACCGCGAGCGGTAGCGAGCGGGTATGGACAGGGATAACCAGAGAGGCACGGCTAAGACTCAACTAGCCGTGCCTCTCTGCCTGCGGTGGTTGAACTACCCGCTCACTACCGTTCGCGGTTCTGTTTACTCCGCCGGGTCGGTATGAATCTGGACGCGCGAGCGTGGGATGTCGGCTTCGATGGCGCGGAGTACGCGCTCCGTGAGGTCGTGCGCGCGGACGAAGCTCTTATCGCGCGTGACTTCGAGGTGAAGGTCAATGAACTTGTGAGAGCCGGAGCGGCGCGTGCGTAGGTCGTGGAAGCCCGTGACCCCCTGGTCGCGGAAACTGTTGACAACGGCCGCGACCGCCTCGTCAACCTCCGGCCCGAGCCGCCTGTCCATCAGAACGTTGACGGCGTCGCGCGCCACGTCGAATGCAGACCAGAGTATGAAGGCGGAGATTGCGATTGAGAAGAGCGGGTCTGCCAGAGTCCAGCCGGTCAGCGCGACGATGAGAAGCGCGACGAGCGCCGCCCCGTTCGTGAAAACGTCCGTCGCGTAGTGAACCGAGTCGGCCATGAGCGCGGGCGAGTCCGTCTCGCGCGCAACCTTTCGGAGTCGCGTGACGAGCGCGACGCTGACAGCGCCCGCCACCGCCATCGTGCCGACGCCGACCCATTCGAGACCGGTTTGATGCGGAGTAATGATGCGGCGCACGGCCTCGCGTATGAGGAAGATGCCCGAGACCGTTATGACGAACGACTGGAAGAGTCCCGCGAGCGACTCTGCTTTGCCGTGGCCGTAGTGGTGGTCATCGTCGGGCGGGCGCGACGCGGCGCGCACGGCGAAGTAGTTGATGATGGACGCGAAGATGTCCATCGTCGAGTCGAGCAGCGAAGCCCAGACGCTTATAGAGCCCGTGAGCCAGCCCGTCGCGGACTTGAGCACGATGAGAAACGCCGCCGCGAGCACGGAGAGCCGCGCGGCCGAGTTCTTCAGCCGCGCCTCCCTCAGCGTCCGCGCTTCTTCGCGCGTGTCGGACGCAGTGCTTGCTCGCGTTACGGACATAAGAGCGTTCGCGCCGATTCTATCAAATCAGTGGCCGAGCGCGTCAGGGTGCTCCGACATGTCGGGCATCACGCCGCCGCGCGGGCGCAAGGTGACGACGGCCACGCCCGCGAATATGAGCGCCGCCGCGACGAACGTGCGCGCAGTCCACTGCTCCTCCGCGCCGAGAAAGAACGGCGCGACGGCGTACGCGATGAGCGGCTGTAGGTAGACGTAGACCGCGACCGTGCTCGGCGAGACGCGTTCGAGCGCCCACGCGTTGAGGTAGTACGCGCCCACGGTCGGCACGAGGATGATGTATGCGACCGCGAGCCAGATGTGCCAGTCGAGACTGGCGAGCGGCACGTCCGAGAGGTAGTAGCCGCCGAAGGGCACCGCTACCACGCAGGCGAGGACGAAGACCCAAGTGATTGAGACGAGCGCGCCGTAGCGTCGGAACACGTCCTGCGAGATGGCTATGTAGGAGCCGTACGCGATGGTGTTCGCGACGAGCAGGAGGTTGCCGAGAGTCTTATCGCCCGCGAGGTTTGCGCGGAAAGGGTCAACGAGATAGACGACGCCCGCGGCCGCGATGAGAGTTCCGAGCGCGGAGCGTGCGGAGAGTTTATCGTATCCGAGCAGCGCGCCGACTACGAGCGTCGAGACGGGGATGGCCGTGCCGAGCAGAGTCGAGTTGACTACGGTCGAGAGGGCGAGACCTTTGACGAAGAGAAACTGATTGAGGACTACGCCGAGCAGGCTGTAGAGCGCGAGACGCGCGATGTCCGCGCGACGCGGGACGACGAGGCGGCCTCGTGCGCGAAGGATAGCGAGGAGCGCGACGGCCGCACCCGCGATGCGGAATGCAACGAGCCCCGTGCTCGGCAGTGCGCGCAGCGCGACCTTCGCCATGATGGGCCACGTCCCGAAAATCAACTGCACCGCGACGAGCGCGACGTGCGGTGCCGCTGACTGATTGCGGTATTCGGACTTCGGTTCGCGGATTTGAGAGTGTGGCATTCTCGCTTAACTGTCGGAGTTAAGGAAGCGACGCCTTCATCAACCATGATTGATGAAGGCGTCGCTGTTTCAAATCCGCATTCCGCATTCCGTTTAGCTGTACTCGCCGCCCTTCGCGCCCGTGCCTTCGCCCGGCTCGCCCGCGCCCGTGTTGTCGGCGTCCGCGGTCGCGTCGGGCGAAGAGGAGCCCGTGTTTAAGCCCTCGGGCGTCTGCCCGTGCTGCGCGCCGTACTCCTGGCTCTCCGCGTCGGTCGTGACGTTTGCGGGCGCTTCC